>JBDRDI010000039.1:0-58043 GCA_043820875.1 bacterium
ATATATTAATTATATATGGATAAAATATAATCACTCCCATAATAACGGCAACAAGAGAGGCAAACATCACGGCGCAAGCCATGATGTCTTTTATTTCCTTGATATAGACGTCCATACGCGGTTTCAAAATATCAACAACACGCTCCACGGCGCTATTCATAATTTCCGCGAGCATTACAAAGCCGATGGCCAAAACCAAAAAGCACCATTCAAAACGAGAAACGCGGAAATATGCGCCCAAAAAAATTACCAGCGCGCCAACAGCGCTTTGCACTCTCAGATTCTGCTCTTCGCTCATCACTCTCGCAAAACCGCGCAAGGCGTATTGAAAACTCTTAAATAAACGTTTTATTTTTATCATAATATTATATTTTAAACGCAGAGAGGCGGGAAATAAATTTCTCTCCCAATACTTCCATCTCTCTCGCGCCTTTTTCAGTTTTATCACTATATCCAATCAAGTGCAAAAGGCCGTGGATTAAAATAAATACCAATTCTTCCAAAAAATTTTTTCTCGCCATTTTTGCCTGTCTTTTAATTTGCGCGCAATCAATAATTATCTCGCCCAAAAATTTACCCTCGCCACTGAAAGAAAGAACATCGGTCGGACCGATTTTTTTTCTGTATTTCAAATTCAAATCGCGCATTGCCGCGTCGCCGACAAAAGCGATGGAAACTTCATGGTTTTCTTTTTGATAATATTTTAAAAACTTTTTTACGGTGTTTAAAAGAAATTTCTCCGGAATTTTTGTTTTGGTTTTATTGTTAATTTCCACCATAACTTTTTACATTCCGATTTCCAGAGAATTAAACATCATTTTAAAAATATTTTCATAATACAGATTGCTATTCTCTCCGGTATTGTAAAACAAGGTGAATATTCTATCCGACTTATCGCTTGTTAAATAAACCGTCAAGCCGTCTTCGTTTTGAATCGCGGTCCAACCGTTTTTCACAAGCATTTGGCTGTCTTTGATTTCTGTGACACTGAATTGTTCTCTATACCAGTCGTCCAGCATCCTACCTTCTGTATTTTGTCCGGCAACAACTTGAATAAATTGTCCGTCTTGCGTGTTAAACATTATTGAAGAAACGCCGCCGACATTGTTTATGCTCCAATCTTTAGGATAATATAGATAATATCCGTAGGCTGTATTTTCATATCTTTCTATTCCGGAATTAACCATAATTTTTTCAGCGCCGTCCGGATTATAAAGAGCAAGAACTTCGGTCAGGTCACTATAACTATCCAAATCAGAATCCTCCAAATCGCTTCTGGTTCCAAAAATACTTTCTTCTTTGTCGCCCAAGCCGTCTTGATCGGCGTCCAAAACGATTTGCGAAGTATTTTCTTCTTGAACTTCTTCTTCGGAATTTGTGGAAGAAGCGGATTCACTATTTATAATGATTTTTTCAATATCACCGGTCGTGTTTTCTTCCTCTATTGTTTCATCAACCGTATCTACGTTGGACAAAATACCGGAGTCTTCTTCTTGTTCAATCACGTTTTTGTCTTCTGGTATTGTTTGAATAAAATTATCTTCTGTTCTTTTTTCTTCTTCCACTATTATTTCATTTTTTGTTTTTAACAAACCCATATTTTGCTTCTTAAACAAAAAGAAGTAAGCGCCAACCAAAATAACGGCCAAAATCAATACGCCGCCTGCGATAATAAAAATTCCTTCGCTCTTGGCTTTGTTCGTAGCGGTTCGAAAATTTAAAAAACGTTTGGGCATAGTATGCACCACAACATCTTTAATATCAACATCATCTTCTCTTTTTACAAATTCTCCGTGACCCAATTTGGAATCTTCTTTTTTTGGTTCGTTTTCAGTCATAATTTTATAATTTTAGGGAGTTAATTTTTGTGGCAACTTACCTTCTCCGTTTGGATTATAGCCGTTTTTTACTTCTTCACCATCACTATAGCCATCACCGTCAGTATCGGAATTGTTGGGATCGGTTTTGTATATGGTAACTTCTTCCAAATCAAACAAGTCGTCATGATCCGTATCTATCAGAAAAGGATCTGTGCCAAGTTCCTCTTCTCTTCGGTCGGACAACCCATCTTGATCAAAATCATTTTCAGCCTCAATACCGATTTCGTTCAAATTTGATTCTACAGGTTCTGTGCTGTCAATTTCCACGTCCGAGGAATTTATTTCAATTTTTGGCGTAATATTTTTGTCCTCTTCCACAACGTTTTGATTCAAATCTTTTGAATCTATAATTATTTCTTCTTGACCGATAAAATATTTATACCCGAAATAAGAAGCGGCCGATATGCCAACAAGGCCCAAAAATAATATAACTAACAAAACAAATTTCTGCATCTTTCCGCTTGCCGGTATTTCTTCAGTTTCCGCTATTTGTGTTGGTCTATTCTCGGAGCGGAATACCGCCGGTTTTTGTTTTTCAACTATCGGCTCTCCTTCTTCGGCAAAAATATCTTCCAAATCTTTTCTGGATTGCGCATTATCAATCGGTGGTGTGACAGGAGCAGGCTGGCTTTTCACGGCCGGATGATGAGTTTCTTCTTTTACAAAATGCCCTTGACCGGCACCCATCGGACGGTTGGTTTCGGTTTCAAATGGCGTTTCCGTAAAACTCTTATCCTCTTGTTTCGGAAATAACGGACGCGGAACAGGTGCTTTTGGCGCAACCGAATTATTATCGGAAGCCACGGGCGGATTTGATTTTTTGGTTAAGTCGTCAAACATAAATTAATAATTTTAATTTTTAAAATATAAACACGTGTTTGGACTGCTGTGTTTTAACAGCTTTTGTCCGTCGCATATTTACGTATCTTTATGGCCACCGATTATAAATCTTTAAAAATATATTATTTCTCGGCAATAACAAATAAATTATCCACGTTTACTTTATGGGCGGATGTAAAAAAAATAATCTTAGAAATATAAAACCAAAAATTTTTTAACAATTTTAAAAAAATATTCTTGCTGCCAGAGACGCTTTGAATCGGTTTGAGGTGGATAAATTTTATTTTTTTGAAATTATTTTTTGCAAGTAGCACTTTGATTGTTTTTGGAGTATATATATTGACATGATCTTTCGCCTCCATGTAATGGGCATGCGGATTTACGTTTTGAAAAATTTTTTTTAATTTTGCCTTAAAGAGTTGGACATCGGCGTTAGGCGTATGCATAAAAATAAAACCGCCTCTTTTTAATATTTTATTTAAATAACGAAGCGATAGATGCGGATTCGGAATATGTTCTATAACGTCCCACAAGGTGATGACGTCAAAATAATTATCCGGAAAAGAAGAATCTTCCACGCGACCTCGAAAAACATTTTTTAATTTCAAACTATTTTTCGCGAATTCTACCGCGGGACCAGAAACCTCATATCCAAAAACTTCCCAATCCGGATACGCGCTATTCTTTTTCACAAAATAACCGAGGCCGCAACCGACATCTAAAAGTTTTCCGCGTCCGCCGCAGATAAACTTTTCGCAAAAATCTTCATACATTTTTTCATGAGCGTCTTTCCACCAAAAATGGTCTTCCGCGACAATCCGCTCTCCGTAATAATCTTCATAATCATCCTTTTGCCGATAAGAAGAAAAAATATGCCCGCAATTTTCGCATTTTAAAATATCAATGCCGTTTTCCCTAAATACCGACTTACTTTCATTTTTCCCGCACAAAATACATTTCATATATTTAAATAACACTATTTTTTAAAAAAATTAATTTTTATTTTTAATCAACTTTTTTATTCCTATACCGATTCCATAACCAACGGCGAGAAGGCAGAGCATCAAAATTAAAAATCCAATATTGTCTTGCAGGGCATATTTATCAAAATCTGTAATTATAAAAAGAATCGATAATAACCAAAATAAAAAAGTTCCGATTAAATAAACTTTCCAAGCTTTTTTCTGTATAAATATCGCAAAGGAAAAAATAGCCAACAAAAAAATATAAAAATAAACAAAACCTTCCGTAACGGCTCTTTCATCACATAACCCAATGAAAATATCACATCCTTTAAACTCCCAAAAAAACCTATGTAATGCTCCGCCTACCGGCGCCAATATCAACGCCAACAGTATAGATCCGCAATAAACGCTGATTATTGTTATAATATCTTTCGTTTTTTCACTCATAAATTATTATAAATTATTTTTTAAATAATTAATATCTTGTTTAATTATATCACCTCCATACTTTATTATCCAATCTTGCTTTTCGTAAATATTTATTAACTTTATCATAACCTCGTATTTTGTTTTAATTATTTTTTTCAGAATCTCCGCATTAGGATTGTCTTGATGCTTTTCAATATATTCCTTTACCCATTCCAAATCTTTTATTAACGTATTTTTAATCCGTTCCCGTTTTATAATATTTTCGCCGTAACATCTTTTCACGTCATCAATCGCGCTGTCTATACTGGATATTATCATAAAATCAATTTCTTTTATTGTTTCATTGCCGGCCATGTCTACCGCGGTAATTTTTAAAACATGCGCGCCGAGCCTTTGATAAAACAAATCAACCGTGGTTGTTGATAAAATATTTCCGTCCAAATATATATAAATATTTTCTATTCCGGAAAAATCATCGGTTGCCGAATAATCAATCGTCAAATTTTCACTATGTAAATACTTTTCCCCTTCAATCGGATTGTTTATCGCTATAACCGGCGGAATTTCGTCTTCCGGCTCCAAATCGCCAATCGGATTTTCTTCGTTTTCATTATTATAATTAAAATCAAAAGCATGATTTTCATTCAAGTTGATATTACCGGTAAAATCTTTGGTGATTTCTTTTTCTTCACTGATATAATCTACTTCCACTGCATATTCGCCGTTATCAGTTCCTTGTAATTCTATTTTATATTCGCCCTGTTCCGGATTTATAATCACGGCGAATTCCGGTTCATTAATAAAGCCCGTATAAAAAGAGTGTTCTATTTCATTGATATTCACATTATTTGTAAAATCTTTACCCAATTTTTGGCCGCTCGGAGAAGTAATCACAAAATCAGCCGGAGAATGAATGCTAATTACTAATATTTCTTCCGGCTCCGGCGTGTTGTTAATTTCATAAATTGGCATTGTACCGGTTAAATATGATATCACTTGTTTTTGAGCTTCTGTCGGAAAACTATCATGAGAAGCATCATTAATTACAGATACAGGGAATGGCAATGAACTAATATTTGGCACCGTTCCATCGCCAGCTAAATTTATTGTCTCTTCTCTATATCCATGTTCCCACATCGGACTATAATCCTCACCAGAACTTACTTTAATCACATTTATGGTATTGTCGCCAGTATAACCAGTAATGTTTAATGCGCTTATACCACTGTTTAAAAATTGATTTATTTTTTCTTCCGAATTCAAGTATTCCAAAAAATCATTATATGGATAATTGTCAGGATAATTAATTTTATCGTACGGCCTTAATGATATGCTGTCCATATCTTGCAGATAAATGTAATCTGGCAATAGTTCTTCCACTGATTTTACTCTGTCTTGAATATAACTAAATAAACTATCATAACCAAACAAGTGAGCTTCAGAAATAAAATATATTTTTGCTATTTTTTCTTGATAACTTTCAAATCCTGTCGCTCCTTCCCATCTTAAATAACTCTTCGGCACTCCTTTGTGCGGAGTCCCTAAAAATACAATCTTATCAACATCGTGGTCATAGTAATCGCTGACAACATAATACCGTGTCACAAGTCCGCCCATGCTATGAGCCACAATATCAACTTTATCACTGCCGGAAATTGTTTTTACTTCATCTATTTTTTGTTTTAAAAATTGCGCGGTTACAACATTGGAATTGCGCCATTGGTATGGAAAAGCGAATAAAGTTTTATTCTCTTCATAGCCGGCTTGGAGAAAAGCGTCCCATAAATTATCATAGGTGTCAAGAATTGGATCCAACTTCCACTCGCCATCAGAATACCAACTCCCCATAATCCCTGGCACAATAATGATCGGATTGGACGCAACAGCGGGGATATTAAAAGTCTTATTGTAAAAAACTGTCCCAGCTGGCCAACCTTCGCAACCATCTTCTTGACCATCGTCCAATTTAACGCTCTCATCTCCATAATGAAGCCAGAGCGGTCCAATACCGCGACATCCGCCCTTTGAGTCAATAGCAGATACCATTAACACGTCTCCGACGCTAGCTTGAAAATTAACCGGCTGATTATTGCAACTAGCCCAGTGCGGATCTATATCGCTATAAATCAAATTTCCGTTCAAATAAACATAAATATCATCGTCAACGCAAAAATTGTCCGTAAGCTGCGATCCACCGGAAAGTATAAAATTTCCGAAAGCAGCCCGCGCCACATTCACATCCGCGGCGGAAAAGAAAAACAGCGCGAAAAAAACCACAACGCAAAATACAAATATTTTTTTCAACATAAAAATTTTTCAAAACTAAATATTTTTTATCCGACTCGCCAATTAAATAAAAACCATTGTTTTTACTTCGCAGCCACACTCACTTCACCGGTCGGAGCGCTTTCAATATTCGCTTGATTAAACGACTTGATTCTAAAATAATAAGTGATACCTGAATTTAAATTCGCGACTGAATAAGTTTCAACGCGATGGTCAATGGTCTCTCGTGTCCATTCTTGTGAAGACGCGGTTCGGCTTTCAATAATAACTCCTGCCACGCCTTCGGCAGGCAATGTCCAATTTAAATCAATTGTCCCATCCTCTGTTCCCGCTTTGGCGCTAGGATTGGACGGCGTCGCAAAAGGAGCCAAGTTCACGAGTTCCGCTTTTTCGGAAAAATTTCCGGAAGTATCATAAGCCGCGATAGCCACTTTATAAATTACGCCATTCTTAACATCACTGATTATCGCGCCCCATTCCAAACCGATATCGGACTTGTTGGCATAATCTGTGGCGCTCTTTTCTGCCCAAAACACTCTGAATCCGGCCAAATCATTATTTGCCGCAAGTGTGGCATCTTTTGTTTCAGACCAGTCCAAATCAATATTTTTATCTCCCGGAACGGCCTTAAACAAATTGCCGTTTACTATGACTGGAGAGGCGGTGTCTTGAATTTTTACCGAAATCTCTGAAGAAAGTTCACTTTCCGCGCCGGTAATACTGTTTTTTGCCGAAATAACGAAATAGTATGTCGCGCCTTTTTCCAAGGAAAAAATATAATAAGGACTGAACTCGCTGTGATTTTTCGTTTCGCTGACAGATATATTATCAGAATAAGAGCCGGATGCTTTTCCGTAATAAATAACATAACTGTCTGCGTCAGGAACCGAATCCCACCAAAAAGCCGCGTTATCTCCTTCCTCTGTTTGGCTGTCGCTAACGTTATAAAGAATCAGATCTCCAATCACGGGAACTGATTCGCGGAAATAATAAGCTTCTTTAAACACACCATCACAAATTCCTTTCTTTTGACAATCCGCATCATACGCGCAAGTTCCGCCATCGATTAAGTCTGTTTGACAATGGCCACTTACACAGCTGATATTAGTTGTCGGCACATTGGGTACGGCGCAACTTGATTCATCCGCGCATAATTCATTGTTATAAAATCCGCCACGACACCTCCACTCTGATTTTCCTTTTATTAAAGTGCTTCCGCTCAATATTGCCGGTAAATCATCGTATGTCCCGGTTACGCCGGCATCACGGCAATAATATATTTCATAATTCGTATTACCACAACTGGCGGAAGGAGGATTGCAATTTCCGGACGCGTCTTTCCACGGCGACCAAAAACCGTCGGAGTCTATTGGCGGCCACGGATTATCACAAATAAAAACATAAACATCTGCTTGTCCGGTGAACGAGGCGCTTGACGTGACAACGTTTGCTGTTGCTGAAACGCTTGTTCTCCAATCTGTTATTCCGTCCACGGCTTGTATCAAAACGCGATTGGACCCGACAAGAACGGCAGGACTAATGTCTTTAACAATATCTTCATTACCTATGGACCAGTCCCATATCCAACTGTAAACGCCCGGAAGAGAAACCAATTTTTGACCGTTGGCGCTTAAGGATTGGGCGATAAAAAGTTTATCTCTATCGCGCGCCGTATCAAAAGTTGAATCGTTTGGATTGGTATCAATTTCATCCAGATCGTTGGTCGTTGTTTGGAATAAATATGAAGAAGGGTTCACTTCCACACGGCTGATTTCGCAAACACCATTGTTTCTGGCCTGCTCCGGCATGGTAGTGAACATGGAGATATGGGCTCGGCTGAATTGCGCCCCGCTCATTGTTTCCGTATCATTGCCGTTCATCCCTATGCCCCAATAATTTTTTACGCCCTCGGAACTGTCTAAATTTTTGTCTCCCTTTACTATCACATAATATCTTCTGTCTCCGTCCAGTACTTTGTTCGGTTTGAACTCTAATATGCCATGCTCGGCCGCGTTGTTATATCCGCCGGTTGCTCCGGTTATGGCGCAAAAATTATGTGTCGGATCCGGCGTCTCATAAGCAACAGCGGATTCTATCGGGAAAATTGAATAAATTGATTTTGCCAATCTACTGAATATGTTTGCTATAATAAATTTATTTTTATTTTTATTCAAATCATTTAAAGAAATATATGTTGTATCATCCGGGCATAAATCCGCTCCATAATCTCCAACGATAATAATATTTCCGGAAAAACTGGACACATCCATTTTTTGGTCAAACTCAACGGAGATAATTGCGTTGCGACAAATATTTACGGCATTATCAGTCGGCGCAGTTTCAGTCGGAGCGACACTAACCACGTTGGGTCTGGCGCGACAGCAAGTATCACGTCCGCAACCGGCCAATTCCGCCTCTCCAGACGGTGCGCATTGACTATCATCACTGCAACCGCAACACAACCCCCTTTGTCCGCCCGCGCACGGCTCAGCTTCGCGGCAATCCAAGATTGAGTTAATATTAGTGCAAGAATCAGGTGAGGCTGAAGTGTCACAGCAACAAGAACAAGTCGTATCATTCGGAACACAATTTCCGCCCGCACAACCGCTTTCTCCGATACAACTATAAGGGTTTGAACAAAGCAAACCACAATTTCCGGTTGATTCATCAAAGCACGATTGACCTCCGATCGAACCGCCATTACCACATTTTGATGAACAGATATCCAGTGACTTGTATGTCCCGGAAATATCCGGACTATTTTCGCAAGTTATCGGATCAGTTTGTGTACAATCATAATATGGACAATAGGCAAGTCCGTTGCCTCCCGGAATTGACGATTCATCTTCATCTACTCCGCGACAAGCGGAATTTTTCATATTGTCTACGCAACAATATTGACTATGAGTTGAACACTCATTACTTGTAGAAAGAGCTCCGCAGTCGCGACAAACTCCTTGCGGATAATCCGCGCTACTTGTATCACAATATTTTCCGGAAGCTCCGGAACAATTACAAGCAGCATCTTGTTCGGCTGCGGTGGAACCAGCGTCGGCGCAACCAGTACAATATCCAAAAGACGCACCATCGGAAGAAGTGCCACTGCCACATTCACCGGAACATTCAAGAAGCGGGCAACAATCTCTCGCGCTTTGGCCGACTTCACAACAGCATTCGCAAGAAGCGCCTTTTGTTTTTTGGCATTCGCCATTACTTTGACAAATTGAATTATCCGGACAAATATCACTGCTAAATACACAATCCCAATCGCCGTCATTGTCATAGTCTTGACAGGTAGAACCTGTCGCGCATGCAGAACAAACCGCACCGACTTTTTGGCATCTACTCTTGCCACCACTATCTTTTATCCAGTCCGTGGGACAGGACGCGTAAGTGTCAAAATATAATTTTCCGGCTTCACAATAAGCTATTACCGGATCATTAAAAACATCTTGCGCGGCTTCGCGACAAGTTGAATCTGCGACCACACATCTATCAATTGTATCGCGATAAACGCATCCTTGTGTAGAACAAAAAGAACAAGAATAATCACAAGTGACAAGAGTCTCGTAGACGCCTCCTTGGCTGGCTGAACAGCGCCCCGGAGAATTCGGACAATAGACAGAGTCAAAACATTGTGTGGAACCAAGACCTGAACAAGATTCGGTATTCGCCGGAACACATACACATGAATCATTACATTCATAATCAGCAGGACAGACACTATTGTCTTGGACGCAAAAATTTTGACTGCTGGAGCAAGATTCCGGAAGATCAACTCCAAGACCGGTGGAAAATCCCCACTCAAAAACCGAACTTTTAATATCCGGATAACAACCGACGCTGATATCGTCAACGCAATAACCTGCGTTATAAGTACCGACGGGGCAACAGCTTTGAACTCCGCAAGCATCATCTGGGCTGGAAGCTTCCAGACAAGAACCGATTGAAAAATTCAAACCGTTACTTTCTGAGGCAGGGCTTCCTTTGGAAACTTTTACCGGACCGGTGATTGCGGTCGCTGGAACCGTGGTGCGCGCTTCATCTGCTCCGGATTCAGCATCTTCCTCCCAGTTTAAAATCGCGCTTCCTGATTGTCTTTCATTTCTATAAAACAATATCGCGCTATCGTTTGTGGCCGCGTCAAAATATTCGCCGATAAAATTTATTTCACTGTCAGGCACGCCCATAACCGGACTGATTTTACATAATCCGGGCGCAAGAAGCGCGGAACTATCATATAAAAAGAGAGGCGAAATTCCGCCGGTTCGTACAATATTTTTGGTATCCGCTTCTTTTCCATTTGCATCCACTTTTATATAAAAATTACTATCTGTAAAATCTGACAAATCAGGAGCCTTAACTATAATTTGATTATTGGTCCATAAAGATGCGGAACAAGCAGCTGGAAATTCGTAATCTGCTTCTTTTTCATTCCCTTCCGCATTAAAGAAAAACACTCTATATGTTTCCCCAATTTGAGAAGGAGAAGCATTGCCAAAATTACCGCCGGATATCGTCACATATTGACCGTCTCTCCCTTGTACAGGACTGAAAGAGATTATATACGGCCCGGAATAAGCGCTTTTTATTACCTCAAAATTAAAATAATTACTAAATGCTCCATTACCATTTAAAATAAAAGTTGTGGCTCGGCCGGAATTCAAATTCGGAACTACCGCGTTTATTCTTTCAGGTGAAACGAACACGGAATTAAACGCCGGAACAAAAGATGATGTATTTCCGAAGTTGGCTTGCGCGCTATTATTAAAACGCAAACCATGATATGTTATCGCGGTATCGGCTGATCCGGATAATGGGTCCAAAGCGCAAATTCCCGGTCGGGCTATTTGATTTATTATAAAATTAAATATCGATCCGCGATTATCCATATTGGAATCGGAACGTCCATCGACAGAAACTATTATTTTTGCCGAATTCACAAGATCAGGATTGACATTGGCAGGCACCACGACCAAAATCTGATTATCAGACCAATTGTTTTGGCAATTTGAATTTGTGGCTTGCGGATTCAATGCCAACTCACCGTTTATTGTTACGGTTCCGGCGGAATTTCCAAAAAATCTGCCATTGATTGTGATCATACCTCCTGGAGAAGAATTCGCGGTTTCCAAATCACAGTTATTACTTTGGCAATCACCATCCTCTGCGCAAAAAGAATTTGTTGGATTACCGGCGCCGTCGCGACAGAATCCTCCTGCCGGCGATACGGAATCAATGCGTGGCGCGTTTTGACAAAGACAACAATTGTTTACTCCTGTCGCGTAATTCGCGGCCTGGCAATCGGCTGTTGAAGCAGAACATTCGCACAAGTCAGAGGCACAACGATTATTATTTAAATTACAATCAATTTGATTACTTGCGCAATCATCGTTCAAACTGTTCCCGCAGGCCGCGCCGGAGCAAGAAGCGCAATCTTGCCCACCGCAATCTATACCGGTTTCGTTTTCATCCAATATGTTATTGCAACAATGCGCCGCTCTTAAAACAAAATTTTTCTCCGCTGACGCGGTATTGCTGTCCAAATCGGAAGCGGTGGCATTAATCGCGTAAGATCGACCAGCGGAATAGGCTGGCTCTTCCGGCTGCCAAATAATTGTTCCCAATCCTTCCGTCCACCAATTGATTCCTTGTCCGCAAGGAGAAGAATCACAACCAATAATAAATGGCGGGGTATCTTGAAATGGTGAAGGAATTTGCAATGCTCCGCCATTCTCTTCTTCTTTAAATTCAACTTGGGAAACTCCGCTGTCGTCATTGGCGCTAAACCCAAGCTGGTTCGGCGCACCAAGACAAAGTTGACTATCAGACAATATGGCCACTGACGGTTTGGCGCAATCAATTTGATCGCTGGTGTTAAACGTTAAATCACAAGAATTATTTTCGTTAAGTCCGCAGGAAAGTGTTGTCCCGCCGACATCCAATATTCCTCCTTGGCCGTTTAACGCGTTAACATTTATGGTTTGGCCGGGTTCAAAACAACGAGTTGCTCCACAATCATTTTGAGGACAATCGCCACTGGGAATAAATTCAATATATCGTCCGGCAATATTATATGTTCCGTTCACATTACCGTTTTCGTCACTTAAAACAAATGAAGAAGCGGAAACCGTGTCAGCATCAACATCACGAGAAAAATAATATCTAACCACTGTGTTTATGGGGTAAATGCCGTTACCCGGGCTTTTTGAAAGAACGGAAAATGATTCACCGGATTGCGTTATTTCTCCGCCATCGCCGGGATCTGTCCCGTCGGAAGAAGTTCCCCCCAAGGAGCTTTGCATTTGATTCAATACCCACGAGACTATCAAAAACGCGCTCATAATAATAACTAAACCGATGACTGCATTGATTAAAGTTTTTTTGGCCGTTTCCATTTTTTGCGAGTCGCCGGCGCTGGTCATCCAAAGAAAGCCTCCATATAATATAATAATCGTCGCTATAATTCCTAAAAATGTCAAAGCGATGCGCACAATATTAACGGCCACGACTCGCGGATCAGAATCCCCGCCTCCCAAGCCAACATTATTGGCGTAATTCAATCCGAAATCGCTTGATTGCGCAAAAGCAAAATTTACAGCCCCAAAAACAGCAACTGCGATTATAGCAAAAATAAAAATTTTACTTGCTTTTTTAAACATGACGCTGATTTATATCTTAAAATATTTATAAATAACTGAAGACCGAGGACTGGGGACTGTTATAAGCAGTTCCCTTCTGCGTCCAAATCCGCCGTACTGCTCCCGTCACAACAAGAAGGCGAAGCGGAATTGGCAGAGCAACCAGGGCCGGCACTTGGCTTGTAACAATTTTGATAAACATCACGCACGCCCGAACCGATTTGTGTTCTGACACCGGTATTGCCACCAAAATCCGTATGTCTGATTTCCACAGCGGTTTTGTCCAGCTCACTGCTTGCTCCGGAATCACTGTTTATTCCCTCGCTTGCTATCCAATAACCAACTGCCAAATTATTTAAATTCCAAAGATTTATATTTTTATGCCTGACTACTGTCCCATTGTTAACGCTTACTTCCCTAATGCCTGTTGCCAAGCTGGAATTCATCATTACTTTGTTGAATTGAATTTTTACCGGTTCAATTTGTGAGACTCCGTTTTGCCCATAATCCGGACTTATTGATTCAATTTGTGGAGACGATGCGTCCAATACGTTACTAATAAAAAACGACCAGCTGTAATTATCGCCACTCCCCGTCCAGTTATTTTCATTATAATATTCAACCGGACCTTCGGCTTCTTCGCTTCTGTCGCCGTCAAGAGAGTTTCTGGCCGCATCCATAATACCGTCAAAATTCAATGACGACATCGGATAATTTTTTTGAAGAGAGTCACTGCGACAATGTCCGCTTTCACAAACGTTATATGGAGAGAAAGGCAGACAATCATTATTATCGGAACAAGCTATCAAGTTGGCCGCGTTTAATTCAACACGCAAATTGCTGTTTTCCGGCAAACAATAAATTTCCTCGCCACAGCCGTTGACCCCGCAAATATTACTGGAAATAAATTCAACTGTTTTATATACATTTGATATAACAAATTTTCCGGATAAATAATCATTCCTGCAAACTCCGGCCGAACAATCATATGAAAGACAATCGCTATTTGTTGAGCATGCCTCGCCGGCGTGAACAACGCCGGAATTATTATTAACCACTCTGATACGATCGCTTACTTCGTCCGCGCCACCTGACACGACAGAAGGCATAATCGCTTCATTAAAATTAATCTGGATTACGGAATTTTTTGGCTTATCGCTTTTGTCGCGCACGCTCACTGAAACGCCTTGGTCTTTACCATCGCTTAAATATCCGGTCAAAGGAACAATAAGACCGGAAGAATTTGATGACACTTTAATATGGTTGCCAACGGCTCCGGCAATCTTGGCGATTATGGTAATCATGTTTCCGGAATAGTTGGCCGATACACTTGGATTGGCCGGCGAATCAGATGTTCCGTTGATAACATTGGAAATATTTTGAGCAGTAATTGCCGTTGTTCCTCCCAAAGGAATTTGCCCAACAGCAAGATTTGTTGCTCCAGCCGGAACAAAAGAATAAATAATTGAACCGACTGTCAAAATATCAGACTCGCGAAACGGAGTCACGGCAATGCTCCAACTTTGTCCGGCTGTATATTCTTGCGGCAAGCGCAATGTAAAAAAAGAAGAAAAAACAACCGTATTATTATTTCCAACAGTAGACGCGCCCAACGGACCGGAACTTCCGCTCAGTGAAATTGTCTTTGCGTCTTGCTCCACAGCCAAGGTTAAATTACCGGATTGATTATGTCTTTCATTGATTGATATTATTTCCAAACCTGACACTGGAGCGTTTATACTGGCTGTCGCTTTGACCAAGGCAAGTGGCTGACTATTGACCGTAATGTTGCCCGAAGCCCTCGCGGAGGCGCTGGCCGTAAAAACATCTTGTTCATTATCCGGAGGTGGAAAAATTCCACTTTGCAAAACTTGTGGTGGATCCAAATCAATTCTATTGCTTACTTCAAAACTCCAGAGAAGATAATCCAAACTGCAATGAGCGAATATTCCTTGTCCACCGGAATTTTCAACCGCGTTGGATATATAAACCGAATACCAAATATATTCCGAAGGCGAACCCAAATAATTGGCCGGAATAAATACAAAAGTACGATTATCATTACTTACTGCTATTAAATCGGCTACCAAACTGTTACAAACCGTGCCGTTAACACAACTATCTGTTTCGTTTCTATAAAATATTTTCACACTTGGATCGTCTCCGCCCGTGATTGCCCGGTCGCAATTCGCGCCAACGCAATCACAATATGTTCCATTATTATTGGTATCTTGGCAAACTGTTTGAGGATTAATGTCTTCTTTAAATGTCACTATGATTGAAGTATTTCTGGCCACTTCTTTTTGATTCACTTCCGGATAAACCGTTTCCACCGAGCAAGAGCCAATTGCTCCATATCCGGACACTGTCCCGGGCTGATTGATTCCACCTTGTTGCCGTTGTCCATCCGGACCCAAATTATTCAATACCCAACTGACAATCAAAAACGCGCACATAATAATAATCATGCCAATAATTGCATTGATTAAAGTTTGTTTGGCTTTTCTTATTTTTTCTTCATCTCCTTGACTGGTCATCCAAAGCCAGCCGGCATACATAATAATTACTACCGCAATAATTCCTAAAAACGTCAAAATAAGCTGCAAAATTCTCACGGCCACTACTCGCGGGTCAGAATCTCCTCCACCTAATCCCACATTATTGGCATAATTCAATCCAAAATCAGTATTTTGCGCCATTGCAAAATGAGCCGTGGCAAAAAGAGACACGGCGACTATAAATAAAATTAAAATTTTTGTTTTTATGCTATTCTTTTTCACCATAAAAAACACAAAAATATTTGACTAATCCACAGTTATATAATAATATTATTATAACACAAAAAACAAAAAAAACACAACCAAAAAATAATAGCTTCAGCAAAAATCATAAACAATAATTTAAATTTATGACCATCGACAGGATAATTGCCAAAGTTCTTGAAAACGATCCGCATTCTGACACGGATCTTTTGCAGTTGGCTTATGATTTCGCGAAAAAAGCGCATGAAGGGCAAAAAAGAAAGAATGGCGAACAATATATTCAGCACGGCCTGCACACTGCTTTTCTTTTGACGCAGATGCGAGCTGACTTGAACACCGTAATTGCCGGAATTTTGCACGATGTTCCCGAAGATACAAATTATTCGCTGGAAGATATTAAAAAAAATTTTGGCGATGAGGTGGCCAAATTGGTGGAGGGAATTACAAAATTAAGTAAAATAAAATATCACGGTGTTAAAAGACAAAGAGAAAATTTACGCAAAATGTTTATTGCCATGGCGCGCGACTTACGAGTAATAATTATAAAATTCTGTGACCGCCTTCATAATTTAAGAACTTTGGAAGCTCACAAAGAAGAAGAAAAAAGAACGCGCATCGCCCAAGAGACAATGGAAATTTACGCACCAATCGCCGGACTTTTAGGAATCTGGCGGTTAAAATGGCAGATGGAAGATATTTGTTTTAAGTATTTAAACCCCAAGGAATATAAAGAACTGGAATATAAATATGAAATTGATAAAAAAACAGAACGCAACCAATACATTCAAAAAATAAAAAATATTTTAGGAAAAAGTTTAAAAGAATCCGGCATTGAATATAGAATTGACGGTCGATTCAAACACTTATACAGCATTTATAAAAAAATGCGCATCAAAGATTATAAATTTGATGAAATTTATGACGTATTCGCCCTGCGCGTTATTGTACCGACAGTCTCAGACTGTTACAAAACGCTGGGCGTAATTCACTCCACGTGGAAGCCAAAAGCGGATCGGATCAAAGATTATATTGCCATGCCAAAACCAAACGGCTACCGCGGTTTGCACACTACTGTTTTCGCTCCGGAAAAAAAATCCGTGGAGTTTCAAATTAGAACGCAGGAAATGCACGAAGAAGCTTTGTATGGAATCGCCGCTCATTGGTATTACAGCAAACAAAAATCAGGAAACAAAACCGACTATTTCAAACAACCCAGATGGGTCAAGGAAATATTAAACATCCAAAAAAGAGCCTTGGACACAAATGAATTTATCCAAGAAATAAAAATGGATATCTTTAATGATCGCATATTTGTTTTGTCTCCCAAGGGCGACGTGTTTGATTTGGTTGACGGCTCAACACCAATTGATTTCGCGTACGCGGTGCACACTGAAATTGGCAATAAAGCAACCAGCGCCCGCGTCAACGATAAAATGACGCCGCTCGATCAAAAATTAAGCAATGGCGATGTGGTGGAAATAATTATTGAAAAAAATCGAAAAAACCCAAACCAAGATTGGCTGAAATTCGTGAAATCCAACCGAGCAAAAGAAAAAATAAAATCATTCTCCAAGACATCGCGTTTTGAGCAGATTAAAAAAATTATTCCCGGGATACAGCGGAAATAAAAAAATACCGCATTTTTGTAGAGACAGGTTTCAAACCTGTCTCTACAAAAATGCGGTATTTTTTTATTTTATTCTGACAAAATCTTTTTGACAATCGCGTTGATTGCTCCTCCGTCCGCCTGACCTTTCAACTTGCCCATTACCGCTCCCATTGCTTTTCCCAAATCATTTGCGGAAAATTCTCCTGAACTTATAATTTCTCGCGCGATTTTTTTAATTTCTTCCTCGCTCATCTGTTCCGGAACATATTTTGTTAAAATTTCTATTTCTTTTTTTTCCTTATCTGCCAAATCCGGACGAGAACCTTGCTCATAAGCAAGAATAGAATCTTTTCTTTTTTTTATTTCTGTTTTTATCACTGCCACAATTTGTTCATCGTTCAGATCATCACCTTGTTTCAATTCTATTTTTTTATTCTTAATGGTGGCAATAATCATACGCAAGGTTGATAATTCCAACTCGTTTTTAACGCGCATAGCATCTTTCAAGTTGTTATTTATTTCTTCGAATTTTGACATAAAAATTTTATGATGAAATTCCAACGCTTTTTTCCGCTTTTTTGTTAGGCTGGGTTTTAAAACCCAGCCTAACAAAAAAGCGGAAAAAAGCGCGGTTTAATTTTTACCATCTGCCCTTCGGCTCTTCTTTTAATTTTCCTGTTTTCTTTAAATACTCTCTTTTCGCGCGCAACTTTAAACCAGTCAAGGCACGTTCTTTCTGCTTGTTCTTGTTTCTTTTTGGAACGACATGCTGTTTGGCACGCACTTCTTTTAATTTTCTGCTTTTTATCAAGGTTTTGTTGAATCTTCTTAAAAAGCTTTCAAAATTTTCGCCCTTTTTTCTTTTAAATTCAACCATGGTAAACACCTTCCTCTCTAGTTAATAATAATTATGATGCAAATCTACAAATATAATGCGAATCTACAAATGAATGCGAATTTACGAATACGTGAATTATAATATTTGTAGATTCAAATATCATTCGTAGATTTGCATCATGCTACGCTTCTTCCGCATCCTTAATTCTTTTATTTATTTCATTATATATTTTTTTGTAATCAACAACTTCCTGCGTACCGGCTTCCATATCGCGGATAATGATTGTGCCGTCCAATAATTCTTTTTGTCCAAGAATCAAACTGAATCTCGCGCCGAGCGCGTTCGCATCTTCCAATTGCGCCTTTAAACTATCTTTGGTAAATGATTGGGCAATATTATATCCGGTGCGCCTCATTTCTTCAAAAAGCAGGAATACTTTCTTTCGCGCTCCTTCGCCAAGCTGGGCGATGAATATTAAATTTTTTCTATTATCCGTAATGGGGATATTACCTTCTTTTATTTTTGCCACCAACCTTTCCACTCCGATGCCAAAACCGCAAGCAAAAGTCGGCCTTCCTCCCATGTGTTCAATCAACCCGTCATAACGTCCTCCTCCTCCAAAAGAATCTTGTCTTTTTAATTCTCCTTCAATCGCTTTCGCCGGCACCACTTCAAAAACGGTCCGATTATAATAATCCAATCCGCGCACAAGAAAAGGATCTAAATTATACGGTATGTTCATTTCATCCAAATATTCCAATACCCTAATAAAATGGTCGCGACAATCTTCACATAAAAAATCCACAATCTGCGGCGCTCCTTCCGCTACGTTTCGGCATTCATCTTCCTTACAATCCAAAAGGCGCAAAGGATTTTTCACAAATCTTCTTTTACAATCATTACACAACTTGGATCTTTTTCCTCTTTCTTTATAAAATTCCACCAATTTTATTACATACTCTTCGCGGCACTCTTCGCAGCCGATGCTGTTAATCTGAATCTGGACATCGATCTGCAGTTCTGAAAAAATGTTATAAACGATTAATATCAACTGGCTGTCAGCCACCGGTCCTTCTTCACCAAATATGTCAAAATTTATCTGCGAATGCTGTCGATATCTTCCGGCTTGAGGTTTGTCGTGCCTAAAAACCGGACCGAACCAATACGTTTTTACCGGCTGTGGTAAATTAAACATTCCTTGTTCAATATACGCTCTCGCTATACCGGGCGTGGCCTCAGGACGCAAAGCAACTTTATCACCGCTTTTGTCTATGAATAAATACATTTCTTTGGAAACAATATCCGTTTCTTTGCCGGTTGATTTTTCATATAACTCCAAACGTTCCAAAACCGGCGTTGCTATTCCTTTGAATCCATAAACTTCAGCCAAATCATTGGCCTTTTTTGTCACAACGTTCCAGTATTTATATTCATCAAATAAAATATCCTTCATCCCGCGAAGTCTAAAGAATTTTTTTTCTCTTCTTACGGGAATCTCATTATTGATTTCTTTTTTTATTAATTTTTTTAGCATAAAACTCAATAATTATATTCAATGGTTGTATTAATTTCCATATTCAGGTGTTGTAAAAACTTTCATTTCATCAACCGGAAAACCACGAAAGAAAACTCGACCGACAATAAAACTTTTATTCACCGAACCGAAACTTCGGGAATCTTTTGAAGAATTCCGGTTATCTCCCAAAACATAATATTCATTTTCGCCCAATTTTATTTTTTCCGCCGAGGAGCTATAGGTTTTTACTCCATCCAAATATTCTTCTTCCAATATAAAACCGTTTTGACTATTACTGTTATATATAATAATATTTCCTTCTTTAATTTGAATTTCTTCGCCCGGCAAGCCAATCAGTCTTTTAATAAAATATTCCTGCGGATCTTTCGGATAGCGAAAAACAATAATGTCTCCTCTCTCCGGCGCGTTGAAACGATATGAAAGTTCATCAATAATCAAATATTCGCGGTCATGGAAATTCGGTTCCATGGATTTACCATTTACATAAAACGGCTGAATCAAAAAATATCTAACCGGAATAATGATTGCCAAAGAAACAACCACTATCTTTGATAATTCAAGTATAAAAAAGAAAATTTTCTTAAACATATAAAATAACAAAAAAATAAAAAATTAAAATAAGCAACTGTTGTTTTACTGCTATTTTAACAGATTATTTGGTTTATTTTGATAAATAATCAACTTATATAGAATAATAACATTTAATTTTAAAAAAATCAAATGTAAAATTTTTCATTGCCAAAACAAAAAATCCCTTGTATAATCAAGATATAAAAATTACAAAAATATCTCGCTTAAAAAAGCGGTGTTTTATTGTTTAAATGATTGATATAAACAACAAAAAAAAGAATCTTGACTCAATTGGCGCGACTTTGCGTGAAACAGTTGCGGACGAAATTGAAATAATAGATTTAAAAATAAAAAGAAAAAAAAGCGGACTATCAAGAATCGCCGGATATTTTTCTATTTTTCTCATAATCTCACTTTTCTTTTTCGGCAACCGAATGTCAATCTCTGAAAACTCATCTTCGTCTTCTTCTTGGTTTTATAATCTGCCGATTGTCAAACAAATCAAACAACTGGCGCTTAGTTCGGAAACTAAATTAAAAGGAGAAAAATATGACAGGATTAATATTCTTCTTTTGGGCATGGGCGGCAGACAACATGAAGGCGGATATTTGACAGACACTATTATGCTTGCCAGTTTGGAACCGTCAACAAAAAAAATCGCGCTCGTTTCCATACCGCGCGATTTGGACATGCCCATGGAGAACAGCGGCTGGCAAAAAATCAACAGCGTCAACGCCTACGCGGAAATGGAAAATCCCGGAAGCGGCGGCATGGCTGTGAGCCAAGCCGTAAGCGACCTTTTGGACCTTCCGATTGATTATTACGTACGAATTGACTTTGAGGGCTTTATAAATATAATCAATCTTGTTGACGGAATAGGGGTAATGGTAGACAATACTTTAAACGATTATGAATATCCGATCATGGGCAGAGAAACAGCGGAAGACTACTCTTCCAGATTTGAACATTTGTATATTGAAGCCGGATGGCAGGAGATGGATGGCGAACTGGCTTTAAAATATGCTCGGTCGCGCCATGGCGGCAGCGGCGAAGGTTCTGACTTTGCGCGCGCGCGACGTCAGCAAAAAATATTGCTGGCCGTAAAAACAGAACTTTTAAACGCCAAAAATCTTCTTAAGCCAAAGATGCTCTCAGATATTGTCGGCGAATTAAACGAACACGTCAGCACCAATTTAAAAGTTTGGGAGATGCTAAAGTTATGGGACATGTTCAAAGATATTCAAAAAGAAAATATTACCAATAAAGTATTGGACAACAGTGCCAACAGCCTTCTGATTGAATCAAGAAATGAAAACGGTGCTTATGTTCTTTTACCAAGAAGCGGAGACTTCGCGGAAATTCAATATTTTGTAAATAATGTTTTTTCCGATGCGCCAAAGGAACAAAAAACCATAGTCGCGAAAGAAAAGTCATCCATAGAGGTGCGCAACGGCACATGGATCAACGGCTTGGCATCCAGGGTTTCCATGGATTTGGAAAAATACGGTTTTACCGTGGTGCGCATCGGCAATAGCAGTCGGCAAAATTTCCAAAAATCGGTAATTTATGATTTAACTTACGGCGAAAAAGCCGAGTCTTTGGAAATTCTTAAAGCAAAAACAAACGCCAATGTATCTCTGGAATTGCCTGAGTGGCTGGCTGAAGATATTAAACAAGAAGTGTCAAAAGAATTCTCTCCGATACAACCTGATTTTATATTGGTACTCGGTCAAGACGCTGACGCAACCTCTTCCGGAGAGGAAAATAAAGAGTAAATAATATGACAACAAAAAAACAAAAACCTCTCGTCATAATCTTCGGCCGGACAAACGTTGGCAAATCCACTCTTTTTAACTGCTTAGTCGGTAAAAATCGGGCCCTTGTCTCCCCGATTGAAGGCACAACACGCGATAGTAACATCGGCGAGGTGGAATGGGGTGATTTTATTTTTCACATTGTTGACACCGGCGGAATCATGGACATAAAAAAATTAAAAAGAAAAATAATTGGAAATAGTATTGACGACCTGGTTCAAAGACAAGCCCGCGATTATATTTTGCGGGCGGATTTAATATTATTTTTGGTTGACACCGTTGATGGCACATTGCCACAAGATAAAGAAATGGTTATGGAACTGAAAAAAATTCTTTCCGGAGTGGAAAAAAGCAAGCGACCGGAAATAATATTAACAGCGAACAAGGCGGACAGTCCAAAACTCCGAAAAGAAATCGCGGAATTTAATAAATTGTCGCTTGGCGAACCACTGGCGATTTCCGCCACAACCGGTTCAGGCACCGGTGACTTGTTGGATTTGGTAAATAAAAAAATAAAAAAGCGCGGTTTTAAAAAAAATTCAATAAAAAAAGAAGAAGATTCAAAAGAAAAATTAAATAACAAAATTCGCGTTTGCATTTTGGGTAAACCGAATGTTGGGAAATCAAGCTTGATTAATGCCATATTGGATGAAGAAAGAATTATAGTAAGTGATGTTCCACACACCACCCGAGAACCGCAGGATATTTTTATCAATTATCAAAACAAGGATATCTCTTTGGTGGACACGGCCGGCATCAGCCGCGAAGAGCAGAAGAGCAGAAGAAACAAAAAAGGGAAAGAAGCACTGACAAAACAAAGTATTGAAAGATCTTTAAAAGCGCTCTATCGTGCCGATGTCTGTTTATTTATGATTAATATTTACGAAGGAATCACGCGCCAAGACGCGAGAATAATCGAAGAAATTATTGAACGAAATATCAGTATGATTATTGTCGCCAATAAATGGGACTTGGTGGAAGAAAAAGATACCGAAGTTTTTAAAAAAGAAATTTATGCCCGCTTCCCTTTTTGCCAATGGGCGCCAATCCAATTCGTTTCCGCCAAAACCGGCAGTAAGGTTGATAAAATATTGGATTTGGTTTTGGAAGTTGCCGAAGCGCGCAAAACCGAAATCAGCGCAAACGGTTTGAGCAAATTTTTAAACAAAATAGTAAAGTGGCACAAGCCTGCCAAAGCCAAGGGTATAAAACATCCGCACATCTACGAACTCGCGCAAGAAAGATCAAGCCCGCCCATATTCAAAATACGCATCGGCGCGAAAGATACCATCCATTTTTCTTATTTACGTTTTATTGAAAACAGATTGAGGGAAAAATTTGGATTTATTGGCGCGCCAATTAAAATTTACGTTGAAAAAAATAAACAAATACACGGAAAAACGGATAAAAAAATTAAAAATAAATAAAAATATGCGTTTAATTATTGGCCTGGGCAACCCTGGCGAAAAATATACAAACACACGGCATAATTCCGGATTTATAATTCTGGACAAAATCGCTTTGGCGCGAGGACTCGTTTGGAAATTTAATAAAAAATTCAATGCCGAAATCTGCGAAGACGGAGAAATAATTTTTATGAAAGGAGCAACTTTCATGAACGACTCCGGACAAGCTGTGCGTGCAATAATGGATTATTATAAATTAATTCCAAAGAAACTCGGACTAATTGCCAAAAAGGAAAGCGATCTCTCCCAAATTTTAACCGTTATTCATGATGATCTGGACATTGAATTTGGAAAAATAAAAGAATCAATAAATTCAGGTTCAGCCGGACACAGAGGTGTGGGGTCAATCATCGCACATCTTAAAACCAAAAACTTCCGACGCCTGCGAATCGGAATCAAAACCGATAATCAAAAAAACATTCCGGCAGATAAATATGTTTTGCAAAAATTCAATAAAGAGGAATTGGGAGTGATTGATTCGTTGGAAGTGAAACTATCGTAAATTGTCATTCCGAATCCCCGTGCCGTAGCGGGGTGAGGAATCGCTTCGACTTTTTAGTCGCACAAATCTCTGTATAAATCATCCACGCAAGGATTGGATGAGGTAACCAATCTTTTATTTTCGCGTTTTTCTCTTTCGCCTTGTCAAAGGGATTCCTCACCCCGCAAAAACTTTATCCAAAATTATTTCATTAAAATAATTTTATTAGTTTTTGTGTTAATAGATAAAACACCCTTGCGGGGTTCGGAATGACAATATAAAGAAAGGCCAATCGCGCTTCGCGCGATTGGCCTTTTGTGAACTTGTGAACTCGTTTTTGAGCTCTTTATGTTATGTCTTTATATCTTCTTTCAGCTCTCTCACCTTCTTGGCAAAGATTTTTTGCATTTCAGACGGCAAGTCAAGTTTCCCTCGCAGAACCAAAATGAACCAATCGGGCACGCTACGCGCGTCTACACTTTCTATGAGAATAGCAACACATCTTATTGCCAAAAACCGTAAGTGGCCGGTGTCAGCTTCACAATAATCTTTAAGCCGAACCATGTCCGTGATACTTGAAAGAATTTCATTCATACGAGCTGCCAGAAGATCTCTTTCCGTGCCCCGACCATGGCTAGCATTCTGCCAGTATTTTTCAAGCTCGTCTAAACTCATGACGCCTGACAATGCTCCAGCCATAACAGCTCTTGCAAAAGCTATTTTTTCCTCATCATCAGGCGTGGCAGAATCAAAATATATTATGGCTTTATCAATATCTCTTGACGAAACCTCTTCTATGCGTTTTCTTATTTGAAGCTCCATCTGCGCATCGGAGGAAAAAATCGACTCCAAACATATGAGCTTGTTTATATTATTAATGCTCGGCAGGGTAGCCGGTAAAATTTCCGCCAAATGAATTTTTGTCAAATTCCTTAAACCATCATGACAATTAGCGGCAAAATAATATTTTATAAGCTTATCTACGTCAGTGACATTCTTTAAAAAATCCGGTGTGGATTTTATCATACGAGCTACTATCAACATCCCTAACGAAGAAAATCCCCAATACTCTGAAAATTCATACACATCCTTGTCAGAAAAAACATCCGGCAAGATTTCAGCTATACGAGCTTCTATTAATGCTCTTAAATCATTGTCGCAAGAGTGTTGCCAATATTCAATAAGCTTTTTAATATCAGTAACGCGCGACAAGGTTTTCGGAAAAACTTCGACTAGTCTTACCTTTATAGCATGCTCTGTCCCCTGATCAACATTGTTTCGATAGCTCATGAGTGTATCTACGCTTGAAGTACGTTGAATCTCTTCTCTGGTTATTATCCCGTTGCGCCTAATAAAGTCATCCAACAAACTCACCAATTTTCGTTTATTCATTTTCTTCCTCTCTTTTTTGCTTGAATATAATTTTTTAATGTTCAATGTTGTTGCGTGATTTATATCACGCTCATTTCTCCGCCTAAAAACCGGATTGCTCCGATTAAGGCAAGGCAAAATCAAGGAGGGTAGATTTTGCCTTAGCCGCTTTTAAGCGGAAAAACAGGCATGATAATTGTTTTAAAAACTTTAGAAAAATTTTATCTCTTATTTGCTATAATTATAAAGGATTTACCATCTTAACATATTTTAAAAAAATATCAAGAGCCCACGGGAAAAATTAATTTTTTGTAGAGACGGGTTTGAAACCCGTCTCTACAAAAAATTAATTTTTCCCGTGGACAATATCCATGATTTATGAACAAAAACTATCCTCTTTACCTAATCGCTTTACACAATTTCCCAAAATTCGGGCCTGTAAGCCTGAAAAGATTGAAAAAATATTTTAAAAATTGGGAAAACGCTTATAAAGGCTCACCAAGCGAAATTATGCGCGCCGGTATCAAAGAAAATGTCGCGCTGGAATTTGCGGAACACAGAAAAAAAATAAATCCGGAGGAGTTGATTGAAAAATTGATTCAAGAAAACATCGGCGCTGTGGCGTTGCAAGACGATGATTATCCGAAGCGCCTAGCGGAAATTTATGAACCGCCGCCTCTTCTTTTTTACAAAGGAAAGTTGGTTCAAAACGAACATGTTTTGGGCGTTGTGGGCACGAGAAAATACACGCGATATGGACAGCAAACAGCCGAAAATTTTGTCACGGAGCTTTGCCGCTCCGGACTTACAATTGCAAGTGGCATGGCTCTTGGGATTGATACTGTGGCTCATTGTGCCGCTATTCAAGCTGGTGGAAGAACCATTGCCGTGTTGGGCTCGGGGATTGACCAACAAAATATTTATCCGGCCACAAACCAAAACTTGGCGCGCCAAATTGTTGAAAAGGGCGGTTTAATTTTTTCGGAATTTCCGATTGGCACACCGGCTTTGAAACATAATTTTCCACAAAGGAACAGAATTATTTCAGGGCTTTCTCTCGGGGTGTTGGTCATTGAAGCCGGAGAAAAATCCGGCTCACTCATTACGGCCAACTGCGCTTTGGAACAAAACCGCGAAGTTTTCGCGGTGCCAGGAAATATTTATTCACCGGTTTCAGCGGGAACAAACGCCTTGATCAATCAAGGCGCAAAAATGGCCGTAAATGCCGAGGATATTTTGGAATCGCTCAATTTGAAACAAGCCGATTTGATATTGGAAAATAAAAACATTATTCCGGCAACAAAAGAGGAAGAAGAGATCCTAAAAACGCTTTCGCATGAATCAAAACACATTAACGATATCATCCGTGAAACCGGCCTTAACGCTTCCCTGGTCGGCTCAACATTAATTATGATGGAAATGAAAGGTATGGTAAAAAATGATGGCGGAGGAGAATATCGAATGGCGACGCGGAGATAATTCAATTTTAAAAATAATATTATGACATTATATAAAAATAAATATCGCGTGGAATCAACGCGCTTAAAAAATTACGACTATACGTCAGACGGCGCGTATTTTATAACCATCTGCACGAAAGACAGAGAATATTTTTTCGGAGAAATTAAAAATTCACAAATAAATACGCCTCAGACAAAAATTGCCGCAGAATGTTGGCGCGATTTGCCAAAACATTATCCAAATTGCGTTTTAGACGAATTTATTATAATGCCAAATCACGTTCACGGAATAATTATTATAGATAATAATTTATTAAATGTTTCTGTACCGTTAAATACGTTTGTTCCATCAAACATGTCCGCGGAGACGGGTTTCAAACCCGTCTCTACGGATGGGTTAAACGCAGTAAATATCAATTTAAAACAACATTCGTTGTCGGAAATGATACGAGCATTTAAAACATTTACTGCGCGCCGAATAAACGAAATGCAAAATACGCGAGGCCAACCATTTTGGCAAGAAAGATTTTATGATCGTATTATCAGAAACGGGGAAGAATTGAAAAAATCCAGAAATTATATTATAAAAAATCCGGAAAGGTGGGAATTAAACAAAAATAATTCTAAAAATATATTTATTTAATTCGTTCTATCGTCAGTTCGTAGAGTAGAGACGGGTTTGAAACCCGTCTCTACGAACGTGTTTATTCTGTTAGAGATGTTTATTTCATCAAACATGTCCGCGGAGACGGGTTTCAAACCCGTCTCTACGGTGGCGGAATAAAATTTGCAAAAATTTTTGAAATAGGGTATAAATAAAACTATTGAGATTAACTAAAAAAATAATTGTTGACCGGCGACTGTCGACTGACTTACCATTATATATGAATTTAATCATTGTCGAATCCCCCACCAAGGCAAAAACCATTGCAAAATTTTTGGGAAAAGAATACAAGGTAGAATCTTCTTTCGGGCATATCCGTGATTTGGAAAAGAAAAATATGGGTATTGATATAAAAAATAATTTCAAGCCCAAATATATTGTTCCGACCAAATCCAAAAAAATCGCTGCCAAACTGAAAGATGAAGCGCGTAAAGCCGATGAGGTAATACTTGCTCCCGATGAAGACCGCGAGGGCGAAGCCATTGCTTGGCATTTGTCGGAAATTTTGAAGCTTGATGAATCAAAAACCAAAAGAATTGTTTTCCATGAAATAACCAAAAATGCCATTACCGAGGCGCTCAAAAATCCGCGTCATATTGACATGGGCATGGTTGACTCTCAACAAGCGCGGCGCATCTTGGACCGCTTGGTCGGCTTTGAGCTTTCACCATTTTTGTGGAAAAAAATTTCTTATGGCTTGTCAGCCGGACGCGTTCAAAGCGTTGCCGTACGTTTGATTGTGGAGCGCGAACGAGAAATTCAAGCCTTTAAGCCGGACGAATATTGGACTATCGAAGCGGAATTTAATCAGAAAGATGGTAAACAAAAATTTGAAGCAAAACTGAATAAATCAAACGGAAAAACAATTGAAAAATTGGAAATAAAAACACAAAAACACGCGGATGAAATATTAAAAAAATTAAATGGCGCAAAATATATTGTATCAGAAACAAATCGGAAAGAAATAAAAAAGAAAACGCCATCGCCGTTCACAACTTCAACTCTTCAACAGACAGCCAACAACATGCTCGGATTTTCAGCCAAACAAACCATGATGATTGCCCAACAGCTCTATGAAGGACTTGATTTGGGCGGAGAATCAGGAGGGCTCATAACCTACATGAGAACTGATTCAATGAATTTGTCGGAAAAATTTTTAAACGAAAGCCAAAACTATTTAAAAGAAAAAATCGGCGAAAATTACGCGCTTGACAAGCCACGCCGATTCAAAACAAAATCAAAAAGCGCACAAGAAGCGCACGAAGCGATCAGACCGACAGAAGTTTGGCGTGATCCGGAGTCTTTGAAAGAAAAATTAAATCCGCGCCAATATAGATTATATAAATTGATTTGGGAGCGAACACTCGCGAGCCAGATGCCGGAAGCGATTATGGATAATACCGCGGTGGATATTGACGCCGAAAATACAGCCTATCAATTCCGCGCGAACGGACAAATCTTGAAATTTGACGGTTATTTAAAAATATATCCGGAAAAAAGCAAAGAAACAATTTTACCTGAATTAAAAACAAACGAATCTCTTGATTTGGAAGATTTAAAAAACACTCAACATTTTACTCAGCCGCCCGGGAGATATTCCGACGCGACGCTCGTCAAGGTTTTGGAACAACACGGTATCGGCCGTCCTTCCACGTACGCACCGACCATTGCCACGATTGAATCCCGCAATTATACAGAGAGAGATGATAATAAAAAATTAAAGCCAACGGAAATCGCTTTCATCGTGGTGGATTTGCTTGTCAAACATTTTCACGATATTATTGATTATAAATTCACGGCCGAGATGGAAGAAAAACTGGACAAAATAGCCGATAAAGAAAATAAATGGCAAGAAATAATTCGAGATTTTTATTTTCCTTTCCATGCCAACTTGGAAAAAAAAGATAAAGAAATAAATAAAAAAGATATTATGAAAGAAGAAAAAACAAAAGAGATTTGCGAAAAATGCGAATCTCCCATGATTATCAAAACCGGCCGTTACGGAAAATTTTTGGCTTGCTCAAATTATCCTGAATGCAAAAACATTAAAAGCTTGGATGGAGAAAATAAACCCGACCCGGAAAAAGACAAAGAACTTGCGGCCTTGCGCGAAAAATATAAAAACGAAGTTTGTGAAAAATGCGGTTCAGCAATGGAAATTAAAAACGGCAAATTTGGACTTTTTCTTGCTTGCTCCGGATATCCAAAGTGCAAATCAATAAAAAACATCAAAGAGAATAATCACGGCACCGGTATAAAATGCCCGAATTGCGAAAAGGGAGAAATCGTTCAGAAAAAAAGCCGGCATGGAATATTCTACGGCTGTGATCAATATCCGGAATGTAAAACCGCTTTTTGGGGGAAACCGACCGGAGAAAAATGCCCAACCTGCGACGCGTTAATGATTGAAGGAAAAAACGGCAACAAATGCTCAAACAAGGAATGCGGAAAATAAAAAAATAAAAAAATAAATTAAAAAAATACCGCCGGTAAAAAACCGACGGTATTTATATTCAAATAATTTCTACTTTTTATTTCTCTTCTTCTTACCATTTTCCGAATAATTTCGTGCGACTTCCACGAGCTTTTTCACGCCCTCGCCAATCAAAAGAAGATAAGAAGCGCTATGATCTATTTTGTCGTGAATTTTTTTAATAACTTCATCGATCTTTTTCATTCTCTCGCGCAAGCCCTTTATGGCCAAAAATCCTTGCCTTAAAATTTGCGCGAAATAAAATATTGACCAACATATAAAGACCGCAATTCCAAAAATTGAAAAAGCGATTGATAAATTTAAAATGTCTTTTGATGTTTCTATTATCATAAATTTAGAAATCTCTTATTTGCGCGCCGAATTTTTCTTCCAGTTTTTTAATCAATCTTCCTTGAATTTCGTCCACTTCTTCGGCAGTCATGGTTTTATTTGTTTGATAAACAATATGAAAAGCCATGCTTTTTAAGCTCTTGCCTACCTTGTCACCTTCATAAATATCAAACAATTCGGCTTGCTTTATATACTCGTGAAAGTTTAATATTTCTCTTCTAATATCATTATACAATACTTTTTCATTTATGACAAAGGATAGGTCGCGTCCGGACGATGGAAATTTTAAAAATGCCTGAAATTTCTTTTCACCGGCGGCACGAATCGCTTTATTAAATTCCGTTAAACTAATCTCAACCACAGCCGCGCTTTTTTTAATGCCGTTCTTTTTGGCAATCGCGGATGAAAGAGAATAAACAAAACCAATTACCATTTGACCCGAGTTAACTTGTGCCGATTGACGCCCATCCGCCCAACCGGGAATATTTTCCGTAATATTAAATTCCAAATTTAAATTAAAACTTTCTCCAAGAAGCATAACTATCCCCTTGGCTTTATCAAAAGTTTCTCTTGCATTTTCTCCCGCGGAAACAACTCCCAAACGTTTTTCTTGATATGGCAAATTTTCGTTATCATGATCTCTTTTTTTCAATTCTCCATCTATGGGCAAATACACGAAGCCGATTTCAAAAAAGGAAAATTCTTCATAACGCGCTTGATTTATTTTTATGTTGCCAAACAAATTCACAGCCATTGTTTGCCGTAAAAGCGATTGGTGCGAAGCAATCGGGTTTGCCAAACGAATATGAGAAGAAAAATCAACTCCCAATTTTTCCAGTTGATCTTCGCCCACAAAAGAATAATTGTAAACTTCGGTAAGGCAAGCGCCAAGCGACAATAAATTTTTTATTTTCCTCTCCACTTCTCTTTCATTATTTGATAACGGCGCTTTCATTTCCACTCTAGGCATAACCGGAACCAAATTATCATATCCATAAATTCTGGTTATCTCTTCTATCAAGTCTTCCTTGATTGAAATATCTTTGGTTGCCCGCCAAGAAGGAACAATAATATTCAAAATATTATCTTTATTTTCCACTTCAAACCCCAAACTTTCCAAAGTTTTTATAATCCTCTTTTCCTCTACATCTTCGCCAATAATTTTTTTCACTAAGTTTAAATCCAATTCAATCGGGTCTTGATTTAATTTAAAATTTTTCTCGTCAGCGATTTCACTCTCAATCCGCGCGTTCGGAATTATCTTTTTTATCAATCCAGCGGCCAAGAGCATTGCTTCTTCGCATAAATTCGGATCCAAAAATTTTTCAAACCTAACCGATGATTCTGTGCGAAGACCCAATTTTTGGGAAGCTATCCTGATTGATGTGCTGTTAAAATTCGCTGATTCCAAAACAATGCTATCGGTTTCTTCGTTTATCCCGCTGTCTTCACCGCCCATTACGCCGGCGATAGCCAAAGGAAGTTTTTTATTGGCAATTAAAATCACTCCGTTGTCCAATTCTCTTTTTTGACCGTCCAGGGTGATGAAGTTTTCTCCTTTTTTAGCCTTACGGACAATAATCTCCGCTTCTTTTTCTTCGCCAAAAACCGTTCTTTTATCAAAAGCGTGCATTGGCTGGCCAAGTTCCAACATGACATAATTGGTAATATCCACGATGTTGTTGATTGGCTTCATTCCAACCGCAATCAATCTTTTTTGCATCCAATCCGGCGAAGGGGCGACTTTGATTCCACCAATACTTAAGGCCATATATCTTGGACAAAGAGAAGCGTCTTCAACTTTTATTTTTATCTTATTCTGAATATCTTTCTCTTTTGATTTTATTTCACTCTTGTCCCACACTTTAAATTTTGTATTTAAAAAAGCCGCTATTTCACGCGCCATGCCAACATGACCCCAGAGATCCGGCCGATTGGTAATGGATTTATTATCCACTTCAAAAATAATATCATCATATCCCAAATAATCTCCGAAAGATTGTCCAACTTTTCCGCTTTGCAAAATCATTATTCCGGAATGATCATTTCCCAAACCAAGTTCATCTTCGGCGCAAATCATACCGCAAGAAATTTCGCCTCGTACTTCCGCCTTTTTAATTTCCGCACCCCCTGGAAGAATTGTTCCAATCGTAGCGACCGGCACTGTTTGCCCCTCTTCAATGTTGGACGCTCCGCAAACAACATCCAAAACTTCTGACCTGATATCAACTCGTACCAATTTTAAACGATCGGAATTGGGATGTTCTTTTATTTCCAAAATTTTTCCAACAACAATACCATCAAATTTGTTTTTTTGTTCAATAACACTATCTATCTCCACCGTGTGCATCGTGAGCTTTAGGCCCAATTCTTCGGAAGAAATATTTTTTGGAATATCCAGAAAATCTTTTAACCAATTCAAACTTAAATACATATGTTTTAAATAAAAAATCTTAAATCACCGCTATTAAAAAGCCGGATATCTTCAACCCCATACTTCATCATGGCCAGACGGGTAAGACCAAGTCCAAAAGCAAAACCGGAATATTTTTTTGAATCTATACCACCGTATTTCAAAACATTGGGATGAACCATGCCGGCAGGAAAAATTTCCAACCAACCACTATGTTTACAAGCCGGGCATTTTGCGCCATTGCAAATTGTGCATTTAATATCCATTTCTATTGCCGGCTCCACAAAAGGAAAAAAGCCGGGTCGGATTCTTGTTTCCATTTCTTTCTTAAATATTTTATTAATCAATTCTTTCATCACGGAAATCATGTTGGCAATGGAAACATCTTCGTCAATCATCAATCCTTCCATCTGATAAAAAGTATGCTCGTGGCAAGCGTCAGTCGCTTCACATCTGAATGTTCGACCCGGCGAGACGCATCGCAAAGGCGCGCCGTATTTTTGCATAGCACGAACCTGCACCGGCGAAGTATGCGGACGCATAACCATGTCGCACTGACCGGATTTATTTTTTGCGTCAATATAAAAAGTATCCTGCATGTCGCGCGCCGGATGATTGGGCGGAATATTCAAGGCTTCAAAACAAAAGTAATCACTCTCCAGTTCAGGTCCGTCCAACACCATAAATCCCATGTCAGAAAACAAATCTTCCAGTTCGTTCTGCAATTTGGTGATCGGGTGCAGATGGCCGGCAACAATTTTTTCACCCGGCAAAGTCACGTCCGTAAAAGAGCTTTGTTGTCCCGACTTTTCAATTAAATTTTCCGCTTCCTTGAATTTCAAGGCCAAATCGCTTTTTATTTCATTGGCCAACTGGCCAATTTCTTTTTTTTCCTCTTCTTTCAATTCTTTAATGCTTCGCAAAATTTGAGTAAGCTCTCCTTTTCTGCCAAAATATTTCACTTCCAATTCACGCAAAGCGGAAAGGTCGCGAACACTGGACAATTGATCCGATATTTCTTGTCTTAATTTATTTAATTTATTCTGCATATTAACTTATCTTTGTTTATAACTTAATAAAAAAAATTCCAATATGGAAATTCCGGCCACCAAAAATAATAAATTCACCCAGGAAAACAAACCCCTTTCTTGCAAAAACAAACTCGCAATTAAGAGTAATGAAAACAAGAAAGACTGCCGAAACGCTTCTTTGACCGAATGAAAAGCCAATATTTGATGCCGACCGCCGCCATCCTCTTCTTCTGAAGCTTCATAACGAGGCGAAAATATTACGAACCTGGCCGTAAAACCGATAATCGCGGCAGTACCAACGATGGACAGATAAAGCGAAATATAAAACATCACCAAACCAATCCAATTCGTTTCTTCCGGATTAATGGTAAAAAGGACATAAATCCAGGCCAACCAACAAATTATGGTCATAAAAACCATTATTTTTAAATACGAACCAAGGGTCATAATTTTTAAATAATACTTTTTTCCACTCTAACACTAAAAAAAACAAAAATCAATTGGAATCAGCAATTGACTCGCAAGCCTGCTTTATTTCCTCGTCTGTAATGTTTGTGCAAAGCTTCGCGTCTTTGTTTTTTTGAACTTCATTAAAATAATATTGATTGAAGCAAATATTTTGGTTTTCTTTATCTTGAAGCTTCGCGCAATTTTCTTTACTCGTTAAAAGCAAGACTATGCAAGAATTTTTTAATCCGGAAACTAATTTTTCGCAAGCCATAATATCTTTGTTCGCCTTGGCCATTTCATAATTTATCCAGTTTAAACAGTCATTTTTTACCTCCTCGTCCTTTATGTTTTTGCAAAGAGTTTCATCTTTATTTTCTATCGCAATATTTTTAAGACAGAGATCTGTGGCATCAATTTTGGGCATTTCCAAACATTTATCGCCTGTTTTTTCTTTCTTGGCCGCCGCATAAAGCTCTTCATTTTTTTGAAATTCCGCCGTAGCTATTTTTCGCTTTTCACTGTCCTCCGCGACCGCGATAGCATCTTCTTGAAAAGATCCGTTGACAAGCACGTCGCAAAGTTTATTTAAATCCACTTTCATTCTCTCGGACAATTCTTTTTTGTCAGCCAAACACTTTTCCATGTTAAGTTCTTTTTTCTTTTTTTCTTCTAAAACGTTTTGAGAATTTTCTCCTGTTTTAATAGACTCTTTGTTTTTTATTATTTTAACTTGTCCTGTTTTATCCAAATAATAAAAAACACCGGCGCCAAAAACAAGAACGGCTAGAAAAACAATAATTGCGGTGATAATATTTTTTTTAGGCATATGTTAATTGCAATTTTTACAATAATTTATTACCGGATCGTACACTGTAATTTTACCGTCAGAATCGGGATTTACGATCATCACTGTCCACTGCCAAGAATCTGAACAAATTTTAGAAGAAACTGAAAATTCTCCGGTTTGCATTCCCGGTATGGCTTGAGCTGTAAAATAATCTGTGACAAAAGATTCTACAAGACCGACGCCAATATTAATCTCTCCGCTTGGAACATCCAAAACATTTCCAGTTATGGCTCCCAAAACATCCTCAATCTGTGAAGCAGTGCTGACCCATGCATATTCTTCATTATCACAATTATTACCACCAGCGCTGGACCAATCGCACATTGCGATTTTTAAAGCGCTATTGTTTACGGCGGCTCCGTAAGCGATTGTATATATATCAATACCGCTTGCTTTTATTTCATCTACCGTATTTACCGGATCTTCAGCCGGTAATGGGTTGGGCTCACCATCCGTAAGCATAACAATAGCCCTGTTCGACATACTAATGGTCTCATCTCTACCAAAAAATGCTTGCGCGTATTGGAAAGCGGAGTTTGTCGGTGTGGCGCCACTGGCTGTATAGGTATCAATTTCAGTCAATAAACCTTCCAAGGAAGAAGCATTTAACGGAGCGCCAGAATAATACCATCCAACCGAACTGCCGAAATCCACCAATCCAATATAAACAGTATCCAAATTCCATTGTCTGGTTTGCACATATAAACCGGTAATAATTTCCTTTAAAGCATCTTTAACACTTTGTAAAGATCCGGACATACTTCCGGAAACATCAGTAACAAAAATAATACCGGTCGTCTCTTGCGCCGGAATCACTTCAAACTGGAACGAGCCTTTATATGGCAAATAACCTTCAATCGCTTCCGGACCGGAATCAAGCACTTTCCGGCAAGGCGGAAAATTCATTACCGTCATCATGCTAAAGCCTGCTGAAGCCGGATCATAATAAAAAGTATGAGATGATGATTTGTTATTTTGAAAATCAGCTGGGTTATTACTGTCCAATAACACTGAATTATCAGAAAAAGCCAAGGGTCTGCTTTCGTATCCATCACCATTTATTCCGGGGCAAGACCGGCGGCAATCATTGCCACAACAATCACTGTTATTCATGTTCCCGTCGTCGCATTCTTCGCCATAATTCGTTTGGGTTACACCGTCGCCGCACCAACCACTTACAGAGTGACATTGGCTGTCGCACTGATATTGATCAACAATACTTGCGCCATCTCCATCGGATTCGCATTGTTCGCCATAATTCGTTTGAATTGAAGAATCTCCGCACCAACCACCTTCCCATAAACAATTGCGACATTTATATTGGTCATATTCACTTGTTCCTCCGCCTTTGCCGTCTTTGGTGCCAAAAATATCGCACTTTTCATTAAAATTCCAAACGTTGCCGCCCGCGTCAGCATTATTTTCATCCTGCACCATACCGTCTCCACAATATCCACCACGCCAAGAGCAGGTGCCAAGACAGTTGCCGGAACCTACCGGACACTCTGGAATTAAAGTCGGGATGCTTAAGTTACTGCACCAATATTGTCTGGTTGGTCCGGAATCGGCCGGAGAAACAGCCACGCCATCTGCGCCGTCGCATTGTTCTTGACCATTGCCGCTTGGTCCGCCTCTTCCTTCTGAGTTCGGATTTTGCACTTTATTGTCTCCGCAATAACTATCAACTTTCAAATTCCAATTTACTTGACCGCGCGCGCCCAAATTATCTTCAACCGTAATGGCAATATTGTATTGGCCCGCTTTTGTCGGCGCGCCGTGTATTGTTCCCGGAATTTTTACCAAAGGATTATTGGAAATGGCGATACCGTCCGGAAAAACATTGGCAAAAGCGAAAGTTGATTGGTTGATTGATTGGCCGGAATCAGGATCCCAGGCGCTGACTTTGCATTCCGAGCTCAAATTCTGTCCGGCGCGAACAACACTTGGACAGCCACTGACATTCAATGCCGGTGGATTGTTAAATACTCTAAAATTAATTTGTTTTGAAGAAACCGCGCCCAATGCGTCTTTAACATAAAGAGTGGAAACATAATCTTTGTATGTGGCTATTTTTTCAATCGGCGTGCCAACCAGTCTTACAATCAATTCATTGCCGACAATCTCGGATGTAAAAGAAATACCGTTATTTAATATTGGGCTATGTTCCCAGTTGATGTCGTTCGTAATTACCGCCCTACCTCCACTTCTGGCTCTGGCTACCTCAATTCCCGGGTCGGCTATGGCGGAACCAACCAAGAGCGGATTTATTTTTTTGACTTCAATAATCGGCGCTGTATTGGAGAACGTGATGGAAAATGTTTTGTGCGAAACAGCATTATTTTGATCATGAAAAGCAATATCAAAAGTATAAGAAAAATTATCTTGAATAATAAATAATGCGGGATTCCACTCAAATTGGTAAAAACATCTATTATTATTTTGGTCACAATCAGACGAAACAAAACCAAGCCCAGTATTTACTAAACTCGTATATACATATCCATTATTACAATTTGGATGTTCACCGGAAAGACAACGAAAACTGTCAAAATTTGCGATTGGATCCGTAAAATTCAAATCGGAATCTTCCACCACCACTTGATACGAAGCTGTTTGAGACGGGTCAGCCGTAAAAAATTGATCATTAATCATTATTTTCGGTCCGGCATTGGAAATTGTAATTGAAAAAGAAAGGTTTAAAATTTCACCGCGGCCGTCATTAATCTGAACCGTAAATTCATAAACACCGACATTCCCGGCTTTGGACGCATGTATTTCTTTTTGGTTTATGTTATTGGTATCGCGGAAAACAACGTCTTGCCAAGAACCCCAATCACCAATCGGAGCAAAGTTAGACCAAATTAATTTGTCTCCGTCAGGGTCAATCGCTTCAATAAATCCTGAGTATTCTTTTCCTGGCGAACCGGTCGGAAAATTCGCGCCAATCAAGCGAGGTGAATGATTGATGGTCTGCCCAGTGTGCGTGCCTGTTCCGGAGCAACCTTGAATATAACCGCTTTCCATTTCAGCGCAAAGAGAATACACTGAACCGTTCGGGCTCGCGGAATATAAATAAGCCAAACTGCCTTGTGGAAGATTGATTTGCGGTAAAGAATTTTGATCAATTGAAGGAACATACCCTTCGCTATAAGTTTTGTTATTTTCATTCCAGCAAGTGATCGGATTAAATCCTTCCGCGCACATTCCGAGTTTATTGACCGGATCATTATTGAGCGAAACGCCAAAATTCGTGGCCAGAATACTTTGCCAACTTGGCCAAACCGACATGGAAACATTCGGTAAATACGTTCCGGCGCCAATATCCGGATATTTTCCGTTCGCACCACGGTATCTGGAAAGCATTTCTGTCATATCAGCCAAGTCTGCCATTCTTTTCACGTCGCGCACAATATATAATTTTTCGCTCAAACAATATTCACTTTCCAGACAATCATTATCTGACAAACATCCTTTTTGCGACACTGAACATTTTCCGTCCATCGAAATATTCGTATTAAATTTCCAATGTTTAAGTATTTGTCCAAAAATATCCGCTGTTTGCTGAGTTGCTTCTTGATTATAAGATATTAAATAAATATTTGTATAAAGATTTGGCGGAACAATATTTGCCGCGTTAACATAGACAGTACGCCCGTCGCGCACTGCCTCATATCCATCCACAATAATAGACTGAGGAGCGCCGGAAAAACCTTGTTCTGCATACCAACGCGCGGCGCTATAATGTTCATGGTTTGGAAGCACGCGCACCGCAATCGCGTCCACATCTCCGGCCGCCAAGCCAGAATTGAAAAATATCAAAAACAAAAAACACAATCCGAATATTAACTTAAATTTGAAAATATAATTTAACAACATATTAAATATATTATAACATAATCCATTATGAATCACAAAATTTTATGGCTCTTTAACATATTTGGGTAAAGTCTTTTTGTAAATCCTTTAAATAAAATATTACCGGCAAAACCATGCTGATTTTTTTGTTAGGCTGGGTTTTAAAACCCAGCCTAACAAAAAAATCAGCATGGTTTTGCCTCGCATAAAACATAAATTTGCCCAAATATGTTAAAGAGTTAAATTTATTTCTTAAATTCACAAATCCCACGAAAATCACAATTCTTACACAATTCACTCGGACGAGGAGTAAAATCACATTTTTTTATTTTATTAACTATATCCGCGCAATATATTTTGAATTTTTCCTCTTCTTTGTCCGTTGACAAAAAAGAAACTTTTTGGCCGTTTTCAAAATAATAGAAAGACAGCTTTGACACTTTCAAGTTATAAGCCTCTTCTATTACTATTTTATAAAGAATCAATTGTCTTTTGTGTTTTGCTTCCAGCTTATCTTTCGGACTACCGGTTTTATAATCAATGATTTCCACTGTACCGTCCGTTAGTTTATCAATTCGGTCAATCGCGCCCCTAAATAAATCATCGCCAATTTTAATGGTGAAATTTTTTTCCAGAAACATCACATACGGCCAACCATTTTTTTCCAGATTATCATAAAAAATATTTAATATTTTTTTTCCTTTCTTCTTATATTTTTCTTTATCTCCTTTATCTTCATATCCGTCTTCAACCCATCTTTCTTCGTAAATTTTTATCAACTCATTTCTAAACGGCCTTTTTTGGGGCGCATTTTTTTCCGTGCCGAAAAGACTTGTCTGTTCTTGAAAACCGTCTACGCAAAAAGCAAAAAAATCTTTCAAAACATTGTGCATCACTCGCCCAAAAATAAATGCGCTCTTAGCATCCACTGGAATGCGTAAAATAAAATTAAATTTATATTGCAAAGGACAAATCGTATACGCTTCAATTTGAGAAAATGAAAATCTACTCGGAATATTTATCTTTTTAATCACATCTTCTTTTTTATTTTTTTCTTCCGCCAGATCTTTAATCAATTCATAATTCTCGATCTTTTTTCCGGATATTTTCAAAATTTCTTTTTCTTTTATTCCGGTCTCACTTAAAAAAACAGATGGTTTTTTTTCTCTTGCACCTCCGCAATCACTAGCCGAAGTGAAAAATAAATTTTTCTTGGCGCGAGTCATGGCAACATAAAATAATCTTCTTTCTTCTTCAATATGTTCTTCGCGAGCCACAGGTAATTTATCTTTTACAAGCTCGTCGGGAATGGAAATTTTTTCTTTTCTTGAAATTGACGGGAATCTTTTATCCACTAATCCGGGCAAAAAAACATAATCAAATTCCAATCCCTTGCCGGAATGAACAGTCATAATTTTTACCATATCTTCATCTTCAAAATCCAATCTCAAACGCCCTGTCTCGCCAGACTCCATTTCCATTTCCATTAATTTCATAAAATCCTTCAACCGCGCATCTTCATTCATCTCTTCAAATCTTTTTATTTTCTGATAAAATTGGTTTAAATAAGAATAATAATCAAGATATTTATTATAATCTTTTTTATTCAGTCCCATGTCCCAAACCATTTTTACAAAAATTTTGGAAGTCTTTTTTTCTTGGACCATGACAGAATGTTCTTTTATAAAACTCATTAAATTATTAACGTGAGAAACCGCCTCGCTGGACACATCCCCGATAGCGCTGATTTCATTAAAAGCTTCAAACAAAGACTTGGTTTTGCGTCGAGCGTATTTATTAATATTTACAATATCAGCATGCGAAACATTAAACGTTTCCATATTTAAAACCCGAAAAAGCGCGCTGGACTCATGATAATTGTCTAATAATTTCAGATAAGCCAAACAATCCAAAATAATCGGTTTATAATAAAGCCCCTTTAAAGAAAAAAATATATTTGGAATATTTTTTCGCGTCAATTCTTGCACAAATTTATCTGCCGCGCTGTTTGAACGCAACATGATCGCAAAGTCAGACCATTTTACCTCTTTCTGTTTCTTATAAATCTCTTTGATTTTTTCCGCAACCCAATTTGTTTCTTCCTGTTCGGTTTCAAAATTAAAATAATCAATCCGGCCGTCTTCTTTTGTCTGCGATTCAAGCCGTTTGTTTATTTTTAATTTTATTTCCAACCGATGAGGGTCGTTGTGTTTGATAAAATTATAAGCCGCATCCAAAATAATCTGTCCGGAGCGGTAATTTCTGTTTAAAATCGTTTCTTTCGCTTCCGGATAATCATCTTTGAAGCGCATGATATTGGAAAGCGAAGCTCCACGGAATCTGTAAATTGATTGGTCATCATCGCCGACGGCCAAAATATTTTTTTTGTTTGCAACCAAAATTTTCAAAAGCTCGTATTGCGCGCCGTTCGTGTCTTGAAATTCGTCCACCATAATATATTTAAATTTTTCTTGATAAATTTTTAAAATATTGGGCCGTTCTCTGAACAATTTGATTACATAACGAATCAAGTCGCCAAAATCCAAATAGCCGTCTTTCAAAAGAAGGCGATTATAAATATGATAAGCGCTGGCGAGTTCATTGATTCTCGCAACCTCTCGCTCTTCAATCTCGTCACCACTAAGCATGCTGTCCGAATTCTGTTTCAAGTCTTCCGCGTATTTCAAATAATCTTCTTCTTTAACATCTTCATCTTTCAAGCGCGAAAAATGCTTGACTAATTCAAAAATAAATTTGTTCGGATTCCCCAACGGGCGGTAATAATCAAGATTAAAATCGTCCAAATTATTTTTAATCAAAATCCACTGGTTTGTTTCGTCGCATAATTTGAAACCGGTATCAATCCCGATATCCAAACCATGATCGCGTAAAATTCTTTCACAAAAGCCGTGAAAAGTATTGATCCACAAATCAACGCATCCGTAAGGAAGCGCTTGAAAAGCGCGATTTTCCATTTCACCGGCCGCTTTTTCCGTGAAAGTGAGCAACAAAATTTCATCCGCTTTTGCCAGTTTTTTTCTAATCAGATATTCCAAACGACTGACCAGCACAGTTGTCTTGCCTGTGCCCGCTCCGGCCACAATTAACATCGGCCCGTCTTGATGCTGAACGGCTGATTGTTGTTCTTTGTTTAATTTGGTTGCTTGATTGGGCATATTTTAGACTCTTCTTGTTTTGTTCCGGCAGAGTCTCCTCGCAAGGGACTCTGTCGCGGTTTTCTATTTTACACGGCGTCGTAGTCCTCTGCGGAGAGACTACGACGGGACAAAAAAAGAGACAAAATAATAATTAAAACTCCGCGATATCTACATTATAATACCCACCGCAATTAGAATAATTACTCGCGCTTAAATATTTATAATCTTCAGGACTTTTTGCCAACTGCCACTTTTCTTGGCAAGGATTTTTGTGGATATAATTTAATTTTTGCAAAAAAAATTCTTGACTCTCAATAAGCAACGAATCATATCTATCTTTAAACACCTTATGTCTTGCCCTATTCTTTGTTCTCGCGTTTATTTTGAAAAAATTAAGTAAATTATCGCCTTGGCTCCTTTCTAACAACATTATTATTTCGTATGTTAAAAATCTTTTAGCATTCATAACTATTGTAGATAATTTAGCTGATTCGTTTGTTATTTTTATTAAGGCATGGATATGATTTGGCATTATTACATAACCATATATTTTATTATTATATTTTTCTTTTAAATAATCAAACCACTTATAAACCAAACCACAATATTCGTCATTAATAAAAACATATTTCCAATCTAATATTGTAAATGTTATAAAATATGTTCGATCGGGAATAAATATCTTATTATCTCTTACGGCCATATTTTTTCTATTATTTTATTTGTTCCGGCAGAGTCTCCTCCGTTGAAATTGTCCCGGCAGAGTCTCCTCCGTTGAAATTGTCCCGGCAGAGTCTCCTCCGTTGAAATTGTCCCGGCAGAGTCTCCTCCGTTGAAATTGTCCCGGCAGAGTCTCCTCGCAAGGGACTCTGCCGCGGTTTTCTATTCTACACGGCGTCGTAGTCCTCTGCGGAGAGACTACGACGGGACAGAGGTAAGAGACTACTACGGGATAGAAGAGACGGGGGGTGGGGTGGAATGATAGAAAACGTTTTTATAAACATCCTGTCAATCCTTTAATCCTGAGAATCCTAGTTCAAACCCTCAACAACTTCTCAAACTTCTTCTTGTCCTTAAACGGTCCAATGACGGCCAGATTCAAATTTTTAGGCGTAAAAATTTCTTGCGCTACGCGCTGAATATCTTTGGCTGTGATTTTTTTTATTTCCAGCAGATGTTCTTCCGGAGAAAGCAGTTTTAAATTTTTCGCTTTTGGATCCGTTCTTTTTGTGGCGTCAATCATGGCCGCTTGCCGGCCGAACCAATTGGCCATATTGTCAGACTCTTCCATTTGAATCGCGACATGCCCGGAGAGCATGTCTTTGGCTCGTTGTAGTTCCGCGTGACTTACCAGCTTTGTTTTTATTTTTTTATACTCATCCAAAATAATATCAATTGCTTGAAAAATTTTTCCAATCGGCACTCCGGCGCGTGTGGCAACATATCCTGAATCAGTATAGCTTTCGCAATCCGTATGCACGGAGTAGGCCAATCCGTTTCTTTCACGCAAAGAAAGAAAAAGACGCGAGCTCATTCCTCCGCCCAGAATTATGGAAATCATTCTTGCGGCTGATTTTTTTTCGTCCGCGAAAGAACATGCCCGGCATCCCAAAACCAAATACGCTTGATCGGTTTTTTTATATTCCATCAAGCACTGTGGAGAAGATTGATATTCAAGAACTTTTTCTTTTTCATAAAAATTATTTCCGCGAGAATCAAGTATGGCTCCGGAAAAATATTTTTCAAGTTTTCTTTTAATCTCTTTTTCTTTGCTACTGATATTCCCAGCCAAAACAATTGTGATATTACGCGCGCCATATTGTGAATTCAAATAATCTATAAAATCTTTTCTTTTAAACTTCAGAATATTTTTTTTCGGTCCGATGGTCCATCTTCCGGCCGGAGTGTCACCGTATAAAAGCTCTTCAAATATATCTTCAATATGCGCCATGGGATTGTCCAAATACATGTTATATTCTTCAACAATCACGCCCTTTTCTCTTGCTATTTCTTTTTCTTCTATTTTTGAGTTGAAAAGCATATCGCTCAAAACATCCATGCCCAATTCAATTTTTTCAGCTGTCGCTTTTACCCAATAACCGGTATATTCTTTTGAAGTATAAGCATTGAATTCCGCGCCAATACCGTCCAGCGCCGAAGAAATATTAAAAGTATCCGGTCTTTTTTTTGTGCCCTTGAAAAACATATGCTCCAAAAAATGCGATATACCGTTGTTTTCTTTTTTCTCATATTTTGATCCTGTCCCCACCATAACTAAAATCGCGGCAGTTTTCGTGCCGCGCATTGGCGCTGTAATTAATTTCAAACCGGATTTTAAAGTTGTTGTTTTTTGCATAATTATAATATTAAGTTAATGCTTTTTTACGGAAATTTTTTTGTTAGGCTGGGTTTTAAAACCCAGCCTAACAAAAAAATTTCCGTAAAAAAGCGACAAAAGAATACGCTTTGTTCTGTCGGCTCCGCAGCCCCCTCAGGGACTATGGAGCCGACAGAAAGGTTTGCATTATATTATTGTTTCTCGTTATTTCTAATCGCCTCCAAAACTTTTGAGTCTTCCCGCAGAGGCTCCATAAATAAAATTTGCGAGCGAATAATGTCCATGGTGCCGTCCGGACCGTGCGTTTCCTGTCCGCGCTTTACAAGTCTCAACTTGCCGGTTTCGTCCACTTCTCCTGTTTTTTTCAGTTGATCATAATTATAGTACACATTCTTAATCACCACCGGATCCGAGGTAGTATCTTCAACTTGACCATAATAAATATTTTCATCAATCAATTTTATTGAATACCATCCGGTATTTTTGTTCTTTGTTTCTTCGGCCAATTTATCATTTCTTTCTTTATATTTTACATATCCAAAAGAAGCTATTAAAATAATAATCATCAAGACCATAACTATTTTCATCCAATCTTTTTCTTTTTTTAAAACCGGCCGGCTTATTTTTTGCAAATCTTTTTTCATATTCACGTCCTTATTTTCTCCTTCATATAACCGATCTATTTCTTGAGCCTTGGCTGTATTTTTTCCCGCGACAACACGACGCGATCCCGTAGGCCGCGCCGAATTCGCATTCTTCATACGCTCGCGTAAATTTATTGTTTCTTGAAAATCGGGCATAGTTAACAGATGTCGGATGTCGGATGTCGGATGTCGGATTTTGGATTTTTTTCTACCGAGCTTTAGCTCGGGTTCCGGGGCTTTAGCCCCTTGCCGCTCTTGTCTGATTTCCAAAATTCAAAATCTATTATTCCGGCAATTCTTCCGGATTATTAATAATCTCCACGTCCGGTTCCACGACTGGTTCTTCAATTATTTCGTCAGTCGGTTCAATGACCGGTTCATCGGTTGGCTCGTCAGTCGGTTCATCAACTGGTTCATCGGTTGGTTCATCGGTTGGTTCATCGGTTGGCTCATCGGTTGGCTCGTCAGTTGGTTCATCAGCCGGCAAAGAAGATTCTTCAGTTGAAGTCGCGTTATCTAAATCTTCTTGAGGGGTTGAAGTCGCATTATCCAAATCTATCGGTAAATTTTCAGTGTCACAAGCATCACCAATTCCATTATCGTCGCTGTCTTTTTGCTCCGGATTGGAAACGTTTGGACAATTATCAGAATCACCAAAAACATTATCGCCGTCAGGGTCGTTTTCTTCCATAAACTCTTCATAAACTGAAGTTAAGTCATCAGGGCCGGTTGGCGCAGGCGCTTGATCCGCGTTCATTTCCGGCAATTGGTTCAATGGCAATTCCGGCGAAGGCAGTTCGCGTTTTTTTATCGGTTCATAGCCGGTAAAAACTTTTCCGGCCAAGTCCAAAGTTTTTCCAATCAAGCCGGTATATTCCGTAATCTCAATTCTTATTTCCTCTCCCGTGGTGGTCGCCTTTTCTTTTTCTGTTTTCAAATCTTTAATTCTCGCTTCATATTCCTGATAAAATTCTTTTGACATATACTCGCCCAAATCTCCTCTTAATTTCAAAGACACTTTTCTTATCTTTTCTGTTTCCTGATATTGCCACGCATTATTTATTTTTATCAAATCCAAACAAGTATAAACGACATAATAATATTTATTGTCTTTTTCAATCCTCTCTATCCGAAATTCCATGTCCATATTGTCCAAGTCGGCTTCCAATAATAATGTATTGTCCATCCCTTGAATTTCAGTGTTTTTCTCCCCAATAACTTCTTGCCCGGCCGGAGTTTGCGCGAATGCTCCCGCGCCCAATAAAAACATGCCCAAAATTATAAATACGGTTAAATTATTATATTTTATGAAATGAATTGCTTTGTTGAACATATATTTTTATTTTTCTATATTATCACATTTATGTATTGTTGTCATTATGCCCCGACCCCATCCTGTCCTTCTCCTTGCCAAGGGGGAGGGACGATGGGAAATGTTTTTTTATTATTTATTATTCTTTATTGAAATTGTCCCGGCAGAGTCTCCTCGCAAGGGACTCTGCCGCGGTTTTCTATTCTGCACGGCGTCGTAGTCCTCTGCGGAGAGACTACGACGGGACAGAAGCGAGAGACTACGACGGGACAGAAATATATTTTTCCATTCTAATATTGTAAATGTAATAAAATAGGTTTGATCAGAAATGAATATTTTGTTATCTCTTACGGCCATATTTTTTATTTTGTTCCGGCAGAGTCTCTCCGCAGAGGACTCTGCCGTTCCGCCGCCGCGTCGTAGTCCTCTGCGGAGAGACTACGACGGGACAGAAATATCCGCCATCCGCCATCCGTTACTTCGCGCATCTAAACCCTACCGTGCTCGTCGCTTCTGTTGGGCTATAACTCAGATTCAAATCGTATAATCCGATTTCACCGCGGACAAATCCTCTTAAGTTATTGCTATTATCCCCGTTCGACAAGCTCAGGGCAGGCGACTTAATCTTACCAATACCGTTGGCTGAATTGTAATAATATGGAGGCGCGATGTTTAAGCCTTTGTAATCCGTGATGTTGGAATATTCTTGCCAGTCGTTATCCATTGGCGCGACAATTCCGGACTTGGTAATTGTTTGGTCTGTCCACTCGCCCACTCCGCCGATGATATTATAAATCATATTACCGTTGGAAAGGGTGGAATAAATATTGGCTGTAATATATGAGTAAATATTTACGTCTGTCGCATCATAAACCGCCGCGGCTTGCCAAAGCTGTAATCCATCTTTTGCCACATCAGCATCATTTTCCGCGGTTCTAATAATATTTTCCGCGATGGTGAGCCATTCATTCTCGCTCAAAAGGTGGTATCCTTCACCCACGCCAAGACAAGCCAGAGCGGCTTCTCCTTGCGACACGTTAACCCATGATATACTAGTCGTTGCTCCATCTCCAGCTCGCGCCTCGTCCGATTGCGCGCAGAATCCCGGCATGGTTCCGTATTTCGCGGAACCCGGCACCCATACATATCCATCATCGCATACAGATTCAAACGCGCCGGCAACGATTGTTCCTTCAACTCCCATATCACCCATTGTTTCATCCACCGCGTTATCCAATTCGCTACCACAAACTCCGCCCGAACAAACCATGATCCTGCCGTCAACGAGCATCTCTCCCACAACGGTCACTTGACCGGTTTGAGCGATATTAACGATTGAAATTCCTCCGGCTTGAAAATCAGCCACTGAAGCGTCTCCGCCTTGATTCACAACCAAAGCGGTTTTGTTTGTGCTTGTGGCAGTGATAATTTCCACAATAGCAACGTCTTCTTCAATCTCCACGGACGAACTGGCTGTATCCTCAATGTTCGTAATCTTTATATTTCCTTCCGCTGTTTCTTTAATTACTTCCGGCAGAGATGAACTGGCCAAATCAATTGAAGGGATAAATCCTGCTTGCCACGCCTCTAATATTCCCATTCTTGCATTCAAGTTATTTGTACTATTTTCTAAAACGCCAACTCTGCTGATCAAGTCATCAGCGCTTGCGGATATTTGTACAAGTTGTCCATTCACAGCGTCAAATCTCACAGACAAATCTTGATCAAACAAAGCAATCTGTTCTTCAGCAATATCTTTTATGTCTTGATCCAGATTCAAATTATTAACCGCGTTGGAAATAAGGATCTGCACTTCGTCTTCAATCTCCATGCTGGCGATGCGCTCTGTGATCTGAGCTTCCACAGCTTCCACAGTCAGACTCTTGTTTCTTCTGGATATCAGAACTTTTATCTCGCCAATTCCGCCTGAAAAAGATTCCAAAGCAACGCCCACGGTCGGATCTCCGACACCGGCTTTCATCACATATCCCGGAGTGCTGGACGCGCTGGTCAACGAATCACCCGGCCTAATCTCGCCATTTTCAGACGACACCTTGGCAGGAACCTGACCAAGCATTCCAACAATTACATACTTATCATTGTCAACATATTCTTCTTTTCTATTACCAATAATCGCCGGCTTGGTAGAAACAATGCCCATCACATTTGAATCCGCTCCCCGATCGCATCTCTTCACCATATTGTTTTCCGTAATATCCACACAAACCACCTCTCCTGATTTCAAATCCGCTTCTCTTGCGCGAAAATATTCCGCGTAATCAGCGCCGGCGTTGTTAAACGCCACATCGGAAATCGCTTCGCCATTGCCCATCACTTTGAATCCGATACCTGTACTGGTGGAAACCGCGAATAAAGTATCAGTATTATCGCCGTCTGATTGATAAATATTTAATTTAGCAATTGGCGTCGTCGTCCCAATCCCCACATACCCCGCGTTCATATCTCCATAAATCGTATCACCGATGTTTAAGAATTTGTATGAAGCAGAGGAGGTGGCGTCAACGCCGTAGCCAATAATAATATTGTTTGAGCCTGTAGTAATATTATCTCCTGCCTGATAGCCCAATAATAAATTATTAGCGCCGGTGGTGTTGGCAAGGCCTGATTGATAGCCTACAAAAGTATTATTATCTGAACCTGTTTCCACGGCATAACCGCTCTTGTATCCGACGTAGACGCCATTTTGATTGGAATAAGTGGCTGAACCTTGTGCAGATAAAGTACCAATAGCGATAGTAGAAGTGGCGGAAGTGTTGAAATAAAGAGACTGGCGTCCCACAGCTGAATTCTGTGAGCCGGTGGTGTTATAACGGAGAGACCAAGGTCCCAAAGCTGTATTATTTGTGCCGGTGGTGTTGGAGTAGAGAGAATGATATCCCAAAGCTGTATTATTTGAGCCGGTAGTGTTGGAATAGAGAGCTTGATAACCAATGCCGGTATTCCAATCCGAAGAAGTAGCCACATATCCCGCCTGATAACCGATGAAAGTATTATACAACCCATCAGCCAAAACATCTTTGCCCGCACCTTCGCCCACAAATATTCCTTTATTCGTGCTGGAAGCATATAAAATAGTATTGCCGGCTTGTTTGTATCCGGAATATTGATTAACATTCACAAACCCATCCACATCCAAAGCATATTGAGGCGTCGTCGTCCCAATCCCCACATTCCCCACCTCATTAACATACAACATAGACGCGCCGGTGGAAGAAGCGATGTTCAACGGAGAAACGCCAGCTGAAGCTTGGACGGAGAGTTTGGAGAGGGGGGAGGTGGTGCCGATGCCGACATTGCTATCAAAAGAAGCCACTCCATCAGCGTGAAATGTTCCTTGAACATCTAATTTATAATCAGGTGTAGTATCACTCCCTATTCCAACATTTCCATTTGATGTATCTACGACCATTAACTTAGCAGTAAGATTATTTTGAAATTCAATTAAATTACCATAGCTCCTAAAATAGAAATTATTAGTTGTTCCTTCTAATCCAACTATTCCTTTAATATTTCCAGAACCAGCCCCACGACTAAATAAAATAGCAGCATAACCATCAGTATTAGCATTATCAATAACAATAGCTGGATAGCCACCATACGATGAGCTATTAGTGCTTTTTGAAATATGCAACATTACATCTGGACTCTCCGTCCCAATCCCCACATACCCATTAGTAGCCATATAAAGAGAAGAAGTAGCTGTTGGATTATTGCTGGCATCGCCGATGTAAATGTTGCCTGTGGCGAGGGTCATGTCAGAAAGAGAATCAAAAAGCCCCAAGGTGGAAGTCGCCACCCAATTATATCCTGTTCCGGTAGTCTGCAAAACCATACCGTTCGTGCCGGCAGAATAAGTATTGTCATACAGCATGCCGGTTGCCATCATGTTGCCGGCGACTGTGAAGGTTGTGAAGGGGGTGGTTGTGCCGATGCCGATGTTGCCTGTACCTGCCCATGTCAATACTGGCGTTCCCAACGCTGTTTGCGAAGCTCCGTAACCAAGCGACCATTTATCCGCGGCATCATTTTGAATTAATCCATAATAAGATCCCGCGCTGTTCATAACAAACCCTGGTCCACTATTATTGTTGGCATAGAACGGTACCCCAACTGATTGAGGACCTTCGCCATTGATTCTAAATCTTTCTGTATTGGCAGGTTTAAAAACGATAGCGTTGACGAGGCTGTTATAATACGTAGAGAAAGTCAAAGTCGTATATCCAGAATCATCATAAACGATATCCGCGTATTCTGTCGGTCCTGAAATACCGCCCAGTCTGATTGTTCCATTAACTGAACCATAAGGACCATAATTAGACGCTATAACTCCTGCCACATCCAACTTATATTGTGGGCTGGTCGTCCCAATCCCCACATACCCCGCGTTCATATCTCCATAAATCGTATCACCGATGTTTAAGAATTTGTATGAAGCAGTGGAAGAAGCATCAACGTCATAGCCAATAATAATATTATTTGAACCTGTAGTAATATTATCCCCTGCCTGATAGCCCAATAACAAATTATTAGCTCCGGTGGTGTTGGCAAGTCCTGATTGATAACCGAGGAAGGTATTGTTATCTGAACCTGTTTGGACAGCATAACCGCTTCGGTATCCGATATAGACGCCATTTTGGTTGGAATAATTGGCTGAACCTTGCGCGGCATAAGCTCCGATAGCGACAGAGGAAGTGGCGGAAATGTTGTAATAAAGAGAATAATATCCCATAGCTGAATTATCTGAGCCGGTAGTGTTGAAAGGAAGCGAAGCATATCCCACAGCTAAATTACTCGAGCCGGTGGTGTTGGAGTAAAGAGATGACCGTCCCACAGCTGAATTATTTGAGCCGGTGGTGTTGAAGCGGAGAGAATCATTTCCTATAGCTGAATTACTTGAGCCGGTGGTGTTGGTGTAGAGAGAATTATATCCCATAGCCGTATTATAATCCCCCTCGGTGTTGGCAACGAGAGAATCCCTTCCCATAGCTGAGTTACCTTTGCCGATGGTGTTGGCAAGAAGAGAGCTGACTCCCATAGCTGAATTATTTGAGCCGGTAGTGTTGGAACTAAGAGAATAACTTCCCATAGCTAAATTAAATGAGCCGGTGGTGTTAGTGTGGAGAGAATTATATCCTATAGCTGAGTTATTCGAGCCGGTGGTGTTGTTATATCCCGCCTGATAACCAATAAAAGTATTATACAGCCCATCAGCCAAAACATCTTTTCCAGCATCTTCACCCACAAATGTTCCTTTATTCGTGCTGGAAGCATATAAAATAGTATTGCCGGCTTGTTTGTATCCGGAATATTGATTTGTATTTATAAAACCACCCACGTCTAATTTATATGACGGAGAAATGTTGCCGATGCCCACATTCCCATTTGTATCCATATAAATAGAAGAAGTCGCAATCGGATTATTGCTGGCATCGCCGATGTAGATGTTGCCTGTTGCCAATGTCATGTCAGAGAGGGAATCATAAAGCCCCAGAGTGGAAGTCGCCACCCAATTATATCCTGTGCCGGTAGTCTGCAAAATCATGCCGTTCGTGCCGGCAGAATAAGCATTGTCATACAACATTCCAGTTGCCATCATGTTGCCGGCGACTGTGAAGTTGGTGAACGGGGTTGAGCTTCCCACTCCGAGATAGCCGTTGAAATTACCAGTGTTGAATGTTGAACTGCCACTGACTATCAAATTTGTCGTTGACGCTTGCGTTGCGGCGGTTAATGTTCCTGTCCATAAGTCTGAAGCGACAGTAAGGTCGGTTGTTGAAGCATAATTTACGGTTAATGCTCCATCTATCCTTGTATTCCCGTAAACATCGAGAGTGTAGGCTGGCGTGGTGGTGCCGATGCCGACATTCCCGTTCGGCATCATAAATATTGTGGAAGTGCCGGAAAGAGCTGTTCCGTCCGCGGCGTAATAAGCAATTTGACCCGCGTCTCCCAATTCAACCAAACCGGAAGAAGACGCCAAACTATCTATGTTAATCCACGAACCGGACAAGTCTTTATATTGCATCGCGCCTGCCGAATCCCTAAAGCCATATCCGGACGTGCCAGTGTCATAGCCAAAATTCAAATATCTGTCAGCACCTTCCAGTAAAGCATCTCCGTACACGACAAAGTTGGTTAACGGTGTTGAAGTGCCGACGCCCACATAGCCACTATTTAATATAATCATGGAGCTGGTTGCCCCGCTTAAAAATTCCGCGATATTTCCGGATCCGTTTTGAGTGACAGTCAACGCCGTATCGCTTGAACTTGTCGCTATATCAACAATATTATTAAAGCTCCATGCGCCAGTGACGGTTTCGTCTTCCGAAAGAGTCGCGAATTCACCTTCTCTTTTGCCGCCGACTTCCATGGCGTAAAAAGCGTACGGGAAAGAAGTCGTGAGTTTTCTGGGTTGCATCAATTCGCCATTGAATGTTATTTCCAAATACATTGAGTCGCTGAAATCGGTGGTTGAAATATCCTCCACCGAGCCCAAATTCACATCCACAATTCCGCCTTCAATGCGCGGGCGGTTGTTAATGCTGTCTCCAACTGTCCAGGTCTCTGAGGTGCTGGCTACAATGATTGTATTATTATCGTTGCCATATCCAACAATCAAAGCGTAATCCGACGCAGTGGAATCGGTAAGATATTGTCCGACCCTGAGTGTTGTTGTCGCAAGTCCGGCGGAATAAGTATATTGAATACCGTCAGAAACACTATCCACGGCACTGATTGTTCCGGAGAACATATTAGCCGCATTCAAAGTTTCCGTCCAAATGGCAGTACCGCTGGTTGATGAAGCATATAAGCTGAAAACAAAGTCATAATTTCCATCCGCGATTTCCCCGCCGGCCGTAGTAGTCACTTTGCCGGAAAAATTAAGCATGAACGGAACGGTCTGCGCGCGAGCCGGAAGAGGACAAATTTGCACAGCAAAAATCGCCGTCAACACGATTGGCGCCAGTACAAATTTTGCAATTGTCCTAATTAACTTTTCCATTTTATATTTAATTTATATTTTGTCATTCCGAATCCCCGCGCTTTTTTATTTTTGTCATTCCGAATCCCCGCGCCGCAGCGGGGTGAGGAATCGCTTCGACTTTTTAATCGCGCGAATTTTGGCATAAACCATTTCAACGAGGATTAACTGAGCAACGGATGGCAATTAACATATTCTTACGGCATTCGCGTTTTTATCTCTTGCCTTGTCGAAGGGATTCCTCGCCCTGCGGCGGGTTCGGAATGACAAATGAAACGGTTTTTTCTTTCCCCTCTCAAACCTCTTCCTCCCCTCCTCTTCGTAATTAAAGAGGAGGGAAAAGACATGAGGTTTTTGACAAGCTACGACTTTGCATGGGGACTTGCTTGTAAGCAAGTACTTTATTGGGATTCTTCCCAATCGTTGATATCCTATCGTCCTAAGACACCAACGACTGTGAAGAAAAAATTGTCAATTGTTAACGATTAATCAAGTCTTTCAACCACCCAAAAGTTTCTTCCAATATTCTTAATATCATTTGGACTATTGATTCTTGCTGTTTGGCAGTCATTAAAGTGTGAGCCGATGATATTGTCGTGTTGCCTCCGGAATCAATACTCTCCACTCTGAAACTATAAACTTTCCCAGGCTTGAATTTTGACACCACCATTACGTGCTCTTTCGCGTAATCAGTATTTAATTCCGTGGAATTTCTAAATTGCTCAATACCGGAACGAACGCCTTCTTGATAATAAACTTTTGATGTGGACGGCTCATTGGTCATCCAAGAAATAACTGTTTGAATTTTATTGCTCTTGTCCACAAAAACGGTTGAATCGGCTCTGATATAAGAAATCACCGGAGGTAAATCATCAGCGCTCGTAGAAAACATGGAAATTGTTTCGCTGGCCAAGCTGCCGATTGCATCCACGCTGGATAATTCAACTTCATAAATCGTTCCGCCCTCAAAATTCGCCACGATTATTTCATGGATGGCAGTCATGGCATTGTCCCGAAACACTCTGGATTCATCCACGGCCAAAACATTGTTGCGGTATGGGGTTATTTTTACTGCCGAATCAGCTTCTTTGTTGGTCACCCATTTGAACGTGGCTGTTTCCGCGTCTTGCACTTGACTGAAAAAATTTGATATTCGGAGTCCTTCCGAACCGGTTGTAAAAATGGCATCAATGGATCTCGCTGTCTGCCCAAGTCTGGTTTTACTTCTCACTTGAAAATGATATGCGGTATTGGGCAGTAAATTATATAAACGCACTTCATGATTTTGTACAAACTCTTCCGAATTCCCGGTAATTTCAATATATGGTTCCGCGGCGCCGGGCGAATAATCGTCTTCCGGCGCAATGGCCACAAGCGAATTTGAATTCACATCCGTTGTCCAAACGATACGCGCGTTATTGCCATCAATTTCCGCTGTCGGCGAAGTGGAAAAAGCGGGCGCGGGAAGAAGATTCTCCAAGTCCGCGAGTGTACCTATTTGAGAAAGATTGATTTCGGTAAAATTTATTTCAGGGAAGAAACGAGTGAAAAAATTTTCAGATTCCGCTTCAATCGCTTGAGCTTCTTCAATCGGCAAAGGCTCTTCCACCACCTCCCCATCCGCTGTCAAAGTAATGAGCGTCATTTGATTTGAATATCCAACGTTGCCCCATTTGTCACTGGAAAGCGCGCGGAAATAATATCTTGAAGCCGGCAGAAGATTATTAACCGTAACTGTATGGTCAGTGGAAGTTGCCCAGTTGCCATATGTCTCTCCATAACTTGGCGTCAAACCGTATTCAATAAAATTTGTAGACGGCTCATCCGTCTCCCATGAAATTGTCATGGCATCATTACCAACTCCGGCTATTCGCACATCCGTGACCAGTGGCGGAATTTCTTCGCCTCTGGTAATGACCAATACTCCTCCGCCAACAGAAGCCAGAGTTCCTGAAGACTGCGCGGTGGTAAAACTATTGATTGTTGAATCAGTGGTAATTCCGCCGTTGACTCTTTCTGATCTTACTTGATAATAGTATTGTTCCACCGCCGACAAGCCGACAAGGGCCACTGAATGACTGGTATAAGTTTTGGAATCCGTACCTTGTTCAAAACTATCGGACATGTCGCTATTTATACTATAAACAACAAAACTGTTTGCCAAAACATCCGTGCTCCACGTGATTGTTACCGTGTCTGAATCAATTGACGACGTTGTCACTCCGGTAATAACCGGCCCGTCAAAATAATGATTAATATTTTCAAAAATAACATAACTATCACTTCTGAATTCCGCCCGTACTGAAACGCCCGCTATTAACATGGAGGCTATAACTGCCGAGCAAATTGTTTTCTTAAAATATTTCATATTTAATTATTTTTACTTCATATACTTTCGGACAAATTTATCCAATTCGGACTCAAAAACACGGTAGGTTTTCCTGCCGATGCGTGCCGCCTTTAAATCACCGGAATCAATCCAACGATAAACAGTTCTTTTGCTTACGCTAAGAACTTTGGCGGCTTCTTGAATTGTGAGAATGTCGTCTCTTTTAAACACCTGTCTTTACTTTAAATTTTTTGTCTAAAAATTATTTTAAATAATTAGTATTGTTTAAAACTTTTTTCATATTATTTTGTCAAGAAAAAAGTTATCAACAATCTACCTCTATTATACAAAAATATGTCGTCCATTGTCAACAAAAAGTTATGCACATTCTATAATCATACTCTATTATAACTTATAATTTATAATATTACTCCAATATAGACTATTATTTATTATATTACTCTAATATATACTATTATTTACTATATTACTCTAATATATATTATTATTTACTATATTACTCTATTATCTTATTATTGTCATCTATTGTCACAAAAAGTGCTATTTAATGGCTAATAATAAAATACTGGATTTAAACAAAAAAAAATAAAGGCGCAATATTTTACGCCTATACAATTATAAATCTTTATTCTATTTATTTTTCCGTTCTATTATAGTCCTCCTCTCCTCTATATATTACCCCCAAAACAAACCAAAAAAGAAATATGCCAAAATGCAAACTCCACCACCAGTGGTCAAACATAAACATAATTAAAATTAAAACCAACAACGATATCTGCAAATATCCGCGCCGACATTGCTTGATAAAGATATAAGATAAAATCCAGATAAAAAACATAAATCCAATCAAGCCGGTTTCTGCCAAGACAAGCAAATAAACATTATGAACCGGTTGATAATCGGCATAACTCCTCTCATCCCCCAATTTTTCTTTCACCGCAAAACCATAATTTGCCAAACCAACTCCAAAAAATTTATTATCGCGAAAAATGTTCCAAGCAATCTTTGTTTCTTCTTTTCTATCGCTGACGGATTTTAATTCCAATCGCGTTTCAACTTCTACGCGGGCGGAAAAAATATCTTGATAAATATTTCCAAAAATAAAAAACACGGTGACAGACAATAAAAGAATTCTCAGCGCGATTTTTTGTCCAAGTAAATCATGTTTTATAATCATTAAAAAAATAATTATCGCGAGACACGTGAAAAATCCCAAGAAAGTGGCGCGGGAAAATGTAAAGAACAACGCAACCAAAAAAACGGAAATTATCGCTAATAAAAATAAGTCATTCTTATTATTTTTATTATTTTTATTTTTAAAAAGTTCGGCGATGGCAAATAAAAGTCCGACAGCGATAAGACCACCGAGCATATTGGGGTGATCCAAAAAGCCGTAAGCGCGAAGCCACCTGCCACCTGCCGCCACCTCAATGACTGACGCTCCCATGTCAGATGCCGAATGCGCCGCAAGTCCGAACCACTTACTCGCGAGAGTTTCCTGCGACAAAAATTGCCAAATGCCGAAAACAGCTGAAACAAAAATTCCGGAAAGAAAACTGAATGTCATTTTAAAATTATCAAATTTGGCTTTAGAAATCAGCCAAAATACTCCCACGCCCAAAAGAAAACGCGCGTAGGCGTAAAGAGCCGTGAATTTTTCCGGCGCAAAAAACAGCCCGACAATAATAACAAATTCAAATCCGGCAATTATTATCCAAATAAAATCAATCTCTTCATTTTTTTTGGCTGAAGAACGGATAAAAAAATAAAATATTAGCAAAATAACCAAAACAATATCAGTCAAATATAGACTTACCGTGCCGGGTTCAAAATCAAACCCTCCCAAGCTGGCTTGCTTGATAATCAACCTGGTTTGCAAAGGCAAAAGAAAAATAAAGAGATACAGGCCAAATTCAAATAATTTATTTAGTTGTAATAATATTTTGCGCATATAATATAAAACATAAAACTTTAAACGCGTTTCACGTTTTGTCCCGGCAGAGTCTCCTCGCTCTCCTCCGCGTAGCTTCAGAGAAGCGAGGCAGGGGACTCTGCCGAGGTTTTCTATCCGACACGGCGTCGTAGTCCTCTGCGGAGAGACTACGACGGGACAGAAAGATAAAAAATTAAACTTAGATATTCCCATTCCTGTTCCGGCAGAGTCTCTCCGCAGAGGACTCTGCCGAGGTTGCGCGTCGTAGTCCG
>JBDRDI010000040.1:0-25090 GCA_043820875.1 bacterium
ATACAATAAAATAAATAATATTACAAGTAGTCAAATATTATTTAATATTGGCTGTTTTTTCATTAAAAAAGGAAACTATCAAAAGATATCCAATGCCAAGGGGATGGTTTAAATATGGACTGAAAAAATTTATCATTCCCAAAACCGCAAGCGCGACAACTGAGCTTACTATTATCAAATCAATGTCTGTTAATACAATTTTATTTTTTATATAAATAAAAGTGTTATATATAATTATAAATATTAAAAATAAATACGAAGCAACGCCAAAAAATCCGAGCTTCAGCCACGTATCCAGCCAGCCCCATTCAAATGAAAATGTTGTATAATTTCCGTCAGCGGTTTGCGACAACACTCTCGGATCGCTTGATTTATATGAAATAACCGCTCCGAATCCTTTTCCGAGCACTGGCGCGGATTTTATTTCCGGCCATAATTTATCCAGTAATGCCCAGCGCGATGACACGCCGGCCTCTTCGGAAATTTGCGCGCGTCGTGAAAACAAATCCATCCCAAAATCCGCGGTTGGTTTTGGATATGGAAATTTTACAACAATAAAAACAAAAATAAACCCGAGCGCGGCTGATAATATAAAAAGAAATATTGAATAAATAAACTTTTTCAATCCGAGTTTCCATAATATAAACATAAAAACCAAAATCATTCCGCCCAAAAAACCAACCCAATTACTTCTGGATAAACTGATAATATTCACGGCATTAAACAAAGATAATAATAAAAATAAAGTTACAAAATATTTGCTTATATTTTTGACTGAAAAAAGAAAAAACAAGAAATAGCCGGCAACAATATAAATATGCGATTGAAAAAATATTCTATAAAACCCACCCAACTCGCTCATCATAGTTATCTCCCCAACGCCAGACGTCCGCACCCAGCCATACAAATCAAGCATAACCATCATACTGTGTGAAAAAATAAATAAAAGAAAAAAAGTTTTAAAACTCAACCACAAAATTGAAGCAGAAAATATTTGTAACACGGAAGACATTTTTTTCTGAAAATCATTTTTAAACACAAAATACATCGGGAAAATAAGTGAAAAATAAAACCAACCGTTCGCGTCCAAAAAAATATTTCCAAAACCGTTATTATTAATAAAACCATTGAGTATACCAAATATAATAAAAACAAATAATATTAAAAAATATTTTATATAGCCGAAATTAAAAAAGTCTTTGATAGAGATTTTCTTTGTCTTGATTAATTCTGTAATCATTTTTCCCAACCAAACCGACATAATCACAAGCCATAAAGCAACTCGGATAGAAATTAATAATCCGTCATGTTCAAAATAGAAAAGCTTGCCAAACGAGCCGATAAACAGTTCAGCCAGCATAATAAATATCCCTGTTTCTAAATTTTTAAGAGATAGAAAAAAAACAATAATAATAATCGCGAAAAAAGCGATCGTATTCACGCTTGGAAAAAAATATCCGGCGAAAGAAAGAAGTTCAACCAAGATGATATAAAGAATCGTTTGTTTGAATATTTTACCAAAAAAATCAGTCATATATTATTTTAACACTATCCCCTGTTTTGATATTATTTTTTTCGCAGAATCCGCCGTTGACTTCCAAAACATAATTTACCGGCTTTGGCGAATAATAATGATTAAGAGGATTTTCACCTTCAGGCAATAAATTTTTACTGATATCTATTATCTTATTGTCGTTTATCCAAATAATATCCAACGGGAAGCGCATATTTTTCATCCAAAAATCACGAATCTGCTTGTCATTAAAAACAAAAAGCATTCCGCTCTCTTTTTCCAAATACTCTCTACCGCTCAAGCCGTTTACTATCTCTACGTAATCATCCGCGATTTCTATTTTTATTTTTTTATTATCAATAATCAAATGCGGTTCGTCAACGGAATATTTTAATCCACATCCGGAAAGAAATATTATTATAAAAATTAAAAAAAATGTCTTTTTCATTGTATTATATTATCTTATATTATATTTCTTTTTTATAATTGCCATGCTGTTTTTGTATTCTCTGACTCTTTTTGAGAATGGCAACAATCTATAAGCGAATGACGGGAGCCATAAGCTCATTGTTCCTCCGGGCAAAACTTTGAATAAAATTTTATCTATAAATATTCCCGTGTGTCCATTATTGAGCATATTGAGCCATAAATCCCAGTCTTGAAATTTTTTCAAGCTCTCATCCCAGCCTGCGCGCGGAAAATGCTCTCTTCTGATCAACGAAGTAGCGTGAATATATGGCGTTTTTCTCAATTTTTCCGCGTCAAAAGGAAAACAACGGAATTTTTTATGCCCGAATTTAAATCCGGAATAAGCATAACTTGCTGTCGGACTTGTTTTTAATTTATTAAGCATTTCTCGCAACATATTAGGCTCCATAATTACGTCGGCGTCGCAAAAAATAACATATTCTCCCTTGGATCTTCCAACTCCTTTATTTCTTGCATAGGGCGCGCCATGATTTATAAAATTATGGATGAATCTTATTTTGTAGCCGAATTTATTTTTATTTTTTTCCACAATCTTGCTTAAACTGTCGCTTGACCGATCATTAATAACAACGATTTCGTAATTTTGATATGTTTGTTTTTTTACGCCTTCCAAACACTTGTCCAATTTTTTGGCTTGATTATAAAGCGGAATAATAATAGATATCATAGTTGTATGGTTATATATTTATTATGTTATAAATTTTTTTCGCCTGTCCTGGCCAATTGAATTTTTTCACGGCTCTGCGCATGCCGTTTTCGCCCAAGGCTTGGCGAAGAACTATATCTGAAATAAGTTCGGTAACTTTCCCGGATATTTCATCTTTATCGCGTGGATTAACCAATATGCCGTTTTCATAATCTTCCACGGCGTCGGCCACTCCCCCGCTTTTTCCGGCAATAACCGGTTTGCCAACGATATTGGCTTCCAAAAAAACAATGCCAAATCCTTCAATGTCACCGTTAATATCACGGTTGGGCATGGCGAACAAATCACAAATATGAAGCCATAACCATTTTTCTTCTTCAGATAATTTTCCGGTAAAAAAAATGTTTTTCCGTAATTCAGCTGAAATTTTTTCAACTTCCGCTTTCAAATACTCTTTGTCCGGGCCATCGCCGGCAATCACATATACTGTGTTTGGAAAATTTTCCCAGACATCCGGCATCGCGCCGATCATTTTATCAAAACCTTTTCTTTTTACCAGTCGTCCCAGGGAAAATATAACAAATTTATTTGAAAGATTATAATTCTTTTTTATTTTATCTATTTTTTCTCGGTCAAAATATGGTGCAAAACTTTCCACGCCAGGATTCACAACTTTTGCCTTCAGCGCCGCTTCGTGGTTGCATTCTTTTTTTAATAAATCTTTTGTATAATGATTCGCGCAAATTATTTCTGAAGAATTTTTTAATATAATATTTCTAATAAACTTTTTGCGCGCGCTTTTTCCGGCGAAAACAAAATCCATTCCGTGTAAAATTACAGCATATGGCGTTTTTGTGAAACGCGAAACAATATAAGCGGCTGTCCCCAAAGGAAGAATCTGTCCTACAATTATTTTCTTTATCTTCTTTTTTTTAATCTTCTGATATAAACAAAACACGCTCGGCAACCATTTTGGGAAAATTTTTGAATTTAATAACTCGTCATGATTATTATTTAACACGACGATATTGTCTTTCTCTTTCCAATATTTTACCACATTCCAGTAATAATTTGCCACACCGCCCTTAAATGGAGGATATTCCAGGGTAAATAATAGTGTTTTTTTCTTTTTTTCCATATTATTTTTTAAACGACTTTAAAATACTGGACAGATCTTCTTTCTTTATGCCTTTTAATATAAATAAAATAATAAAATAAATGACTCCTCCTGTTGCTGACAAAAGAAATATGTTTACGTCGTATTTCAATTTCCATACCGCAAAAGACATGATTGCGGAAGCGACAAACACCTTGACCAACATAATAAAATTTTTACGGACACGATATTTGATAATTTTCGGAACTTGTAACGCGCCTAATATAAACATAAAAAGATTGACCAAGAGCACTGTGGTGGCCGCACCTGCTGCTCCATATTTGGGAATCAAAACAAGATTTGCAGCCACGCTCAAGGCAAGGCCAGCGGCCATAATGCTGGTGTTAATTTTTTGCCGATCAGTCGCATTCAAGAGCGAGCCGATTGGAAAATTTATAAAAATAAAAAACAAGGAAAAAATCGCAATGCGTAAGGGCAAGATGGCGCCATAATACCCCGGATTTAAAATGAACACCACCCGATCAGACAAAATGGCAATGCCAAGGCTGATTGGCAAAGAAATCATAACCAAATAATTGATCGCCCGCTCAAAACTGACCGCAAGCTGTTCTCGGTTATTTTTCCAATATGAAGAAAAGGCCGGGTAGAGAGAGGCCACAAAAGCCATGGGCAAAAATTGTAAAGCAAATATTATTTTAAAAGAAAATTGATAAAAACCCACGGCCTCGTCACCGGCCATAAATTTCAAAAATATTGAATCCGAATAAGTAAGTAAGCGCTGTAAAATTCCGAAGACGGCAAATGGCAGCGCAATCACGGCCATGGATTTGATAAATTCGATGTTTATGCCTTGAAAAAATTTCAATTTCCATTTGAATTTTATAAGCAACATTGAATAAATGAGAATAAAAAAGCTGGCGACTGTCAACGCGCTCATCTGCCAGATAAGCCCTAGCTCTGATTTGATTATTAATAGCCCTAAACATAAAACAATAAATTGAAAAACTACGCTGGAAATGCTTTCAAATTTCAAATTATGAAAACCGCGGATAACTGAAAAAAATCCGAGTGTAAACGAATCAAAAACCATGCAGGCTGCTGAAAAATAAACCAGCGTTCTGGTCAGTGGATCATCCGGCGATAAAAAATTTATTAAAATAACAACGATTAAAAAAGAAATAATAGACAGCGGAATTCTGACTGCCAATGAATTTGATAATAATTTATTTGCGTCTTCTTTACTCTTGGCAATCTCTCTGGTCAAGACATTCGCCATTCCCACGTCAATAAAGACGGAGAATATTGTAGAAAATGAAATAGCAAAATAATATTTTCCCAGTTCACCCGGGGTCAAGGCGCTCGCCAAGACAGCAAAATAAGTAAAAGAAATCACCTTTTGTAACACCAAGGCGATGGTAAAATATGATGTATTTTTAGCAATATTATGTATTTTTTCAGGCATGTTGTTATTTTATCATAAAAGATGAGATAAAAAAAGACGATTGCGTTTATCCGCAATCGCCGTGTGCCACCTTAGGCAATACCGAATCCAATTAAAAATATATAAAAACAAAAAGCTTAACGTTTGCTCCATTGTGGGGCTCTTCTCGCCTTTCTCAGCCCAGGTTTCTTTCTTTCCTTCACTCTTGCGTCTCTAGTCAACCAACCTTTGGCTCTCAAAGGCGCTTTAAATTCTTCGTTTATTTTTACCAATGCCTTGGCAATCGCGTGGCGAGTTGCTTCAGCTTGCGATTTTTTTCCTCCGCCATTTACAACAATGGAAATATCCGCATCTTTAAGGCCGGTTAATTTTATCGGTTGTTTAATTATAGTGATTTTATCAATAGTAAAATAATTGTCCTCCTTAAGGCCGTTAATGGCAATCATGCCTCTACCGCTTTTATAAATTCGCACGCGAGCCACCGACGACTTTCTTCTGCCGGTCATTTCCGTATATTTACCTTTGAATTTAATTTCTTCTTTTGCCATAAAATTATCTAATAATCAATCTTTTTAACATTGCATCCCTGAATTTTACCGGCGGTAGCATTTGTTTTACCGCTCTTTTTAAAATTTCACCGGGATTTTTTTGCATTAAATCTTTCATTTTTATTTCTTTAAGTCCGCTCGGGTAGCCAGAATGTCTGTAATATTTTTTTTGTTCCATTTTCTTTCCTGTAAATTTTAATTCGGAAATATTTATAACTTCAACAATATCACCGCAATCAAGATGTTTTTCAAATTCTGGTCTGTTTTTTCCGCGCAAAATCAAAGCAATGCCTGTTGCCAACCGACCCACAGCCTTGTCTTTCGCGTCAATTTTATAAAGCTTTCTTTCTTGTTTCATAAATTTAAACTAATTCAATTTGAGCTATTTTTGCGCCGTCACCTATTCTTTGATTCAATTTCACGATGCGGACATAACCACCGTTGCGGTCTTTGTATCTTGACGCTATAACTTCTATTACTTTTTTTATGGCCATTTTTTGAGGAAGTATTGAAATTAATTTTCTTCTGCTGGTCAAATCCCCTTTTTTAGAAATGGTAATGATTTTTTCCACCAAAGATTTCACGGCTTTTGCCTTGGCTTCGGTAGTTTTTACTTTTTCGTATATAATAACGCTAGAAGCGAGATTCTTTAACATCATCTCTCTCGGCGCTTTTTTTCTATCTAATTTTTTTCCTTTTACTTTATGTCTCATATATAACTATATTACGGATGAATTATGCTATATTTTTTTCGGTCGACCTCTCCTTTTTTTCGGCGCGTCTTCTGTGTTTATTTCTTCTTCTTGTTTACCCTCATCTTTACCCTCATCTTTATCTTCTTCAATATCTTCATCAACCTTTTTTGGTTTCTCAACATCTTGTAATAAAGCACTGAACTGTTCAATTAATATCTTGACGCTGTTCTCAAAGGCTACTTCCGGTTCAATTGTTCCGTCGGTTTTTATATCAATAATTAATTTTTCCCAATTTGTCTCTTTACCAACGCGGACATTTTCAATATTTACGCCGACAGACACGATAGGAGAATAATTTGAATCTATTTCAATATAACCGATTTCTTTTCTTTTATCTTCACGCATATCAACTGTTTCATATCCCATGCCTTTTTTAACATAGATTTCAGCGTCAACCAAACCGGCCATGTCAGTTATCGCGCCCAAAGAAAGCTCCGGATTCACAATCTCCACGTTGCTATTCTGCGAAATATCTTTGGCTTCAATTTCTTTTTTACCGTGTAATTTCAAATCCAATTTTTCAATTTCATCAGTAAATATTTTTACTCTCAATTGCTTTAAATTCATGACAAATTCCAAAATATCTTCCCTGAGATTGGACAAGGTTGTAAATTCATGACTTATTCCTTCTATTTTTACTCCGACAACGGCAGCACCTTGCAAAGAAGAAAGCAAAACACGCCTAACAGAATTTCCCAAAGTAATACCATACCCGGGATAGCAAGGTTCAATTATTATCTGGCTTCTATTCTGTTCACCACTTTTTTCGTAGTGAATTGTTTTTGGCAATGCTATGTTTTGCATAACTTCGTTTGTAATTGGGAATTTATTGCAAACCGCCAATTACTTATATAATTATTTAGAATAATATTCAATAATCATCTGCATATTAAAATTTGAATTTACTTCTTTCATTTCAGGACTTCTTAACACCTTGATGGACAAATCTTTTAAGTCAACGCTGAGCCATCCCGGGAATTCAAAGTTCTTCAATTTTTCTGAAATATCTTTAAAAATTTTGCTTGTTTTTTTGTTGGATTTTATTTTTACAACATCACCCGCTTTAACAACATATGAAGGTATTTTTACTGCTTTATTGTTAACCGTAAACTGACCATGATTGACAAACTGTCTAGCCTGAGCGCGAGACGTGGCAACTCCTGATCTATAAATAACGTTATCCAGCCTGGTTTCCAAAAGCTGAATAAAATTCTCTCCCGTGTCACCGCTTTTTTTACGTGCTTTATAAAAAGTAATTTTAAATTGTTTTTCCAATAAATTATATTGTTTCTTTCCTTTTTGTTTTTCATTCAATCGTTCGCCATAATCAGACATTCTTTTTTTGGATCCTTGTTTGGGACCATGAAAACCTGGCGGATAATTTCTTTTTACCATGGCGCACTTGGTTGTTTTACATCGCTCACCTCTTAAAAACAGCTTTTCACCTGTCCTTCTACATTGTTTACATTTTGGTTCTAAATTTTTTCCCATATTATTATGCTTCTTCAGTTGATGAGTTATACCCTTCGTGGATTTTTAGCTCGACAGCCGTTATGAGGAATTGGAGTGATATCTTTGATAGATGTCACTATTAATCCATTATTATTTAATGACCTTACTGCTGATTCTCTTCCTGTGCCCACGCCATTAATAAAAACAGAAACTTCAGACAAGCCGTATTCTTCTCTGGCTTTTCCAACAGCGATTCTGGTAATTATTTGAGCGGCATATGGAGTTGATTTTTTTGGCCCTCTGAAACCGGCCACGCCGGCGCTGGCCCACGACAAGACGTCTCCTTGCGTATCAGTCAAAGTTACTATGGTATTGTTATAGGTTGCTTTAATAAAAGCCTTGCCCACAGAAACGCTTCTCTTGGTTTTTTTCTTTTTCTTTCTTATTTTTTTCGTTGGCTTACCATCCTTGTCAGTCTTCTTTTTTTCCAGTTTCTTTTGTATATCTTCAGGAAGTTCTTCCATCCCCAAACTGTCTTTTCTCACTTCCAAAATTTTTTCCTCTTCCTTGCTGTCAACAGGCTTAACATCAGCGGTTTTTGGTACCGTGTTTTCTTTTACATCTTCTTTAACATCTTCTTTAACATCTTCTTTTTTGTTTTCTTTTTTTTCTTCTGGCATATTAAAATTATGTATGTAAATTATTTTTTATGTTTTTTGCCCGGCAATTTTTCTTCCCGACCCGACAGTCACTCTTTTTCCGCCGCGAACAGTCCTGTTGTTTGTTTTTGTTCTTTGACCGTGAACCGGAAGATTTTTGGAATGTCTCACACCGCGATAACAACCAATTTCTTTCAAACGCTTTATATTACCAACAATTTCTCGCCTCAAATCCCCTTCTATTTTATATCCCTTTTCGATTGTGTCTCTAAGTATCTTTATTTCTTCCTCTTTCAAATCTTTTACTCTGGTGCTTGGATCAATTTTTGTTTTCTTTAAAATTTCCTTGGAAACCATATTGCCAATACCAAAAATATAGGTTATTGATATTTCAACCCTTTTTTCATTCGGAATTGTTACACCGGCTATTCTTACTGCCATATTTTATAATTTTTATATTTTTATAAACAAAAAATTACCCCTGCCTTTGTTTATGTTTCGGGGTTTTGCAAATAATATGTACTCGTCCAAAACGACGAATTATTTTGCAATCTTTACAAATTTTTTTTACTGATGCTCTTACCTTCATATGACTTATTACATTCTATAAACTATTCTTCCCTTATTCAAATCATAAGGACTTATTTGTAATTTTACTTTATCTCCAGGCAACAATCTTATTTTATGCATTCTCATTTTACCGGATAAATGCGCTAAAATCTCGTGTCCGTTTTCAAGCACGACTTTGAACGTAGCAGCGGGCATAAGTTCCACAACCTCGCCCCTTGTTTCAATAAAGTCTTTTGAATTTAAAGATTTTTGTTTTTTGTCTTCTTCAGGCATTAAATACAAAAAATTTGGCAAAATTTAAAAATTTTACCAAAACGTTGGTAAATAATTTTATAAATAATTTATAATATTATCTGTAAAATAATTATATATTTAAATATGTTTATTGTCAATAGTACTGGGGATGGATTTCTTAAATATAGAATTTTATCTAATATTAGACAATAAAAATATTCAACTCAAAATAGCCTTAATTCTTCTCACGCCGGCGCTGGATGACTCTTCTTTTTTAATTTTAAATTTGCCAAGTTTGCCAATGTTTTCAACATGCGGTCCGCCACAAATTTCAGAGGAAAAAACATCATTTTCCGCGCCGATTGTGTAAACTTTTACCTTTTCTCCGTATTTTGACTCAAACACGCCCATAGCGCCTCTTTTCTTCGCCTCATCAAGATTCATTTCTTCAACAGTCACCGGAAGTTCTTTTTCTATCGCCTTGTTTATCAACCCTTCAACTTCCTCTTTTTGATTATCAGTCATTTTTTCTGGATATGAAAAGTCGAATCTTAATCTTTCTGATGTGATATTGCTTCCTTTCTGAACAACATTATCACCCAAGACTTTTCTAAGAGCAGACAATAATAGGTGCGCTGTTGTGTGAAGCTTTGTTGTTTCTTCACTTGCATCCGCCAAACCCCCTTTAAACATGCCAGATGAAGCTGTGCGGGAAAGATTTTGATGAGCTAATTTCTTCTTGTTAAAATCATCTATATCAACTTCAATATTTTTTTCTTTTGCTATATCAACTATTAATTCAAAAGGGAAACCATATGTTGAATAAAGTAAAAATGCATTATCGCCCGAAATATATTTTTCTTCAGCTATAATTTTTTCTAACATTTTTTTACCAAACCCCAGATGGACAACAAAAATGTCTTCTTCGTCCATTATAATTTTTTCAATATAATCTTTTTTCTCAAGTAGTTCCGGATAAATATCTTTATATATTGATATCACCGGCTCAATGAGTAAACAAAATGATTTTTCGACTTCAATCAAGTCATAATAATATTTGGCGCGTCTTATTAATCTTCTCAGAACATAAGCGTTTCCGTTTTTACCAGGGACTAGTCCGTCAGCTATCATAAAAACCGCGGCCTTAATATGGTCTGCGATTATTCTGAAAACTTTTTGATTGTCGTCATACTTCTTGCCGGATGCTTCTTCAATTTTCTTAATAATATCTATAAACAAATCTGTCTTATAATCATCTCCCAAATTATTCATAACAGAAACAATGCGCTCCAGACCCATGCCTGTGTCCACATTTTTTTGCGAAAGCGCATCAAGGGTATTGTCACTTTTTTTATTATATTGTATGAAGACGTTATTCCAGATTTCAACCCACAGCTCGTTGTCATCGTCAAAGCTTTCCGGTATTTCGTCCGCTTCTCCTGTCCAACAAAATATTTCCGTGTCCGGACCGCATGGACCGGTCGCCATTCCCCACCAATTATTTTTTTTGGGCAGTTCAGCGATTCTTTCTTCCGGTACGCCCAAACTTTTCCAAATATTGTAAGACTCTATGTCAAACGGCGCATCGCTGTCACCTGCAAAAACAGAAACAGCAATTCTGTTCTTGTCCAATCCGAGCCATCTCTTATCAGTCAAAAATTCCCAACTCAATTTAATAGCTTCTTCTTTAAAATAACCTCCAAGCGACCAGTTCCCAAGCATTTCAAAAAAAGTATGGTGAGCGGGGTCGCCGACTTCATCAATATCATCGGTGCGCAAACATTTTTGCGAATTGGTCAACAATTTTCCTTCCGGATGTTTTTCGCCCAAAAAATATGGCACCAACGGTTGCATGCCGGCAGTCGTGAAAAGCACGGTCGGGTCGTTTTCAGGAATCAAAGAAGCGCTCGGGATTATGGCGTGTCCTTTTTCTTTAAAAAAATCCAAATATTTTTGTCGTATTTCTTTTGAATTCATAAAACTGTTTTTTAAGAACGCTTAAAGATTGAGGTTCTCTATCTTTTTATACATCTCTTCTTGCAAATTTATTTTACTTTTATAAAAAATGGAAAACCCAAGAAGAAACGCTCCGGAGATTATAATCAATAAAACTAATATTATCTTGAATTTTACCTCTTCGCTTCTGATACTTTCTTTAATATGTGTATTTTTGTTCAGCTTTTTGACACGCGGCACAGGCATCGGTATAAACGGTTCGTCGCCCTCCACGTTGTCATCAAGCCCGCGCATAGCCAAGCCAATTGCTTCAACGTGCAAAAAGGACGCTCCTTTTTCCGTAATAATTTTTGTTTTTATGCTTAATTTTCTGGTAAAATATTCCGCAATGCCGTTGAATTTTGCTGTCCCGCCGACCAAAAGTACTTCTTCTATTTTCTTTCCTGAGGAATCGCTCCAATGTTCAAAAGTATTTTTTGTTTCTTCGGCAATCAAATCCAGCGTCTGTAAAATCATCGCGGATAATTGATTCATAGCGGACAAATCAGCATTTGCTTTTCTTTCCTCCGCTTCTCTGAACCCAAGTTGATATTTATTGGCAATGTCTTTTGTGATTTCATCGCCAGCTATAAAAACAATCCGCGAATGGCGCAATTTATTTTTATCAAAAATTGAGATATTGGCTGTGGAAGCGCCCAAATCAATAATGCCCAGCGGTTGCTCTTCTTTCTTCGCGGCCAAACCGCGAAAAATCGCCAATGCTTCAATGTCAAATATTTTCAAATCCAACTTTAATTCTTTAAAAAGATCAAGCCATTCATTAAGAACTCTTTTATTCGCCGCCGCGACCAATACGTCAATATAATCTTCACCACCGTCTAAAATTTTATATGAATATACCAAATCTTCTTGAGGAATCGGAATGTTTTTTTTGACTTTACTTTGAATAAAATATTTCAGTTGTTCGCGGTTGCAATTTTTGAATTGAAAAACGCGGATGCATGCTTGCGATTCCGGCAAACCAAAAACAACACTCTTCCCCATGACAGGGCCTGGCTTGGCGCTTGAAAGCGCTTCTTTTATCACTTCAACCAAGCGCGCCTTTTTTTTGATCCGACCTCGAGACACAATCCCCGACTCAAATTCAACCCTGCCGATATTCAATATCTTGGGATTTTCCTTGGATCCACATAGCTCCGCGACCTCAACTGTCCGTTCGGCAATATCAATGCCCACGGAATTTTTTTTAAACAAATTGTTCATTTTTATATTATACCACTCTATCCGCTTTTTGGACAATAAGCTTTTTCAACCTTTCCCATTCCTCGCCAACAAGCTCGCTATCATATTCAGCGCTGTGCATGCGCGAACCTGCATAACTCGTTTTTTTCTGATCCAAATGCAAGGTGATAATATATTTATCATCCGTCTCTTGAAAATAGACGTGAAATCTGGGATAAAATTCTCGCGACAAACGCCGTACGAAACTTTCATTGCCCGTTCTCCTGTCTGTAATATAACCATATCCCGCCGACCTTAAAAAGGTAGCTAGATTTTCTCGCAACTCATTTTTATTTATGGTAATTTTCATAAGCGATTTCCCATGATTTTTTATATAATTTTAATGTTTCTATTTTATTTGGTAATTTTTTTATAGCTTCTTGCGCTTTTTCGCCCATCTTATCAGTTTTTTCTTTATTGTTTACCAACTCCTCCATAGCACTTGTTAATGCTTCTTGATCTCCGATGTCTATTATGATACCACTTTCATTGTTTTTAATCACTTCGTCAGCACATCCGACTCTAGTCATAATTATTGGAAGCTTGGTAGCCGCAGCTTCGATAATCACCCTGCCCCATCCTTCATAATTTGACGGCAAAACAAAAGCACCAGCCATCCAAAATTGATCCCAGACATCTTCATATTTTGTCCAATCCAAAAATTCAACCTGATTTGTTAATTTTAATTTTTTTACTAAATTAATTAGATTCTTTTTTTCTTTCCCTTTTCCAATTATTTTTAACACAGATTTTTTCTTTATATTGTCATTCATTTCATAAAAAGATCGGATTAACAAGAGGATATTTTTTTGTTTAACCATCCGACCCATAGTTAAAAACAAAAATTCTTTTTTATATATTTCCTTAAACATCTTTCTGCCTGTATTTTCTTCTTCAGAATAACTCACTTCTGTATAGACCGGCACCGTGATAATTTTTTTATCATCCACGCCGATTTTTATCAAAGTCTTCTTTATTTTTTTTGACACGACGCGCACACTGTCTGCTCGCTTGATTAAAAACTTGCCAAGATAATATCGAAAATAATTTCTCATGCTTTCTTTCTGCCAATATTTTTCACTGAAAAAATCTCCGTGCTCTTGGATATTCAAATTTATTTTATTTATTTTGGTGAGCAACCATCCAACCAACGCAACTTCAAAAGGATCTTGCACAGTAATAACATTTATTTTTTCTTTTTTAATTATTTTATTTGCTAATAAAAAAATAGAAAATAAAATAAAAGCTTTATTAAAACCAGATACTCCGTAAGCAATCACATTTTGTGCTAATTCAACTTTAATCTTTTTCCTGTTTGGCGCTAACACAATATATTGATCAACTAAATTTCCATATTCAACCGTGCTCTTGGCCAAAAGAGATGTTTTATCTAATATTGAATTGTCCAAACTAAAACTTAAAATTTTCATGAATAATTTTAACTAAACTTTTAATCATATTATCTTTACCTTTAATCATATTATATTTAATCATTTTTTCTTTAATCTTTAAATTTTCTTCCGGTCCTAGATATTTTTTAAGCTTTTCAGCTATTTTTTCTTCTTTATTATAAGCAAACAGCATATTTTCATCTTCAACTATTTCTAAATTACCCCCAACTGGCGTTGTAAAAATTGGCAAACCGCTTGCCATAGCTTCAATTAATACATGAGACAATCCTTCATAGGCAGTATTTAAAACAAAAACGTCGGCGGCGCGCATATACATTAAAACTTTTTCGCGTTCCAACTTTCCAAGTAAATGCACTTTCTCGTTTAATTTCTCTTCTTCAATTTTTTTTAACAGCTCCTCTTTTAGCGGTCCACTGCCAATAATGTATAAATTCGCGTCAGAATGTTCTTTTAAAACATCTTTCATGGCTTCAATCAAGGCTGGAAATCCTTTCCACGGCACTAAACGCCCCACAGATAAAATTACTTTTCCAGAAAGCGCGAGGCAAGAGCGTGCTTCCTCGCTGGAATAATCTGCTTCTCTGATTTTTACCGCATTATAAATTACTTCAATTTTATCCGGATCAATCCCCCATTTCGACACCACGCCTTTTAAATAATTACTGGGCACGATAATCTTAGTTGCTCCGCGAGCCGTAAATTTTTGCATGGCGCGCATTAATCCGACCTTGAAAGAATATTTTTTATACTGAAATTCATCAAGCATCTCTTCCACGCCGAATCTTTGACACCCTTGTTCCCACGCATAATCACCCACAATTTTCAAAATATATTTTTTACGTGCCAAACGACAAGCAAGTGATGTTGGAAATCCCTCGCTTACGACCCCCTGCACATAAATTACATCTGTCTTAAAACACATTTTAAAAACATGCCAGAAATAATCCGCGTATCTGAATAAAATATTTTTTTCGCGTTTTACTTTATAAATTAATTCGCCATCGTCTTCTTTCTTATTTTTTTCATCGCTATAAGTTATTACTTTTACTTCAAAATTATGGTTTGGCAATTCTTCTTCCAATATTTTAACATATGACGCAGGACCGCCATCATCAGGGGGATAAATTCCGGTGGCCAATAAAATTCTTTTTTTGCGCGAACCAATATCGGGTTTATTTTTGAATATAAGATATTTATAAACAAGAAAACTTTCCAAGGCAATCACAGAGCTAACCATCATCTGAGAAAGCAAATACCAAATATTATACTTTTCCAAAAAATAATATTTTAAACTATCACTTAAAAAAAGATGAGAATTTTTTACCAAAACACTAACCAAAAAAGTATTCAAAAGCATGTTGATTCCGGAAGAAGCAAAAAATACCACGGCTTGAGAATATAATTTGTCTTTTGATTTATTTCTAAATGTCCAAAATTTTTGCAAAGAAAAAGAAGCAATAAAGGCAATCAAGTAAGCCGCGGTCACGGAAAAAATTAAATTTAATTTTAAAAAACCGTGAAATATGTATAAAAAAAGCAAATCCACCGCAGCCGCTGTACAGCCGGAAATTATAAATTTGATTACTGTTTTATTTTTTTTAATTAAATCTGTGACAACTTTCTTCATATCATACAAAATTACAAATCTTTTACAAATATAAAAATAATTTTTTCATTCTTCCCGCAACAATGTCCCAACTATATTCTTTTTCAACCATCTCTTTCGCGTTCTTTTTTATTTCATCTTTCAATTCCGAGTTGTCCAAATAAATTTTTACTTTTTCGGCAATGCTTTTTGGATTTTCAACTTCACAAAAAAGACCGGTTGGCGCTTTGTCCTTGTTTATTTCCGGATCAAAAAGAAAATCCGGAATTCCGCCGCTGGCGCTGGCAATAACCGGCAATCCTGCGGCCATGGCTTCCAAAAAAGAATTTCCCAGCCCCTCGGAAAGAGATGGTCGGACAAAAATGTTTGCTATCTTTAAAAACTTGACTAGTTCAGCATGGAAAACAAAATCATGAAAAATAACTCGGCTCTCCACATCAAGTTCTTCGGACAAATTTTTCAATTTTTCCAAATCAGGACCGGAGCCAACTGACAAAAATTTTATATTCGCCGGAAGATAAGTAAGCGATTTTATAATATCGCTGATTCCGTTTTTCAAAACAATACGGCCGGTATGAATCAGTAATATTTCATTGTCATGAATATTTAAATTTCTTTTTACTTCTTCCATCTCGCTTTCTGAAAAATCCCGCGAAAAACGCGCAAAGTCAACTGCGTTTGGAATGACATTCACCTGTCCTTTGTATCCCATATCGCTGGCAAAACATGCCAAATAATTTGATATAGCCTGTATTTTATCGGCTTTTGTAAAAACTTTCTTAAACAATGGGCGGACAAATCGCGTTTTCTTTTTTATGTAATCAATCGGATCACCTTCCTGAAGAGTTAATAAATATTTTACTTCCGGACGCATTAATTTAAAAAACAACGCGGCAAAACCGGAATAAGCCGCCATAATCGCCCAAACGCATTGATACTTTTCTTTTTTATGCAAACTAAGCGCTATCGGCAAAGCCAAAAATGGAAATAAAATTTTATTTAATGCGTCTTTTTTTGTAAAACCGATTCGATAAACATTAACATTGCCGATACGTTCAAACTTTGGAAATTTTTTATCAAAACGAAGAGTAATAAGATCAAACCCCGCGTTGATTCTGTCCGTAATTTCTTTTACGGCCACTTCCGCGCCGCCAACAAAAGGAAAATAGGCAATTGAAAAAATAAGGATCTTTTTCATATTGACTCTCTGAAATATTTTATGGTTTTAAATAGTCCGTCTCTAATTTTAATATGCGGTTCCCAGTTTAATTTTTCTTTTGCCAAACTGATATCCGGCTTTCTTTTTTGAGGATCGTCTTGAGGAATTTCTTTGTATACTATTCGACTCTGGCTTTTGGGAATCATCTCTAAAACCATACCGGCCAATTCTTTAATCGTAAATTCATTCGGGTTGCCAAGATTAACCGGTCCGGTAAAATTTTCTTGTCCCATCATCGCGACAAGGCCATTGATCAAATCATCTATATATTGAAAACTTCTGGTCTGACTTCCATCGCCGTATATTTCCAAAGGATCATTACGCAAAGCGCGGACAATAAAATTTGAAACTACTCGGCCGTCATTCGGATCCATGCTGGGGCCATAAGTATTAAAAATTCGGACAACTTTCGCATCCACATGATTTTGACGCTGATAATCAAAGCAAAGACACTCTGCCACGCGCTTGCCTTCGTCATAACAACTACGTAAGCCGATTGGATTAACATTGCCCCAATATTCTTCTTTTTGCGGATGCTCTTTTGGGTCGCCATAGACTTCCGATGTTGAGGCTTGCAAAATTCTTGCTTTTACTCTCTTGGCCAAGCCGAGCATATTAATCATGCCAATTGTCGAGCATTTAATCGTTTTGATAGGATTATATTGATATTGTGGCGGAGAAGCCGGACAAGCCAAATTATATATTTGATCAACTTCAATATTAAGAGGCAAGGTGATGTCGTGCCGAATCAATTCAAACCGAGGATGGCTCATAATTCTCCAGATATTGTCTTTACGACCGGTAATAAAATTATCAACGCAAATCACGTCATTGCCATATTCCAGTAATTTTTTGCAAAGATGAGACCCGATAAATCCGGCGCCGCCGGTTATTAAAACCTTTTTTTTCATAAGCAAAAGCTTTATTTTTTATTCGCCTATTGTTTGTTTATTATATAAGTAATGGGTATTAAATGTCAATAATAAAAGACCCCTTAACATCTTTTGGTAAATTTATGCTTCATGCGAAGGCAAAACCATGCTGATTTTTTGTTAGGCTGGGTTTTAAAACCGAGCCTAACAAAAAATCAGCATGGTTTTGCCGGTAATATTTTATTTAAAGGATTTATCAAAAGATGCGATAATAATAAAATAAATTTACAAAAAGACTTTACCCAAAGATGTTAAAGAGCCTAATAAAAACGCTTGCAATTGCTAAAAATAAATAAATACTCTAAAATATAGTTATGAACAGCAAAAAAACCATCCTCTTTCTCGTCACTCAATCGGAGCTTGGCGGCGCTCAGCGCTATGTTTTTGATTTGGCAAAAAGCTTAAAAGAAGAATACAATATTCATGTCGGCTTTGGAGAACAAGGCGCGAACGGAGAATTGGCAAAAAAATTGGACGAGGAAAAAATATCTTGGCGCGCGATCCCCCATTTGAAACGAAAAATTTCTTTGTGGGACGATTTTCTATCCTTGTTCCAAATAATAAAATATATTCGGATAGCAAAGCCGGACATTGTCCATTTAAACAGTTCAAAAATTTCCATTCTCGGTTCACTCGCCGCAAAAATTTGCCGAGTTAAAAAAATTGTCTACACTGTCCATGGCTGGGTATTTAACGAACCGATGCCAAAAGAAAAGAAAAATTTTTATATACGGGCGGAAAAATTCACAGCCAAATGGAAAAATAAAATCATCTGTGTGTCAGAAGCTGATCGACTCGCAGGGATTCAAAATAAAATCGCGCCGGAAGAAAAAATGATTGTCGTCCACAACGGCATTGAAGAAATTAAAAATTATTTTTCCCGCGAAGAAGCAAGAAAAAATATTAACTTTGCTTTGCCGGATGATAAAAAAATAAAATTGAACGATGTCGTCATTGGTAGTATCGGTAATCTATATAAAAATAAAGGTTTTGAATATTTAATTAATGCCACAAAAATTTTGGCCACCAATGGCTTGAACGCCAAAACAGTAATCATCGGCGAAGGCGAAGAACGAAAAGAATTGGAAAATTGGATTGAACAATTGGGCATGGAAAAAAATATATATTTGGCCGGAAGAATTGACGAAGCATCCCGACTTCTTCCCGCTTTTGATATTTACGCCTGCTCTTCCGTGAAAGAAGGTCTGTCCTATACGATTATTGAAGCCATGATGGCCGGTTTACCGATTGTCGTTACCGATGTTGGCGGGAATAAAGAATTGATTGCTGACAAGCAAGAAGGTATTGTTGTCAAATCGGAAAATGCTGAAGAGCTTGCCAAAGGAATATCGTCGTTATTAAATTTGGCCGAAGAGAATCCAAAAATAAAAGAAAACGCCCGAAGCAAAGCGCATTTTGAATTTAGCTTAAACAGAATGGTAATGATGACAAAGAATGTTTACGAGAAAAATTAAATGTTTTGTTAGGCTGGGTTTTAAAACCCAGTCTAACAAAACATTGACTTTTTTTATTAATTATAGTATCGTGATAATCAGCTTAACTTTAACCCGCTTTAAACGCAATTGAAGCGGTTTTATTTATTCTATGGAGATAAGAAACATCGCTATTATCGCTCACGTTGACCACGGCAAAACCGCCTTGACTGATGCCTTGATGCGCCAAACTGGAATGGCGGAAAAAGGAGAAAGCATGGACAGCAACGCCATAGAACAAGAGCGAGGCATTACAATTTATTCAAAAAATACATCCATATATTACAAAGACACAAAAGTAAATATTGTGGATACTCCCGGACACGCCGACTTTGGCTCAGAAGTGGAGCGTGTTTTGCGTTCCATTGATTCAGTGCTCCTCGTCGTGGACGCTCAAGAGGGTCCCATGCCACAAACAAAATTCGTTTTAAAAAAATCACTTGAGTTGGGATTAAAACCGATTGTGGTTATCAATAAAATTGACAAACCCGCCGCTCGTCCTGCAGAAGCATTGGAAATGATTTTTGAGCTTTTTCTTGATTTGGGAGCAAATGACGAACAGCTTAATTTTACCACGGTTTATACAATTGCCCGTGAAGGAATCGCCAAAATAAATTTGGAAAGTGACTCAAAAGATCTTTGTCCTCTGATAGATATAATTTTAAAACAAGTGTCGCCTGCTTCAAATGCAGAAATGTTAAACATGCCCGCACGCGTCCAGCCATTCAATCTGGCCTATGATAATTTTTTGGGACGTCTGGCCATCGGCCGAATTTATGAAGGAAAAGTCAAAGACGGCGCAAAAATTCTCGTAAAAAATAATAAAAACGAAGTAAGAGAAGGAAAAATAACCAAACTCTTTACCTTTGAAGGATTAAAAAAGAAAGAAGTTGAATCAGCCGATGCCGGAGATATTGTAATGATTGCCGGACTGCCCGATATTTATATCGGTGAAACAATTTGCGAAAATGCGAATCAAGAAGCTTTACCGGCCATCAATATTGACGAACCAACTATCTCCTTGAACTTTTTTGTAAACAGCTCCCCTTTTGCAGGTCGCGACGGAAAATTTGTCACCAATAGACAATTGAAAGAAAGATTGGAGAAAGAATTGGAAGTAAACGTGGGATTAAAAATTGATTTTTCCGCGATTGACCATTATAAAGTTTACGGGCGCGGAGAAATGCATATTGCCATACTTTTGGAAAACATGCGTCGTGAAGATTATGAACTGCAAATTTCCCAGCCACGGGTTATTATTAAAGAAGAAGACGGCGTCAAACTTGAACCGTACGAAGAAGTCACAATCACTGTGCCGGAAGAAACGTCCGGATCTGTAATTCAAAAACTGTCGGCACGTCACGGAAACATGATTGAAATGAAGCCGGATCACGGCAATGTAAAAATAATTTTTGAAATCCCGACACGCGGTATTCTTGGCTATCGCAACGAATTCATCGTTGATACCCGCGGTGAAGGCATTATATATTCGCGAGTTATAGGATTCCGTCCCTATTCCGGCGAAATCAAAAAGCACTCTGTCGGTTCCATGGTCTCCATGGCCACCGGCAAAGCGCTCGGATTTTCACTTTATAACCTGCAAGATCGTGGCGTACTATATATTGAAGCAAACACAGATGTTTATGAAGGCATGGTCATCGGAAACGTTTCCAAGGGCAATGAAATGTCAGTCAATCCAATCAAGGGCAAACACCTTACAAACATGCGCGCTTCCGGGTCAGAAGAAGCCATCCGCCTTACTCCGCCCATGAAATTAAGTCTGGAACGAGGCATGAGTGTTATTAATGAAGATGAATACTTGGAAATCACTCCTAAAAATATTAGATTACGAAAAAAATATTTGACTGAGAATGAAAGAGTGAAAATTGGAAGAAAAAAATAAGATGAAAAAAACAGACTCCTCGGGTCTGTTTTTGGTTTGCGGTAAAAATCAATGCCTTTTAAAACTTATCTTGTTTTTCTGATTGAACAACGGCTCCGAATTTGAAAGCCATTTGTTTAATCAATTGAATGAACAAATCATCATGGTTATCCGGATTTATATCAAAAATCCAGATCGGATAGCCTCCATAATAATAATTGAACCTGACCGTAGCGACATAAATCAGTTTCGGCCTTATTTTGATCAAGCCGAAAAAATAACTCTTTGTTTTTCGACAATGATTTTTTCTAAAAACAGAAAATGATTTAACCAAAGTCAGATTGCCCAAATGCTCGCCCTGACGCGAGGCAATTACAAATCCTTTTTCCTGAAGCCAAAGTGCTGCCAAAACATGTGCAGGCGGTTCTCTTGTCATTGTTTTTTTCCCTTTTTAATGTTCAAAATAAAATAGAAAATTAATGTTTCGTATCGTTCTTATTGCCGCCAGCTTCATCAATTTTTTTGATGCTTTCATTAATATTATCTGCAACTTTAGATTTTGATAATCCCAGATCTTTAAATTCTTTCTTTATACTTTTTAAAACCAAATCAGGCCCGATTGAACCGTCTTCCAGTTCCTCTCCCGAGAATGGCTCATAATATTTTATCCCCAATAATTGCGCGAGCTCTTTTTGTAATGTCATGTGATCGCCAATACGTAAATATTCATTTACAACAAATATTAATTCTTGTTTATTATTTTCTATTTCGTCCTTGGAACAATTTTGTAGATAATCAATCAAATTACGCACAACTCTTGTTTCCAGCCTGCGCGTGTCACCCTCATTAAGACCATCATCTGTTTTATTTTTATTGCTTAAACTGCTCCATAATTCCACGACTCTTTTCAGATCTTCAAGGTGCTCGTTAAGAGGTTTTTCTTTTTTTATCGGTTTTTCCTTAAAATTTTCATTCATATTTTTTATAAAAATTTATGCTCCGAACTCTGAACGAAATCCGAACTTTTTTCAAAGAGAATCTAGAATAATAATGAGGTGCGTTTCCGCTTGCCTCCGCTCCGCTACGGCAAAACAAAACAGAAAAATTTTCTCTACATTTTTTAATTTTTTCGCGGGCAATTTTTTCTTTTAAAAGGAAAAGAAAATTTTTCTGTTTTGTGTTTCTCTTAATCAGAGAAAAGCGGAAACGCTCTATTCTAATTCGCAAAAGGGCAAAAATTCCTTCCCCCCAACCCCCTTCCTTTTTGCCCTTTTGCTTTTCGGGCAGAGCCCGATTTTTTTCGGCAGGGTTTGAGGCTGCGCCAGCGAAACTGGCGCGCCACTTAAACTTTATTCTTTAACTAATATGGGTTTTTTACACTCTTTGGCGAATTCGTAAATATCTTTCTCAAAATGATGTTTTCCGACAATCTTTGCCAATTGAATTTGTTGTTTGTCGTAATAAAATTCTCTTTCACCATTTTTAACACTTAAAACTTTCGGCACAGGAACGAAATAGCGGTGTCCGTCCAAAGAAACAAACAACTCTTTTTCTAATAACATTGCATTTGCTTCTAATTTAACATAATAAGAAGCGTTGTTTGTTTTGTCGGGGTAAAGACTATCATTGATCCACTCTTCATGAAAATTTTCCACCAATTCTTTATCCCAATCTATAACAATTTGAAAATTGGGATATTTTTTGTGGCGATAAAAAGAAAGATGATTTTCTATACCTTGAAACTCTTCCCAATTTTCAGGATTTTTTAAATATTTCTTAAAACGAGTTATAGGATTTACAAATGAGATATAAGCAAGATATGTTCCGACTAAAGTCGCAACTAAACCAAGCACTCCGATCATTAAACTAAGTATTGTTATCAAGTCGTTATTCATAAACTAATTTATTTCAAAACCCGATAATATTCAGCAAACAAAACTTTCGGTTCGGGCGGGCGGGGGCGGAAAATCTAAATTAAAAATTTTCTCATTTTTTCAATAGATTGTCTTATTTGTGCAACATCTGCCTGTCCAGCAGTTCCACGATGATGAATTTGAGTTCTTAAATGTGTATGAATGCTAACTTGGTTAGCTGTCCCATTGTATGGATGACTTGCTGATTCTTGTTTGTTATTCTGAAAAAAATGAACATCAAAATCTTTCAAGTTTAATGGAGTAGTACGATTATTGTCGTCTCTAATTTTTAGTTCTTCATAAAGCTCATTATGATATTCCTCGGTTGGTAAGCCAAAGGCAATAAAATTTATTTCATTTGCCGATAAATAAGATAAAACTCTATCTTCAATTTTTGCAATTTTTACTTCACTATTTTCTTTTTTTAGAACATTCACTTGTACCTTCTCATTGTATAAAACCTGCTTTACAAAAAGTGGCGAGTGTGTGGTTAAAATTATTTGTGCGGTTTTTGAAAATTCTAAAAGTATTTTTACAAAGTCTTCTTGAAGTTTTGGGTGTAAATGTAATTCAGGTTCATCAATAAAAACTATCAATTGTTTATTACTTTGTTGCGAAAGGTAGAAAGAGTAAAGCAAAGAAAATATCATTTCATAACCTGAGCCCGAACTATCCAACGAAATATATTGTTTATTTTCCTTTTTTATACCAAAAAATGCTTTGCTGTGCGGTGTCCAATTGTTTATACGAGCCAAAGAAATATTTTCTCCGCTTATCTCTTTAAATTTGTTTATTGCATTTTTTAAAAACTCATTCTCAATATTATTTGAAACTTCCTTTATTTTTTCATTACAATCAAGGGGATTATTTTCTTGCTTGAGATACTGAAAATCAAAATCCTCCATTAAGCGATCAAATCTTGTTGGATTATAAGTGCCTGAACGAGTTTGATAAGTGCGATTTTTATCCAAAAACAAAATATCATTTTCATTAAATCTTGAACTTTTAAATGGATTATTAACACTTACTCTTAAGTCTGGACTATTATCTTTTGGTTTGTCCTGATTATCTGCTTTAAGGTATTTTTGATCACTTACAACAATTGAAGACAAATAACTTTTATTATCTCTTGCTCTTATACCTGCCTCAAAAGAAAAACCCTTACCCTTGTATTTTGCATTTGGCATTGTTCCGTCAAAATCAAAATCTTGTCTAGAAAAAATTTGAATATTGGTTTTTTCATTTGGATCAAAAAAATCACTTAACGAAAACCCATTTGCCTTATATGGAAGTAAGGGTAATGCAAAAGCTTCAAGCAAAGATGTTTTACCACACCCATTTTCTCCAACAAACAAATTTAAACCACTGCCCTCGTTGTTATCTGGAATATTTAAATTATCAATTTCAAAATCCTTTTCCGATGGAAAAAGTCTGAAATTCTTAATTGTAATTTTTTTAATAAACATATTACACCAAATAACAAATTTTTTATAACTTCCTAAAATTCAAAATATATTGATGATGATGATTCATTTTGTAAGCGTAGGGATAGCCAAAGGGATATAGCGGCTTATTGTCTTGAACCAGCACAACCGAACCCTCAAAACCAAATCCTATATTCTGCATAAGCCGTATAACATCACCGCTTGCATTTGTCTCTTTTTTATTCACCGTAAAATCGCTGATTACAATTGAACAATATTTTTTATCTCTCAATTTTTTATATACCTCTGCCATAACTGCTTTTAGCAACTTTAAAAAATCTTTATATTGTGCTTGATTGCCTAAATCCCGTTTGTCATTTGAGTAATACTCAACACCAAGACGCGCACCGTTTCGCACATCTTTGTCTTTTACTTCTCTTAATCCACCGCCATTATGCCTCAAAATATTGTGATATGGTGGCGAAGTTACGCAATAATCAATTTTTCCCTTAATTTGAGATATTTTTTTTAGAGAATCCCCACAAATA
>JBDRDI010000041.1:0-23564 GCA_043820875.1 bacterium
AAATTTATATATATTTTATAATTAAAAAAAATAAATATGATGAAAAAATTTTTTTCTTCAATCACATTAGTCGCGCTTGTGGGCATGATGGTCGCCGGATTGGCGCAGGCAGCCACAGACAACGTCACGGCAACAGTCACTGTATTATATTCCGCTGTTTCGCTTGACCAATCAAGTTTCGCTTATGGAAGTATGAACAACGATACCGCTTCCACAACATTGCCGTATTGGAGCGGAGCCGGTATTGAAGCCACCACGACCGGAGGAACCATTGACCTTGATATTTATGGCGCGAATACCACCGGTGGCGGTACGGGTTGGACATTGAGCACCGCTAGCTCTAGTAACAATTACATTCATCAGTTTTGCGAAGATACCACCGATGATTGTACTACACCGGATACCAACTATGTTGGAAATGAATTGACAACCAGTCCGCAAACCTTAAAGAGCGCTGTGCCAGGAGGAACCGCGATTAATTTTCAATTGCGAATTGTAACCCCACAAACGCCTACTGATTTTACTGAGCAAAGTGCTGTCGTTACTGTTCAAGCAACCGCTGTTTAATTTTTTATTCCGCAACGGCTTGTCAAGCGGACATTTATTATGAAAAAAATTATTATCCTGTTCTGTGGAATAATATTGATTTTACCGATGATTGCTTCGGCCAATATTGGCGTTGGCGTGGGAACAGGAAAAATTCGCGTTGACCAGCCAATGAAAGCAGGACTGATTTATACTTTGCCTTCATATACAATTATAAACACAGGAGACGAGCCGTCGGAATACGGCGTTGGCACCCAATATCATGAAGATCAACCGGAAATGAGAGCACCCAGAGACTGGTTCAGCTTTGAGCCAATGAATTTTTATTTGGAACCGGGTCAAGTGCAGGTAGTTCAAGTCAAGTTAAGTTTGCCGATAAGGGGTGCCAAGCCTGGAGATTATTTTTGTTTTTTACAAGGTTTTCCGGTTAAGAAGGCCGATGTAAAAGGAACAAGTGTGGGAGTGGCAGCAGCGGCAAAACTTTATTTTACGGTTGCTCCGGCCAATGTTTTTACGGGAATTTACTATCGCGTTGGTTCACTCTTAAAACTTTATTCTCCGTGGAGCTATGTTGTCTCATCGGTAATAATCGCCGCTTTATTAATAGCTTTATTTAGAAGATTTTTCTCATTTAATCTTGGTGTCAGCCTTAAGAAAAAATAATTTATTCCAGCCAATTTTTTGCTTCTTTTGTTAGGTCGGGTTTTAAAACCCGGCCTAACAAAAGAAGCAAAAAATTGGCTGGAATAAAGATGTTAATTTTAGAAGAAGATGAATGAACAGAAAATATTTCATAATTTATTTTTTCGCGTTAATATTTTTTTCAACTCTCTGTTTTTTTGTTTTAACAAAAAATATTTTGGCGGATGAAGCTGCTGTGACCATCACCGTCAAAATTTCAGTTTGCGGTGATGATGAGAAAGATTATGGCGAAGAGTGCGATGGCACTGACCTCGGCGGAGCAACTTGCTCCAGTCGGGGTTTTTTGAGTGGAACGCTTGCCTGTATGGTTGCTTGCGATTATGATGATTCTGGATGTTCCAACGTCCCCTCTTGTGGCGACAACGTTTGCAACGGCTCGGAAGATTGTGGCAGTTGTTCGGCTGATTGCGGTCAATGCCCTGGCGGTGGCGGTGGCGGAGGTGGTGGTGGAAGTGTTGCCGTCCCAGTCGCAACAAGCGTTATTTTTTCCGGCCGCGCTTATCCCAAAAGCTCCGTGACGCTCTTGAAAGACGCGCAAATCGCCGCAACAACTGTTGCCGGCGCGGACGCCAATTTTCAAATCAGCCTTTCCGGAATTTCCGGTGGAAATTATATTTTTTCTCTTTATGGAGAAGACGCGAAAGGCATTCGCTCTTCTCTCCTGACTTTTCCGGTAAGCGTAACAGCCGGCGCCACGACCAATGTGAGTGGAATTTTTCTCGCGCCAACTATTGCCGTTGATAAAGCGGAAGTAAAACGCGGAGACAATGTTATTATTTTCGGCCAGTCGGTCCCCAATAGCGAGATAACCATTTCTGTTAACTCCGATGAAGAATTTTTTAACAAAATTAAGGCAGACACGAGTGGCGCGTATTTATATAATTTTGACACCTCTGTGCTTGAAAATGGTCAGCATTTTACAAAATCAAAAGCCGCGTTGAACAATGAAATCAGCCCATTCAGCAAAGTGGTTGATTTTTTGGTTGGTACTGAAAATGTTTTAGCGGAAGCAAAATGTGGCAAGGCTGATTTGAATTGCGACAGCAAGGTAAATCTGGTTGATTTTTCCATTGCTGCCTATTGGTACAAACAGCCGCTGAGCACCGCGTTTAAAATAACTGAAATTAATCGTCTTAACGGCGACGGCAAGATTGACTTGATTGATTTTAGTATTATGGCGTACTATTGGACTGGCTGACGAGCCAGCGCGAAACTAACGCAAAACAACGCAAATATTTATGGTAGAAATTAATGAGAAATTATTAAAAGAAAAATATATAACCAAGCGAGGAAACAATAAAAAAGTTTTGCTTCTGTTTTGCGTTTTGTTTTGCGTTAGTTTCGCGTTTAAGGCGCAAGCCGTAGAATTGTCATTCAATCCCCCAATAAAAGAAATTAATATCAATCAAAACTTTCAAGTTGATTTTATTATTAACACTGAAAACGAAGATATTAATGCGATTGAGGGCGAGATTGTTTTTCCGTCAGACTTGCTGGAATTAAAAGAAATAAAAGATGGCAATTCAATCGTTAATTTTTGGATAGAACGTCCGTCTCAAAATTCCAAATTCCATATTCCATATTCCGGCATCATTCCTGGCGGATACAAGAGCGCGAGTGGTTTTCTTTTCTCTCTTGTCTTCCAATCTAAAGCAAGCGGCAGTAGCACAATTGAGATTCTCAATGCCAGAGTTTTATTAAATGATGGACAAGGCACGAAGGCTGAGCTATCTCTTGGAAAATCAGAGCTTGTAATTAATCAGCAAAGTTCCGTGTTCCAATCTCCAGCTTCAAAATTCAAAGACATTAATCCACCAGAAGCGTTTCCGTTGGAGATCTCCAGCGATTCGACAATGTTTGACGGAAAATATTTTTTAGTGTTTGCCACCCAAGACAAGGGCTCAGGCATTGATCATTACGAAATTAGAGAAAGAAGAGAGGACTTAATATTGAAGCTCATAAAAAAATTTCCAAATTCCATCCGCCAGCTGGCGGACAAAATTCCAAATTCCGGTTATATTATCGGTGAAAGCCCGTATCTATTAAAAGACCAAGAATTAAAAAGTTATATTTATGTTAAAGCAGTCGATAAGACTGGAAATGAGAGAATTTCTAAATTAAAGTCTGTAAACCCGCTTCCTTGGTATGAAAAATATCTTCTTTTTGGTATAATAATAACAGGAATAATTTTTGCATCTATTATTTTACGAATATTATGGATGGTGAAAATAAAAAAATTATAAAAAATCTGGTAACAAGATGCTTAGTGTCTATTGGTTTATTATTGGTGTCTTTCGGCGTCTGCGCTACAGCGCGCGCCGCTACTTTGTTTTTTTCCCCATCATCTTCTTCCTGCGAAGTCGGAAGTAACATTGCTTTAAGTATTTATGTTGGGAGCGCTGACCAGGCAATGAACGCGGCTTCGGGAGTGATTTCTTTTCCGGCTGATAAACTGGAAGTGAACTCTATTTCCAAGGACGGTTCAATTTTTAGTTTATGGGTATTACAGCCGTCTTTTTCAAATGCGAACGGTACCGTGAATTTTGAAGGAGTTGTTTTTACCCCCGGATTTACCGGCGCTTCAGGAAAAATTGTTACCATAAATTTTAAAGCCAAACAAGCTGGCAGTGCGTTAATATCTTTTTCTTCCGGAATGGTTTTGGCCAATGACGGCGAAGGCACAAATATTTTATCAAGCTCGGGAAAGGCCACAATCAATATTACCGCGCCGGTTGTAAAGCCGAAAGAAGAAGAAAAGCCGGCCGTTGCCGGCGTGCCAGCGGCGCCAAAAGTTTCCTCGCAAACTCATGCTGATTCTGGAAAATGGTATAACAACAATAATCCAAAATTTGGATGGACATTGCCAAGCGGCGTGAGCGCCGTGAATGTACTGGCGGATAGAAATTCCGGTACCAATCCGGGAATAAAATCTGACGGTTTTTTTAGTTCTTATACTTACGAAGACGTTGATGATGGAATTTGGTATTTTCATGTCCGGTTGAAAAACAGTTCCGGTTGGGGAGCCGTTTCCCATTTTAAATTTCAGATTGACACAGAAACGCCGGAGTATCTTAACATAACCGAAATAAAAAAAGAAAACAATGTTTTACCGCGTGCCAAATTTAAATTTGAATCTTCTGATAAAACTTCCAAAATTGATTATTATGAGATTCAAATAGACAATGGCGCGAAAGAAATTTGGCGACCCAAAGAAGGTGAACTTTTTATAACCCAGGTTCTTAATTTTGGCAGACACAAATTGTTTGTTTCGGCCGTAGACCGCGCCGGCAATTCCGTAAAAAACAGCGCGGAATTTTCCATTCAAGCGCTATTGCCGCCAAATATTGTAGGCTATTTTTGTCTATTGCCCGGCTTGTTGCCCGAAGGTAAAAATTTGATTATAGAAGATGCTGTAGCCGCCATCTCTGTGTCTAATTGCGTTTTACGTAGCGGAGATACGCTTATTGTTAAAGGAAAAATGAATTATCCGGGCGGGCAGGCGGTTATTTATCTGCAAAAAGACAACGAAGAAGCAAAAAATTTGATAATAAAAAGCGACAGCGAAGGAAATTTTATTTTTGCGGCCAGCAATAAATTAAAAGGTGGCGTTTATCAGCTTTGGGCGGAAGCGATTGACGAAAGCGGAACAAAAAGCGCGCCAAGCGAAAAAATTTCTATTGTTGTAGAGGGAGGCATTCTGTCAAAAATGATTTCATTTGCTGATTTTTTTGCGGCGCTGATATTATTTATAATCCTCATTATTTTGTTAGTTATTCTTTTTTGGTACGTTTGGCATAAATTTTCTGTTGTTAGAAAAAAGATGAAAAAAGAAGATTATGAAGTTGACCACGAACTTTATCAGTCTTTTAATTTATTAAAAAAAGATATTGACGAACAAGTCAAAAAACTTGGCAAGGCGCGAAGAGAAAGAAGATTAACCAAAGAAGAAGAGGAAATTTTGAAAAGTTTGAAAAATAATTTGAAATAAAAAAATAAATGCCATTTTTGTAGGCACATGATTAATCATGCGCCTACAAAAATGGCATTTTTTTTATTTGTGCCCAGGGCGGGACTCGAACCCGCACGGAGTTGCCTCCAAGGGATTTTAAGTCCCTCGTGTATACCAGTTTCACCACCTAGGCCCTAACAGATATCGGATTTCGGATGTCGGATTTCAGATATCGGATTTTTAGATTTTAGAATTATTTTATCTCGGATATGTTATTATGTTTTTTATGGACGTAACAGAATTAACAATATATAAAAATGCGTTAAGATATCTTAAACCAATATATAAATTGGCGGATTTGTTGCCGAATCGCGAATATGTTTTAAGAAATCAATTAACTAAAGCGGCAAAATCTATAGCGCCAATGATCCACGAGGGATTTGCCAAGAAAAAATCTCAGCCGGAATTTAAAAGATTTCTTGAAATGGCCATGGGTTCATCCGATGAAGTTATAACTCATTTAAGAGAAATAAAAATATTAACTTTCCCAAACGTCAAAGAAAAAACCTGTGATTGATAGATGTTTATAAAACAGAATCAAAACAAATTAATCAACTTATTAAAATTATAATCCAAAACCAAAAAAATCCAAAATCTGAAATCCGAAATCCGAAATCCGAAATCCGATAATGTGGAGATGGCGGGAGTTGAACCCGCGTCTAATAATTATCCAAACGCGTTTTTACAAAGTTAGTTTGGTTTAATTTTTCTTTATCAACTATGAAACCAAACAAAAGCGTTGATAGTATATTCCCATTTATTTTGGCGAACGGCCGAGAAATTCCGTTTGCCTATCCTAATAATATTACACCCACTTCCGGTTATTAGGCATTGCCGGGGCGGATGGTAACTGCAATTAAGCAGCTACAGTGGCGAAAGCCGGAACTTTCCATGAGAAAGCCGGTTTCGCGGCAATTTTGTTTGCACTTATTGTTTTGTTGGATGGATTTGCGCGACAGCCAACTTTGCGCGCCTTGAAACGCGATTAAATATATTATTATCAAATCACAGCATCCCCTACGAAGTAGAAAGTAGAAAGTTAAAAGTATAAAGTATTTTTATTTTATGAGCTTTCTACTTAGTGTATTTTGTTAAGGTTCTTATTTTTCTATTTGTTTCTCTCTTTTTGATTGACTCTCTTTTATCAATTTTCTTTTTTCCTCGTCCAACGCCGAATTCCAACTTGACTAAACTATGCTTAGTATATATTTTTATAGGCGCGAGTGTCAAGCCTTGTTCTTTCTTTTTACCGATTAAATGTTTGATTTCGCTTTTTTTAAGAAGCAATTTGCGTGGTCGAGTCGGATCATAGTTTTTAATTGTGCTGGCTTTTTTATAAAGTGGTATATGTGCGTTGGTGAGATATAGTTCCGCCTTGCCGTTTGCGCCTGTTTTGATGGTCACAAAAGAACTCTTAAGACTCACGTGACCCGTCTTTATTGACTTTACTTCGTGTCCAAATAAAACAATGCCGGCTTGATATTTGTCGGATATTTCATAATCATAATTGGCGCGTTTATTGTAAGCAATTGGTGGCATAAGTTTTAAAGCTATAATACGATTTTATTGACAATATAAGATTGTTTATATATTATATTAATATAATAAACGAATTTTATTATAATAACAACAACAACAGAGACTTTCTACTTTCTACTTTTAACTTTTAACTTTCCTTGCGGGTATGGTATAGTGGCTATTACATCACCTTGCCAAGGTGGATAGACGGGTTCGATTCCCGTTACCCGCTCCCTAACGGATTTCAGATTTCGGATTTCAGATATCGGATTTCTATTTTTTTTGGTTTTGGATTATAATTTTAATAAGTTGGTTAATTTGTTTTGATTCTGTTTTATAAACATCTATCAAAGCGTCACAGGTTTTTTCTTTGACATTTGGGAAAGTTAATATTTTTATTTCTCTTAAATGCGTTGTAACTTCATCGGATGAACCCATCGCCATTTCAAGAAATCTTTTAAATTCTGGTTGGGATTTTTTCTTGGCAAATCCTTCATGAATCATGGGCGCGATAGATTTGGCCGCTTTAGTCAGTTGACTTTTCAATCCATATTCGCGATTCGGCAACAAATCCGCCAATTTATATATTGGTTTAAGATATCTTAACGCATTTTTATATATTGTTAATTCTGTTACGTCCATAAAAAACATAATAACATATCCGAGATAAAATAATTCTAAAATTTTAAAATCCGATATCTGAAATCCGACATCCGAAATCCGATATCTGACATCCGATATTATGCGTCGTACTTGGCAAAAAGCAAAACCAAAATTTGAAAAAAGATTCAAAATGAACCAGCAGATTGTTGCTCCGGTTGTTTTTTTGATTGATGAAAACGGTGAAATGCGCGGAGACATGCCAATCAGGCAGGCCTTGACAATGGCCACGGAATTTGGTTTTGACTTGGTTGAGGTCAACCCGACAGCTCAGCCGCCGGTGGTAAAAATCATGGATTACGGCCAATTCAAGTATGAGCAGGAAAAGAAGGCGCATAAACAAAAAGTACAGCAGAAAAAAATGGACACCAAGATAATTAGATTATCAGTGCGCATTTCCAAACATGATTTTGACGTTCGCGTGGAGCAAGCGATTAAATTTTTATCAAAAGGAGATAAATTAAAAGCTGAATTGGTACTCCGTGGAAGAGAAAGACAACACCCGGAAAAAGCAATGGAAACCATACGAGGATTTGTCTCAGAAATAGAAAAACAAGGAAATTTGCGCGTCACAAGAGAGCAGGACTTGACAAATCAAGGAGGAAGGTATACAATAATACTCATAAATAAACCGGATTAGCCATATTCAAACATCAGGCTATTTGCCTGTTTTTATTTTTTTATATATTTTATGCCTAAATTTAAAACTCATAAAGCTACGGCCAAAAGATTTGTTATAACTAAATCAAAAAAAGTTAAGCAAAGAAAAGCCGGACAAGACCATTTTAATGCTCGAGAATCGGGTAAAACAAAAAGAAATAAAAGAAGAGACATTGAGATGGATCAAAGCCTTAATAAAACCATTAAAACATTAATGCCATATAATTAAATTAGTCCAAAGTCGAAAGTCCAAAGTCAAAAGTCGTAAAATAATTTAGGCTTTGATTAAAAAAGCGGACTTGACTGTCCATAGCCAGAGGGGCATAAGTGGGTATAAAAAATTTAAAACATTTAATTTTAATATATGACCAGAGTAAAAAGAGGAACTGCCCATATAAAGAAAAGAAAGCGTTTTTTATCTAAAACCAAGGGATATAAGTGGGGAAGAAAAAATTTGATCAAGCGAGCCAAGGAAGCGGTAGTAAAAGCCGGTGCTCATGCTTATGTTGACCGAAAAAAGAATAAAAGAAATCGGCGTGCCGTTTGGCAGGTAAAAATCGGCGCCTTTGTCCGCGAAAAAGGATTGAGCTACTCAAAGTTTATTGATCTATTGAAAAAAAATAAAATAGATTTAGATAGAAAAATTTTAGCTGACTTCTCGGTAAATAATAAAAAAATATTCACTAAAATTATTGAAGAAATAAAGAAATAATTTTATTTTTGACCGATGGCAAGCTTCGTGATATAATAAATTCAATTATGATAAAATCTCTTCAAATTATTCAAATCATAATAGCGGTTTTATTGAGTATATCAATTTTACTGCAAAGTAAAGGTGCCGGACTTTCCGGAGTATTTGGCGGAGGCGGAAATGTTTTTTCCACTAAGCGCGGAGCGGAAAAAAAATTGTTTACCGCGACCATAATTTTGTCCGTACTTTTTTTTGCCATGTCTTTGGTGAGCCTAGTTATATAAATAATTCTCATATTATAAAGATATTATAATAATTTAATCTTGCCCATAAGACCTTGTCTAAGAGGCGAGTTGAAATTAGTGAACTCAATAAAAAAAATATTAAAAAAAGCAATAAACGCTTCAGAGCGTATTCTTTCATTTTTTTTAAGAATTAAGAAGAAAGAAGACGTTGATTTTTCTCAGGAGCAGATGGAGCTTGATAAAAAATTGGTTTGGTCACTTTCAAAATCAAGAATTCCGAGTCCGGCTCAATTGAAATATATCAAAAAATATTTATCAACGAAAGAAAAAATTATTCTTTCAGTTTGTTTTTTGATAATTTTTTCTTCCTCCGCTTTTTTGTGCACAGCGTTTTACAAAACTCATTTACGCGAGGTGCCGATTTCGGGCGGTAAATATATTGAGGGTCTTTTGGGCGCTCCGAAATATATAAATCCTCTTTATTCCTCCATCAGTGATGTTGACAGCGATATCAGCGGTTTAATATATTCTTCACTTTTTAAAAGAGGCAAAGATGGAGAGCTGGTTAAAGATTTGGTGGAAGAATATGAGATCAGCGAAGACGGAAAAATTTATACGATTGTTGTTCGACGCGACGCAAAATGGCATAATGGAAAAAATTTAACAGCTGAAGATGTTGTCTTTACTTTTAACACGATAAAAAATAAAGAATTTAATTCGCCTCTCAGGGGCAGTTTGTTGGGCGTGAATATTGAGAAAGCGGAAGGCGAAGATGATAAAATAAAATTTTTATTGCCAGAGGCCTATGCTCCATTCTTGGAATTATTAACCTTTGGAATTTTGCCTTCAGAAATTTGGGGGCAAGTTTTGCCGGAAGGAGCCCGATTGGCTGATTATAAAATCGGTTCCGGACCATACAAGATAGATAATATTGTTAAAGACGAGTCTGGAAAAGTTAAAGAATATAATTTGAAACCAAATGAAACATATTATAATGGTGTTCCAAAAATTGATTTGACTTTTAAATTTTTTAGTAGCTATGAAGAAGCTATAGCCGCTTTGAACAACAACGAGATTAACGGCATAAATTATTTGCCGAAAGATCTTTTGGGAAGCATCCCAATGATTAAAAAATATAATTATCAAGAGCTGCAATTTTCTCAGCTAATGCTTATTTTCTTAAATCAGGAAAATAACAGTGCCCTGAAAGAAAAGAAAGTTCGACAAGCGCTCGCCTTTGCTCTGGATCGGCAAAATATCGTAGACAATTTGGTGAATGAGAGCGCGGAATTGGCCTACGGTCCGATTTTGCCGAATAGCTTTGCCTATTATAACGGTGCATTAAAGAAATACGACTACAATAAAAGCGAAGCAGAAAAATTATTGGATGAAGCCGGTTGGAAAATAAAAAATATTACCAAAGAAGATTTGAAAAAGGCTGAAGGCGAAAAAGAGGATGACAAAAAAAACACAAGAGACGAGGCTTTAAAAATATTAAATATGGGTGAAGGCGCGTGGCGTGAAAAGAGTGGCGAATATTTGACCATAAAACTTACTGCCATAGACAATATTGATAATGAGCAAAGCGCTAATTTTGTTAAAAAATATTGGGAAGAAGTCGGCGTCAAAACAACGATTGAACTTATCGCCGGGCAATCGCAAAGTGGGATGGTGAACAAAAGAGAATTTGAAGTTTTGTTTTATGGCCAAATTTTAGGAACCGATCCTGACCCATACTTTTTTTGGCACTCAACTCAGGCCGGAGAAAATGGATTTAATTTGGCCGGATTTAAAAACGAAGAAGTTGATGAATTGTTGGAGCAAGCTCGCATTGCGGTAAAAATCGGCGACCGTCAGGAAAAATATAAAAAATTTCAAGAAATAATCACGGAAGAAGAACCTGCCATATTTATGTATTCGCCTTTTTATACTTATATTCAAAGCAAAGAATTAAAAGGATTTGATGTTAAAAGCATCACACGTCCGAGTGATAGATTTGCGAATGTAAACGAATGGTACGAAAAAACGGGTAAAAAAATTGTTTGGAAATAATTTATTAAATATTAATAATGAGTCAAAGGAGGAGTTTTGTTTTATAAAATTTTTTCTTTTGTTCTCGTGAGTTTGGCGCTATGGCTAAAGATAAAGCTTTCTCCCAAAATTCAATTGATCCGGAAAAATTTATTGGCCGGCATTTAATACTTGATGTTCAAACATATTCCATACGTGGTATTTCTGAAATTTCCATTATTTATAATTTATTAGAAGAATTGTCTCGCAGGCTGGACATGACCTTGGCCTATCCGCCGATAGTTGGGCGCTTTCCCTGGGCGAACAACGAACTAGCCAGATTTACAGGTGATTTAAAAAATGAAGGTGTTCAGGCAAAAACGGTTGAAAAAATGGAAGAGTTGATCATGTCCAGAGCCAACGACATGGCCGGAGTGTCTGGCATAGCTATTTGGTTGGAATCGCATGCTGCCATTCACACATGGACCGAAGACAAATTTTTTAGTTTCGATGCCTATAGTTGTAAAGACTTTGATTATAAAGTGGCCTTAAAAATTATTCTTCAATATTTTGATGTAGAGTCATATAGAGGTTTAGATATAATTCGCACCACTAATCGGCCACAAAAGATTACTTCATTAAAAGGATAAAAATAAAATTTAATTTGTTTTAGAATAGATTGGTTTTTTTACTATTTTGCTTTAATACAAAAAAGGCTTTATTTTCCATATCGCCACTCTTCAACTATTTATCTAAATTAATTAATTAATTAAAACAATAAAATAAATATCATTATGATTAAAAAATATAAACCACGTTCATCTCAAGCCAGAGGCGAGACGACTGAACGGCATGCGCCTGCTCGCATTAATAGACAGAATCAAGATGGACGCAGAAGTGCGCCCGAAAGAAAAAATGTTTTCCCAAATTTGGGCGCGTCGAATAAACCAATTTCCGCGAACAATTCTTTTGACAATGGAAAATTGAAAGTGATTGTACTCGGAGGATTGGAAGAGGTCGGTCGAAACATGACACTCATTCAATACGAAAAGGAAATAATAATTATTGACATGGGTATTCAATTTCCAGAAGAAGATCAGCTTGGTATAGATTATATTATACCTAATATTTCATATTTGAAGGGCAAGGAAGATTGGATTAAGGGAGCAATTATTACTCATGGACACCTTGACCACATCGGGGCTATACCGCACCTTATGGGAGAATTAAACAACCCGCCGATGTTTATGGGAAAACTTACGCGTGGGTTGGTAATGAAAAGATGTGAAGAATTCAACAAGTGTCCGAAATTAAATATTGCGGAAATTGATGAAAATTCAAAAATACAATTGGGACGCGCGTTTAGAGTGGAATTTTTGCGAGTCAATCATTCCATACCGGATTGTTTCGCGATAATTATTCATACTCCCATGGGGACCATGATTCATACTGGAGATTTCAAGATTGACTATTCTCCGGTAAACGATCAGCCGGCTGATTTGAACAGAATCGCTCAAATAGGAGGACAAGGAGTAATGCTTCTTTTGTCTGACTCAACAGACGCTACCCATCCCGGATATCAAGTTTCCGAATCTTCCATCGGAGATGAAATGGGTCGATTGTTTGAAAAAATCAACGGCCGTATTATTGTGGGAACTTTTGCTTCTCAAATCAGCCGTTTGCAAAAACTATTTGATTTGGCGAAAAAATACAACCGAAAAATATATTTGCAGGGTCGTTCCATGAATAATAATGTGGAGATCACTCATAAAATCGGATACTTGAAATTCAACCCCAGAATTTTAATTCATGATAATGAATTGCAAAGGTTGTCGGACGAGAAAATTTTAATAATCGGTACCGGAGCGCAAGCTGAGAGTAATGCTTTTTTGGAAAGAGTGGTCAATGGCGACCATCGTACCATCAGCCTGAAACAAGGTGACACGGTTGTTTTTTCTTCTTCGGTTATTCCCGGCAACGAACGAAGTATTCAAGGCTTGAAAGATATGATTGTTCGCCAGGGCGCAAAAGTCATTCATTATGAGATGATGGACGTCCATGCCGGTGGCCACGCCAAGCAGGAAGATTTAAAATTGATGATGAGACTTTTGAAGCCTGAATTTTTTATGCCCATAGAAGCCAATCATTTTATGTTGCAAGCGCACGCGGAGTTGGCCGAACAAGTGGGGATACCAAAAGAAAAGATTTTTGTGGCTGATAACGGCCAAGTCGTAGAATTTTGTCAGAAAGGAAATGCAGTTGAAGGAAAATTAACCAATGATAAGGTTTTGACAGATTATGTGATGGTGGACGGTCTCGGTGTGGGAGATGTCTCCAATATAGTTTTGCGAGATCGTCGTGTTATGTCCGAAGATGGTATGATTGTGGTTATCGCCACAATTGATTCCAAAACAGGAGATATTATAGGTAATCCTGATATTATTTCGCGCGGTTTTGTGTACATGAAAGAAAATCGTGAATTGATTGAAAAGACCAGGATGAAAGTGAAAAAGATGGTCAAAGATAATGATTCACGCACTCCGGCTGACGACGATTATATAAAAAATAAAATCAGAAACGAAATAGGACAATTTTTATTCAGTCAGACCAAGAGAAGACCGATGGTCTTGCCTGTGGTGATTAAGGTGTAGTAGCTCTCAATCAGTGTTTACTAACCAAAAAAAGAATGTTATGATATTAAATATTATTTAATATTAAAACATATTAAACACTACAATAGACATTCCAATTTTGGCATAAGAACGGGCGGTTTTAAAAAGATATTTTTAAGAATAGGCGCGATATTTTTGATTTGGACAGTAAAAACAGTATTGGTATTGAAAAAAATACTTACTGTTTTTTTTGTTTGGATTATTTTTAAACCATTGTATAAAATAACCCACTTTATTTTTTACGCTTTTGTTGTCAAATTTTACGGACTCTATATCTCTTTTGTAAAAAAGATCGGTTGGACAGGATTTCAAAAGAATCCATTGTTTTTTTTATTGAAAGAAAAGTTGGTGCATTCCACAGTAGTGTTTATTGTGTTTGTTTTAATATTTATAAATTTTTCTTCCAAAACGGAAGCAGAAAATTTAGTTGGCGAAGCTAGACAAACTATCATCGCCGATTTGGTGAAAAATGATTTCAGCATTTATGAGGAAGACCAAAAATTATTGGTGGAAACTTTCGACAGTGAGTTTGAGATTTCCGATGTTCAGCAGTCTTATTTGAATAATTTATCATCCGTAAAGCCGAATCAGGGTATTTCCTTGGATGAGGAAGAGGAAGATTGGTCTTTGAAATCGGACACAGGTATTGTTCGTCCTGACACGATTTCAACGAAAATTTCTATCAAGCCCAGAAAAGAAAAAATAATTTACACGGTGCAAGGTGGCGACACAATCAGTACTATTGCGGAAAATTTTGGTATCAGCGTCAGTACTATTTTATGGGAAAATAATTTAAGCGCCCACAGTCTTATCAGACCCGGCGATGAATTGGGAATATTGCAGGGCAGCGGGGTGGTTCATACGGTCGCGCGTGGAGAAAATTTGAGTTTTATTTCTCAAAAATATGATGTGAGCCAAGAAGAAATATTGGACGCTAACAATTTTGATGGAGCCAATTTAAAAATAGGGCAAGAGCTTTTTATCCCGGGAGGCAGAAAAGAATATGCCGCTCCGGCTCCGGTTAAAAAATATACCGCGATTTCCGCATTTGAAGATATAATAGATTTATCCAGCGCCAAGTCTGTTCAGGGGAATAAAATGGCCTGGCCGACTGTGGGAAGCAGAATTACGCAATATTATTCTTGGAAACATTATGCCATAGACATTGGCAATAAAACAGGGACACCGATTTATGCCGCTGATTCCGGAACGATTGAAATAGCAGGATGGGGTACCGGTTATGGAAATCAAATTGTTATTAATCATGGTGGTGGCAAAAAAACGCGATACGGCCACCTTTCCAAGTTTTATGTGAAAAGAGGAGAAAGAGTAACCAAGGGTCAGGCCATCGGAGCCATGGGTTCAACGGGCTGGTCAACGGGCCCTCACCTTCATTTTGAAGTAATTATTAATGGTAAAAAGTATAATCCTTTAAATTATATAAAATAACGATATGTCTTCTATTATTATTGGTTTAATAATTATGGTTGTCGGTTTTATTTTTGTTGCCAAGACTGAATGGTTCTTAAATAATTTCGGGCGCATTGCTTTTTTTGAAAAATATTTAGGAATGGAAGGTGGCAGCCGTTTGGGATACAAGCTGGTCGGTTTATTGGCTCTATTCATAGGCTTCTTGGTTTTTTCCGGAATGATTGAAGGATTTTTAATGTGGATACTGGGCCCGATTATCAGGTTAAATAATCCTCAAATATAATTTGATAACCCTTGCCAAAATTAAAAATATCAGCTATAAAGTAGAAAGGTAAAGATGAAAAGTCGAAAGTGTTAAAAAATCCTTTTGACTTTCGACTTTTTACTTTCGACTAAAAAGGGCCAGTAGCTCATCTGGTAGAGCACCTGCTTTGCACGCAGGGGGTGGCAGGTTCGAGTCCTGTCTGGTCCACATATCAGATTTCGGATGTCAGATGTCAGATTTCAGATTTAATAATGTTTTAATCACATGAAATATACAGACCGAATCTATGGAGAATTTGAAATCACCGAGCCGGTGATTTTAGATTTAATAAATTGTCCGGCGCTTCAAAGATTGAAAGGAGTTGATCAGGCCGGATATTTTGAGCCTTATTTTTTAGGAACAGCGTATTCTCGTTTTGAGCATTCAGTCGGCGTTTATCTGCTTTTAAAAATATATAACGCGTCAATTGAAGAACAGATTGCCGGTCTTATTCATGATGTTTCTCATTCCGCGTTTTCTCATTGCATTGATTATATTTTGGATGTTGGTTCTGAAAAAGAACATAACCACCAAGACAATCTTTTTGACGAGTATGTGAGAAAAACGGAAATTCCCGAGATACTTAAAAAATATAATTTAAATTTGGACTATATTCTTGATGATCGGAACTTTCCATTGAAAGAAAATAATTTACCGAATTTATGTGCGGACCGGATTGATTATTCATTAAGAACCGCTACTGTTTATGATGGGTTAAGTGAACAAGATAAAAATTATATCTTAGAAAATTTAGTGGCGGAAAATAGTGATTGGATTTTTAAAAATTTTGAAAGTGCTAAAAAATATGCGACAATTTTTTTTAGAATGAACAAAATTTATTATGCCGGACTTCCGTCCGCTATTATGTTTAGAACTGTTGGAGATTGTTTAAAACACTCTCTTCAAAAAAAATATATTACAGAAGAGGATCTTTATACCACTGATAAAATAGTAATAGAAAAAATAAAAAGATTTATAGACATAGACGAGAAATTAAAATTATTTTGGGAGCGGATGAATAATAAAGTGAAAGCAAAAAATAATCCGGAAAATTATGATGCTGAAGTTTTTTGTAAATCAAGAGTCGTTGATCCGTTGTTTAAGGATAATGAAATATTAAAACGAGTGTCCGAAGTTGAACCGAACTGGGGTAAAACTATAGAGCAAGAGTTAAAACCGAAGCAGTATTTTTTGAAATTTGAGAGGTGATTAAGGCATAAAAAAATATCTTTCGTTCAGACACCGAGCGTCCCATGTGGCGTCCGGTGTATTGTTTTTTTAATTGCTTTCTCTCCCAATTTATGATGTAATAATAGTATGGCAAAAGCAAAAAATAAAATATTAATAATAGACGGAAATGCCTTAATTCATAGGAGTTTTCATGCGATTCCACCGACCATGGCCACCAAATCCGGCGAGATAGTGAACGCTGTTTATGGCTTTACTTCCGTGCTCTTGAAAGCGATCAAGGAGTTTAAGCCGAAATACGTGGTTTTGACTTTGGATAGAAAAGCGCCAACTTTCCGGCATAAAATGTTTAAGGAATACAAGGCCAAGAGAGTTAAGGCGCCGGATGAATTATACGCGCAAATTCCCAGAGTGAAAGAGATTGCGGACATTTTTCATATTCCGGTTTTTGAAAAAAACGGCTACGAAGCTGATGACTTGATCGGCACTATCGCGAAAAAAGTCGACGAGAACGGCAAGGCGGAAAACATTATCGTTACTGGAGACGCGGACACCATGCAGCTCATAAACAAAAATACGCGCGTTTACACCATGAGCCGCGGTTTTTCGGACCATGTGCTTTATGACGAAAAAGGGGTTTTGGCAAAATATTCTCTGTCAGCAGAACAGATGATTGATTACAAGGCTTTGCGCGGCGATCCGTCGGATAATATTCCGGGAGTTCGCGGTATCGGCGAAAAAACCGCAGTGGAGCTTTTGCGAGATTTTAAGACGCTGGACGGCGTATATGAAAATATAAATTCAAAAAAAATAAGAGACAGAATCAGGGAATTATTGATTCAATATAAAAAAGACGCGTATCTTTCCCGCGATTTAGCAACTATTAATCGCGAGACAGAAATTGATTTTGATTTGGAAAAAGCGGAATTCGGAAAATACGACCTCAACGAAGTAGCCTCGCTTTTCAGCGAGCTGGAATTCAAGTCTCTTTTGCCGCGCGTTAAAGATTTATTATCTCAAAACTCCGGGCAAAGAGGCGCTGAACGAGGGCAAACGGTTTCGGACAAGTTTGAAAGAAATAAAAAATTATTCAAATATCATATTGTTAAAACAGAAAAAGAGTTTCAAAATTTTTTAATAAAACTAAAAAAACAAAAAATGTTTACTCTGGACACGGAAACCATGGGCGTGGATGTTCTCAATGACAGTTTGCGCGGAATCAGTTTTTCGTGGCAGGAAGGAGAGGCATATTTTTTGCCAATCATTAACGCAGACAAAACATCACCTCATCAAAAAACAGATTTATTTAATTATAAAAGTAAAAGAGAAGATGGCAAAAAAATTCATCCGTATTTGAAAAGTTTGGAACAAATTTTTATTGATGAAAAAATAAAAAAGAGCGGGCATAATATAAAATTTGACGCGCGCGTGATTGAAAACGCGGCAGGAAAGAAGCTGCGAGGTATTGCGTTTGACACCATGATTGCTTCATATCTTTTAAATCCTGGAACGCGGCAGAACAATTTGGATAACTTGGTTTTTAGCGAGCTTGGTTTTGAAAAAATAAGTAAAGAAGATTTACTCGGCAAAGGAAAGGAAAAAATAACGTTCGCCGATGTGCCGGAAGAAAAATTGGGAATATATTCTTGCGAAGACGCGGATTTTTCGCACCGTTTGATTAAAAAGTTGGAAAAAGAATTAATAGAGAAAGAGTTAATAAAATTATTTTCAGAAATTGAAATTCCGTTGATTCCGGTTTTGGCTGAAATGGAAAATAACGGCATAAAAATTGATGAAAAATTTTTGAAATCTATGAGCGTGAGGTTGGCGAAAGATATTGGGATGTTGGAAAAGAAAATATATAAACTTGCTGGCTCAAAATTTAATATCCGTTCCACAAAACAATTGCAAGAAAAACTTTTTCGCGATATGAATATTGCGGTTGAATTTATTGATGAAAGCGGCCAAAGGGTGAACATAAAAAAGAACAAAACAGGGCTGTCAACTTCTTTTGATGAATTGGAAAAACTGAAAGGCGAACACGAGATAATTCATTTTATTCAAGAATTTCGTGAACTGTCCAAGCTTGTGAGTACTTACGTTGACGCTTTGCCGCAATTGGTGAACAAGAAGACTTCGCGAGTACATACAAGTTTTAATCAAACCATCACTTCCACGGGACGGCTTTCTTCCACGGAGCCGAATTTGCAGAATATTCCGGCACGAACTGAACTGGGTCGAGAAATAAGAAAAGCTTTTGTTGCGCCATTGGGCCGCAAATTTATTTCCGCCGATTATTCGCAAATTGAATTACGGCTTGCCGCTCACTTGTCCGGTGATGAGCGTATGATTAAAGCTTTTCACGATGGCGTTGATATTCACTCCAGCACCGCAGCGGAAATCCGAGGAATCAAGTTGGAAGATGTCACCAAAGAAATGCGCCGTGAGGCCAAGGCAACCAATTTTGGGATTCTTTATGGTCAGGGGCCGTATGGACTGTCGCGATCCGCGGACATTCCTTTTGCCAGAGCGCGTGAATTTATTGATCAATACTTTTCAATATTCAAAGGCGTTAGAAAATATTTGGATAAAACGATGGAAAAAGCAAGGGCGAAGGGTTATGTGGAAACATTATTCAGTCGAAGAAGATACTTGCCTGATCTTAATTCTTCAATGCCTATGGCGCGCAAAGCGGCTGAGCGTATGGCCGTAAACGCCCCCATACAAGGGACAGCCGCTGACATTATGAAAATCGCCATGATTAATATTGATAAAATTATAGAAGAGAAGTTCGACGAGAAAGTGAAGATGCTTTTACAGGTGCATGACGAGCTTATTTTTGAAGTTGAAGACGGTATGGTGGAAGAGGCGTCAAAAATAATTAAGAGAGAGATGGAAAATGTCATTAAATTAAGCGTGCCTATTGAAGTTGATGTAAAAATAGGTAATAATTGGGGGGAGATGAAAAAATATGATAGAAAAAATTAAAGACAAAAAAATCGCCATGCTCGGATTGGGCATTGAGAATTTCAGCTTGGTTAATTATATTTTAAAGCATAAGATACCTTGCGAAATTACTGTTTGTGATAAGAAAAATAAAGAGGAAATGGACGCGCGGTACGAAGAATTGAGTCAAAACAGCAATATTAAATGGAAATTGGGAGATGAATTTAATAAAGAATTAGATAGTTTTGATATTGTTTTTCGTTCCCCCGGCTGGCCGACATTTTGCCCCGGAATTCAACAGGCACTGAGGAATAAGACAGCATTAAGCAGTGCCATGAAGTTGTTTTTTGAAGTTTGTCCGACAAAAAATATTATTGGTGTGACAGGCACCAAGGGAAAAGGAACAACGTCTTCGCTTCTTTATGAAATTATTCAAGCATCTGGTCAAAAAGTTTTTTTGGGAGGAAACATCGGCACCTCGCCTTTTGATTTTATTGATGAAATAAAAGACAATGATTGGGTGGTGTTGGAGCTTTCCAGCTTTCAATTGGAAAACATGAACAGAAGTCCGCATATTGCGGTGATTACGAATTTTGTTAAAGAGCATTTGGCGCCGGCCGATCCAAGTAATCCAAATTACCACAAATCAGCGCGCGAATATTGGCGCGCCAAAACCAATATCTATAGATGGCAAACTTCGGAAGATAAATTGATTTTGAATCGCACCTTGAAAGAGAAGATTTCCGAAATGGCTTCGCGCGGAGAGACAATATATTTTGAAGAGTCAAATTTGGAATCGCGCTTGGTTGGAAGGCACAACAGGGAAAATGTCGCGGCCGCGGAAACTGTGGCGCGTCTTATTGGCATTGATGATGGAACGATTAAAAAGACGGTTGAAAATTTCAAGGGCCTTGAACACAGAATAGAATTTGTTGCGGAAAAAAACGGCGTAAAATATTTCAATGATAGTTTTGCCACGACTCCGGAAAGCGCGATTACCGCCATAAATTCTTTTCAGGAGCCGATTATTCTCTTGGCGGGCGGTGCGGAAAAAGGATCGGATTTCGGTCGATTGGCCAGAAAAATAAAAGAAAAAGTGAAATTTGTGGTTCTCTTTAATGGCAAAGCCACACTGCGCCTGAAATCCGAAATTCTGAAAGTAGGATTTCTTAAAAACAAAATTAGGCCGGCAAAAAACATGAAAGAAGCTTTGGCTTTTGCGAAAATGAATGCAGCCGCTGGAGATATTATTCTTCTTTCTCCTGCTTGCGCCAGTTTTGGAATTTTTAAAAATTATAAAGAGCGGGGGAATCTTTTCAAGGATATGGCGGGAAAAAAATAGGCGTTAAATATAGTTAATATGATCATATTTCTATACGGCGAAGATACTTATCGTAGCCGGAAAAAATTGAAAGAATTTAAGGAAAAATTTATCCGCGACGTGGAAGGTGGTGGAAGCAGTTTTGACGTGATTAACGGCGAGTCGGCCACAATGGGAGAGTTGGAAAAAATACTCGGTGGTACGGCGCTTTTTTCGCGCAAGAAAATGGTGGTGATTGAGAAAATTTTCTCAAATAAAAATAAAGATCTGACAACGAAACTTTCGGAATATTTAAAGGGGAAGAAAAATTTTGAAGACATTATAATTTTTTGGGATAATATTTCCGGAGAAAAAAAAGAAAAGAATAAGCTTTTCTCGTTTTTATTCAAACAAAATATTACGCAAAATTTCAAGCTGTTTTCCGGCACCGAAAGTGCCAATTGGGCGCGAGAAGAGGCAATGGCGCGCGGAGCGAAAATGACGCACCAAACAGCTCTTGCTCTCACCGGTCTTTTTGGCAGTGATTTATGGCAATTGAACAATGAGATTGACAAGTTGATAAGCTATAAGCGTGGATTAAACAAGGGCTTGAATATCGCTGGCCAGAGCCAGGAGGTGGAAATTACGGAAGCAGACATTGATTTATTGTGCCGCGGAAAAGTAAGTGAAAATATTTTTGCTTTGGTTGACGCGATCAGTAATAAAAACAAGAGTTTGGCTATAGAGCTTTTTGAAAAAGAAATTGAAGCTGGAGCGGTTGATGTCTATCTTCTGCAAATGATTATTAGGCAATTCAGAATTCTTTTACAAGTAAAGACAGCGCAAGAGGACGGGCACACTTCGCGAAAAACCGCGTTAGACTTGAAACTTCATCCGTTTGTGGTTCAAAAATCTTTTTCCCAGGCCAAAAATTTTGCCTTGCCGCTTCTTAAAAATATTTTTAAAAATTTGATAGAGATTGATAAAAATTTAAAAACCGGCAAGATTGACGCCAGACAGGCTTTGGAGATTTTGATTTTAAAGATTTGATATTATAGAAACAAAAAACCCCGTTAGTAGGAACAGGGCACTGCCATGTTCCTACTAACGGGGTTTTTATTATTAATTTATTTTTTGGATTTGAGTTTATTCAATCTCTTGTGCAGTCTGGATTTTTTTCGATTTTTGGCGTTTTTCTTAATGACTCCTTTTTGCGCCGCTTTGTCCAAGGCTTTTAAGGTTTTCATTACAATCTCTTCAGCTATTTTGTCGCCGGCTTCAATTGCTTTACGGCTTTTCTTTATCAATTCTTTTGTGACGTCTTTAATCTTATTGTTGCGAGCGTTTCTTTTTTTGTCTTTTCTTAATTCTTTTTTCGCTGATTTTTTATTTGGCATAAATATTAAATAATATAATTTAGTAAATAACGTGAGAGCTATAATAAGATAATAGCACTAATATTAAAATATATCAAGAACTAATTATTTTTTTTCTGCGATAAACAACAAAAAATAATACAGAAAAAAATACTGTCGCGATACTCACAATTTGCGGAAAGCGTAAATCAAAATAGACGGGCGACTCATCAACCCGTATAAATTCCGTCATAAATCTTAAAAAAGAATAAAATATAAAATACAAAGTAACGATCAATGCGGAAAAAGTTTCATTTATTTTTTTCTTTTTTATAATATAAATTTGCAATGAAATTAGAATTATAAAAATAATAAAATTTCCCAAGCTTTCATAGAGGAATGTCGGATGGAAATAAGAGTCGCTGAAATATTGTGGCGGACGATTCAAAACATTAATTGGTATGCCCCATGGCAGATTTGTGGGGCGACCGAAAAGCTCTTGATTGAAATAATTTCCAAAGCGGCCGATTGCTTGCCCGAGAGCGAGACCCGGCGCAATTATGGACGCCAGTTTTAAAAAATTTATTTTTTTCTTTTTTGCGAAAATCCAAGAAATTAAAATGCCGGCAATGAGCGCGCCATGAATTGAAATTCCACCCTCCCAAATCTTAAACATATTTAATGGTTGCTCGGCATAATATGGAAAATAAAGAAGGCAATAATAAATCCGCGCTCCCAAAATACAGCCAATAATCAAATAGAATGCAAAATCTAAAATCATGTTTTTAGAAATTTCATAATATTCCGTCAGCTTCAAGGAGGTTGAAGCGGCCGCCAAGATAGCCAACATCATCAAAAGTCCGTACCAATAAATATGTACGGAACCGAATGATATAAGAATAGGCGTGGGAATGTTTGTGTGTAGGAAATTAATCATATTGATTATATTATTTACATTTTAGTTCATTATTGTCAAGGCTCGTCTTGCTTTCTGTCAATATTTAAACTAAAATGTAAATATAAGTATTTTTATATGACCAACACAAAACCAACAATTTTTTCCGGTATTCAACCGAGCGGTAATTTGCATATTGGCAATTATTTGGGAGCAATTTCCAATTGGGTGGAGATGCAAGAAAAACATCGATGCATTTTTTGCGTGGTTGATTATCACGCCATTACTGTTAAGCAAGAGCCGAAAAATTTAAAAAAGAAAATAGTTGAAGTGGCAAAAATTTATCTTGCCTCCGGCATTAATCCTCGCGAATCAATAATTTTTCAGCAATCCGCCGTTCCGGAGCACACAGAGTTGGCGTGGATTTTGAAT
>JBDRDI010000042.1:0-21842 GCA_043820875.1 bacterium
TCTGGTCGTGAGCGGACCGATAATTTTATCTTCCACGTCAATGAATTGGGGAACTGTAAATTGTTGCATAAATCTAATATCTTATTTCTTTATTCAAATCCATAATCGCATTAAATTCTTCCTCTGTTAAACAAGGACTTCTTTGCGCGATTCTTTCTTCCATAACAGCTTTAACGCCTTTCCCGCTATTAATACTTTCTTGGCCAATTTCCAAATAAAGCTTATTTAACGGACTGGCGCGCCAAGCTCCAACCCCTTCAATTTTTTTGGCGTAATTCTCTTCTTCCAAATAACTTAATTTTTCTTTAATGGCGTTCGCGGACTCACGCGGATCTTGGCTCAAGCTATTAAAATATTCACGATCCATTTCACGCAATTCATCAATCGGTCCGGTCAATTTTGGCACATACTTAACGTCTTGCATTTTTACTTTGCTCCCATTGGATGGCGAATCCATCCGCTGTCCGGCAGAAGCTGGAGACCGCTTAATATTAACATTCTCTGCAGCCATTTTCAATCTCTCTTTTGGCGCGCGGGAAAGGTCTACTCTTTCAATGTTTGTTTTATCTTCTTGCTTTCTCCATGGCGCGAATTCATGCGTTGATTCTTTTTCTTTTTTTAAATTAAGAACCATGTCGTCGCCATTTTCAGATTTTTGCGGTGTTTCCTCCATTTTTTTCTTTATCAATTCACCAAAATCATAGCCAACATCACGATCCGGAACGCCCGCCTGAGCATTCTCGGTCTTTCTTACTTCCAGCGAACCTGTTCCTCCCAATTTATTCGCAACCAAATCAACTTTTTTGGGGTCCACGGGAAGCGCTTCCACAACGCCTTCTTTTCTCGCCTGATCCGACATGGCGATAATCTGATCAGCCACCACAGGGTCAAGCCCCAATCCACCATTGTCCACTGATTTGATTATTGTTTGCTTGGTATCTATTTTATTTCTGACATCCTTCAAATATATTTTAACAATTTCTCCGCAACGATTGTTTAAATTATCCGAACTGAAATTGATGCCCAATTCTTCAATAATAATTCCGGCAATTGTTTCCGGATCAACTTTTCTGACTATTTTTCTCGGAGTCGCTTGCGGAACGCGAGAAGATCCTTCCGGACCGGACTCAGTGGATAAAATTTCTTCCTGCTCAGCAATTTCTTTTTTGTATTCTTCCAATCTGCTCGCCAATTCCCGCACCTCTTTTTCATCTTCCGAAGAAAAGAAAAAGTTTGAGCCCCTTACTTCTGTTTCATCTCGCCTTTCGCTGATCCAACTGTCCAGCGCTTCTCTTTCTTTTTCTTTTTTATTCGCTTCGTCTTCAGCTTCGTCAATCCGAGAAATTCCGTCCTGTCCAAAGCCCAAATAATCCGACACGCTCGAAAAAACTTGTTCTTTCAAATCTTCCACAATATCTCCTGCCTGCCGACCGTCCATATTATGTTCAAAAACAAAATACTTGACCAAGTCAACCGTGGAAATGTCTTTCACCATCACGCGTATAATCAGTGTCGCCAATTTTATGCCGTATTTTTCTTCCAGCTTCCTGATATTTTCAGCAACTTCCGGCGTGGAAATTTTCGCGCGTAAATCATCCGGCAAATTATTAAATTTTTGCAAATAAGTCAACATAAATTATTCTTTTTCCATATTTCTTATTTCTTCTTCAATCACCATTCTTTCCAAACTTCCTTCTTTGTATTTTTTGGCTTCAATTTCCAAATCTTCTATATTTTTTTCACTAGATATGCCCTCTTCCAGAGCCATTTGCTCCAAACCTCCTTCTTGATATTTTTTTTCTTCCTCCATCAAGACATCAATATTTTTTTCTTGTTTTGTTTTTGGCGGGCCCATAGGCTTTTTGTTTTTCAAATCCTCATTCTCCAATTCCAAAGGGAGAATTTCCCAGCCCTCTCCATCATCCGAAGGCATGCTTTCCGGAAAAAAAACAATGTTTCTGTATAATATTAAAATCAATCTGACCAATCTTTTTTCAGACTCGTCCAAGATTCTGGCGTTCTCTGAGTCGGAAAGATAATCAGACAAAGTGATATTCGTGAATATTCCACTACCGTGCTTCTTAATAAAATCGTCAACCCAATTTTTTATGCTTGGGCTATCCGTCTTGCCGTTGAGCTTGAAAATTTTTCCGGTCGATCTTTCTTCATTTTTAAATAATTTCTTTTTTAAGACATCTTTAAAACTCAAATCATGGCTCAAGGCGTAAAAAATTCTATAATTTATGGCATTTTTGACTATGATATGTTTGTCCAGTTCTTTCAAAATACCACTCTCAAACATTTTCATAATAATTTCTTTTTCTTTTACTACCGGAAAATTTTTATCAGGATTGGCATCCAAAAAAGAAATTCTCGCAAACAACGGATCATAAATATTTTCCATTATTTCTTGCCCGCAATTTTTGGCGTTTGATTCGTCCAATTCGCATTCCGTTTTCAAATATTTTTCAATTCTATCCGCTTTTACATCTCCGGTAATTAAAAAAATAATCAAAGACGCGATTTTCACCCCGTATTTATTTTCAATCACCGACATCTTGTCCGCGATTTCCTGACTGTCGGTTTCCAAAATAATTTCCGCCGGCAAATCATTAAATTTTTCCAAACTTTCTTCAATGCTTCGCATATTTTCTTTGTCCCGTCGTAGTCTCTCCGCAGAGGACTACGACGATTTATTTCTCGCCGCGTCGTAGTCCCCTAACGGGAGACTACGACGGGACAGATTAACTATTTTCAATCACCTTCGGTGAATCTTTGTAATTTTTAATTGTTTTTGTGTCACCGTCTCCTGTATCAATTTGATCCAAAGCACCAACCAAAACTTGCAGATTGACCGTGTCTTTACCGCCTTTTTCATAAGCTGCCACACCCTTCTTAACGGATTCTATTCTTTTCTTATCAACCGGATTATCCACGGTCTTTCCGGCGAACTGACCAAACTCATCAACCATCGCTTTCAAGGCGTTCTTGGATTCTTCCGAGTCTGAACTTAATTTATCAAAAAACTTAACTTGGGCGGAAGTTTGTCCGCCGGCAGAATAAAATGTGGAATTTTCAAATCCGTCTTTACCCATCACTCTTCCTCCTGCGGCAATTGAATTGACTCTTCTTTGAGCATTGTCATTCTCCTTACTGCCGAGTTTGACCGCATCCATGGTCACTTTGTTTGGATGATAATCATTAATCGGATGGAAATTAAGCTTGTCCCCAAGCTTTTCAAACATTGACTTATCCTCAATCTGCGCCATTGCTTTTTGAAAAGAGGCCACGATTTTATCTTCTTCTGTTTTTAATCCTCCCATCTCTTTGTTTATTTCTTCTCTTCTTCCAGCCGTTGGTTTTCTTTCCACTATTTCTTTTTGCAAATTTTCTCTTTTTTCCGTAATACTTTTCAAATCAATGTCTTTCTTTTCTGTTATTTTTCTCTTCTTTTCTTCTTTGTCTTTAAACATCTCCTCCTTTTTTGGTTTTATTCTGCCTTCATGATCGTCATTCGCTTTCTTAACCGCTTTATTAAAGTCACCTTCTCTATTCTTTATCCCAAGCTCTTTCTGAGAATCACTCAACCATTCATTTTGATTTATTTGTTTTATATCATCATCTTTTTTCTTTCGCGCCGTTTCAATCTCTTTTGTTTTTTGCCCCTCAGAAGCGTTTTCAAAGTTTTTATATTCGTCTTTCTTTTTATTTTTACTTGCAGCTTCACTGGACGCAATGGTTCTTGCTCCCTGCGCCGCGATGAAAGAGGCAATAAGCGCCGGCATGCCCACTCCTGTAAGCGCGGATCCGGCTACGGACGCGCCAGCATATCCGGCAAATTTTGTTGCCCGACCGACTCTTGAATCAGCAACTTCTCCAAGCGCGGTCATGGATTTTGAACCTGACTTTATACCAATTTTTTCCAAATATTTTAATCTGGAACTGGCGCTGGCAGCCTTTCTTGATTTTACCAAATCTTGGCGATAAGCGCTGGAAAACTTGCCGACCTTACCGACCCCTAAATCTGTTTTTATTCCCACCCTTGTTCCTGCTGAGGATAATTTATTTAAACCATAGCCTGCCACACCCAAACCCGTTTCCGCTCCAATTCTTGCCGTCCTTTTACCCGCCCACTTGGCCGCGCCCAAAGCGCTCTTACCAACAGTATTCACCGCCCCTATCCCTTTACCGATGGCCGCTCCGGCGCCGGCGCCCACACCTTTGGCAATCATCAAGCCACCAACCAAAATACCAATAGTAATAATATATGTTTGAAAATATTCGGCGTTCAAAAATGAAATTGGGATTGAAGACGTAAAAACTTGTTCAACATCACCCATCGCTTGTTTCTCAAGTATTGAAGATGAAGTCTTGTCTGCGGTAGTCAAGGCCAGCCAAAGAAAAAATCCCAACACTGGCCCGACAATAACATTGTTGGTGAATTCAGACCACCATTTTTTACTATATGACGCTCCGGCCGGAAAAGCCGCGCAAAGAAAAGCTATTGGCGACAAAATCACATAAATCCAAAGCATTACCACGCGCATCAGGAGCGTTGCAAATATTACCAGCATAACAATCAACACCACGATAGTAGCAAAAAATGCTGCCAAAAAAGAAGCAATTGTTTCCAGTCCAAGATGTCCTCCGGCTTGTTGCAATTCATTATTATATTCCCACATTTGCTTAATTCCCAACAAATCAACAAAATTATTCGTACCATTGGCAAAAGCACCCACAAAAAACAGCATAATAATTTGCGAAGCATCAATAATCAGACCACAAATGGTTTTGGAAAAATTAATCAGGATCGCCATGATAATGACCTTTGGCACCATTTTTTTGATACTGTATCCTTCCAATCTCAAGATGACTGCGAACGCGACAAAGAGAAGAATCAAAATAAAAAACATGTTGCAAAATCCATTCACCACCATCCATCCTTGTTCAACCACTTCCACGTTAATAAAATCATTAAAAAGCGCCACTCTCCCAACCCAATAAAGTATATAAATATTAACGTTGGAGACAAACATGGCTAAAGCATATATAATCCAACTGATACCATTAATTATAGTATCTGATATACCAAATAATGTATCAACAAACCCTTGTGCTTGCACGATATTTGGAGCAAGTAAAAGAAAACAAGAAGCAAAAAGAAAAAGAAAATTATTAAAAAAATTTCTCTTTTTATTTCTATTATTAATCTTTATATTAATCTGTTTCATTATTTATAATTATGGCGCGTATATAACAGCGATTATTACTATAAAGCTGAGAAATATTAATATTGCAATAAAACCATTCACGCCTATAAAACCCCAAATTATTTTTTTTAAATATTTTTTTGCGACCGTTTTGGCCAAATTTTCAGCAACTTCAGAAATACCGCCCTGATCAGCAGCGGCTCTCGCACCCTTGGCCAATCTTAATTGTTGCGAGATGCTTTGCGACGTGCTGGGCATAATTTTTAATAAAAAATCTTAAATTATTATAAGTTGTGGATATTAAAATTATAACATATTCGCGCCAAAAATGCCAAATATAATAATATCATGGTTTAAGACAATTTCTTTTTCTCTCGCTTTTATGTTATTATATAATTATAAAAATATATAATTATAAATTTATGAAGAACATAAAATTCGGACTCTGTCTTTCAGTCACCGTAGCCCTCACGCTCGGACTTTCCATTGCGACGCAAGAACTTTTCGCGGCCTGGAACCCTCCAACGGCAAATCCTCCGGCAGGCAATACTTCTTTACCGATTACTATTTACAACAATTTAGCCGCCACTCAACAAATCAACTCCAATTTAACAATAGCCGGAAACACCGGTTTGGTGGTTTCAGATGGAGCGGTTATTGGCGACGGACTTCTTGTTAATAACGGGAATTTAACAGTGCTAAGCGGTAGAACGGGTATGGGTACCATTAATCCTCAAAACAGGCTGGATGTTAACGGCGGAATGGCGGTTGGTGGTTATGCCGGAACATATGCAGCGCCCGGCAATGGCATGATAATATCCGGCAATGTCGGCATCGGAACAAATAATCCCCAAGCTTCTCTGCATTTAAAATCCAGCGGAGATGTTAAATTCTTTCTCACCAACGAGGATAAAACCGCCGCAATTCAATATGACGCTGGCGATGATGGTCTTGAATTTAGGTTAAACGGCACTGACTCAAGCAACTCCAAACTTTATATCGGAGACAATGGAAACGTGGCCATCGGCTCAATCAGAAACGCGAATATTGATTTGGCAATCGGCGACAACGATACCGGTTTGCAACAACAAGGAGATGGAGAATTGGCAATATACACCAACAATGCTGAAAGAATGCGGTTTGCCAGCGCAGGCAATGTCGGTATTGGCATTACAAATCCTGCCGCCGATTTGGTTATAAAAAAAGATGATCGTCCGCAATTATCTTTGGTTTCAACAGAAACAAATCTTGGGATGCGTTTTGAATATCACGAAGATCAACAGGAGCTAAGAATACAGGGAGCCGATTCTACCGGCGAGTATAATTCGGGAACCTTAATGACCGTCCAGAGAGGCGGCAATGTGGGTATTGGGACGGATAATCCAAATGTTGATTTACATATTGAAAATGCTCAAAATACTTTTACCGGAATAAGAGTCAAGAATGTGAATACCGGAAACAATTCATCGGCGGGAATTATATTTGAAGATGAAAATAGCGCGCTTGGATTAACAGCCGGCATGGCTGTATATGACGATGGCGCTCCAAATGCCAATGATTTATTTATTTTTAATATTAAAGATGATATAATTCTTCAGCCAGCAAACACTAAGTCTGTTTTAGTTGACGGGAAAGTTACTATCAAGGGAACTCTTTCTGGCGAAAATGGACTCATTATCAGCGGTAATGGTGGCAGCACAGACGGCAGAATACAAGTTTGGGGAGCAAACGGATTTGATTCGGAAATACAAATTTATGAGAGAACAAACGGAATAAGTTACGGCTATGAATGGGAAGTTGACGGGGACGACGACAAAATTTATTTAAAAGCAGAGGGTTACAGTTGTTGCGACGGAAAACTTCTTATGGCCGCTACCAAGAGCGGCAAATTCGGTTTTGGAATGAATGTCAACGACAGCAGTTCTTATCTAATGTCAATAGATGGCAACGGATGGATACTTGGATCATGGACAGAGAGTTCGGACGCGCGATTTAAAAAAAATATTAGAACATTGGATATGGCCATGGAAAAAGTTGATAAGTTAAATGGAGTTTTCTTTGAATGGAACAAGGAAAATTTTCCGGATATGAATTTCAAAGAAGGCGTAGATATCGGATTGATTGCTCAAGATGTGGCCGCAGTTATCCCAGAAGTTGTGTCAGAAGATCCGCAAGGTTATCTTGGCATTTCCTACGAAAGACTGGTGCCTCTTCTTATCAACGCCATTAAAGAATTAAAACAAGAAAAGGATAAAGAAATTGAAAATTTAAAACGTATTGTTTGCTTGGACCACCCGGAAGAAAAATTTTGTGAATAATTTTTTATAAAAAGAAAAAAGGCCGGTTCTTTTTCTCTCGTTAGAAAGACAGAACCGACCTTTTTGGTTTTTGAAAAACGCTACTATCGGCATCCGCAATGTCCGGAACACTTGCCGCCTATAAAACCGCGAGCAATACAATCCTTCTCGCATTCCGCATCGTCGCAAATGCAACCGCATATATCCCTACTCTTACACTTGTACAAAGTGCCTTTGCCGAGAAATAGCTCGCAATCTGCCTCAGTAAGCAGCGTCCGCTGAAAAAATACTGATGGATCTTTCCATTCTTCAGCATTAAATTCTTCAGCCGTTTCCGAAGCATCCTCTCGCCCGGCATCATTATCATTGTACTCTATACCACTGCCGGCAGTGCCCTGTCCATCACCATCTCCTATCGAGCCGTCAAAGCCTTTGTTGATGGTTGTTTCTTCAGTTTCCACAACACAGCCGAAGGACCCGACCGCAAAGACGATGCCCAGCAGGCATATAAACAACTTTTCCATAGCCTCGCCTCCTTGTTGTATTAAAAATAATTTTCCCCGCGGGATTGTAAAAGTCCAATTTATTTGGCCTGCCCCAGGGGCAGATTTCTGTTGTTAGAATAGCAAATTTGGAGTGGCTTGTCAAGATTAGAGATCAAATAATTTTTTGTTGATTTTTATTATTTGATAGCTAATATTTAAAAATTCTTTAAAATTTTTATTTTTTTTATATAAATAAGTAAAATATTGTGGAGCGGTTTTATCTTTTATTTTAATTTTTTTATGTTCTTCGTAAAACTCCGCTTTTTGTTTTAATAGCTTTTGTATTCTTTTGTCATTTAATATGATGGGAGCCGCAAGTTCACTCAAGTGCCATTCAATATAAGGAGATTCAAATTTTTTGTGGTTCATTTTCGGGTATAATTTTTTCCATTTTTCAAAATATAAAAAATGACAGCATTCGTGCATGATTGTTTCTATCGCGTGAGATTTCTTTTTGAAATTAAAAAAAATTGAAAAACTCCAATTATTTAAAAAACGAGGACAGATTGGATTAATAGAAATCATGGCCTTAATTGTTTTGTTTTTAGGCCAATCAGTCTGCGTAATTTGTGAAAGAGTAATAAAAAAATCTTTCTCAATTTTTTGCCACTCTTTTTGATATTTTATTTTATTTTTCTCTATTATTTTTTTATTTTCTTTTTTAAATTTAACAATATATTTTTTTAAAAAACTAATTCGCTTTTCTTCTGTTTTTAAAATATATATTTTTTTAAGCTCAGGATGTTTTTTAATTATATATTTACCCCAGCCCCAATCATTTTGGAATAAAAAACCATATATCCAATCAATTTCTTGGGATAATGGAATGTTGGTAAATTTTACTCTTGGTGTATGCATAAGTAAATATTATCATTTTTAAATCAAAAAATAAAGCCCAGTCAAAAATTTGTAAAGGCAAAGTAGAAATGTCATAGAGGATATAATACATAATGTGATTGGTGCTAAAATTGTAATAAGAAAATTTTTAAAGTACTTTAGAAGAAAATATCGTTGGCGTAAGAAATATTGGCAATATTTTGATGTTTTAAAAGATTTTCATTTGATAGAGAGATCTAAATGATTATTTAAATGTAATATTGATAAATTTTATTTTGGACAGATTTATAAGTAAATATTATCATTCTGACAATTTGTGGTATCCCTTCGGAGGAAATAAACGATTGGGATACCCGCCGATGTTCTACTCTGCTCCCGCTTAAGAACATATTTAGAACGGTTGATTGGAGTAGCATAAATTCAAAAATAGAAAAATTAATAGTTACCTAAAAAAAAGCAGACATACTTCTATAAGTTTATCTGCTCAAATTAAATTAAAAAGATACTAAACCACTCAATATCGGATAACAACATCTGCCTGAATTCTTTCAACTACTTCCGCAGGAGAATTGTGATCAGTATTAATAACGAGCTGAGGGATACCAAGTTGTGACAGTACCCGCCTGTATTCACGAGCTAGTTCTATCTGGCTATTGGCCATTCTTCTATCGCCGATGGACATTCCTCTGTCAAGGAATCTTCTTGTCTGAATTTCGCTGCTAACCAACAGCAAGACGGTGAGATCAGGCTTTGTAACGTCTGAAAAATCATCAATATTGACATCTACCCCCATTACCTTGTGGTAAATATAGGTAGTCGGCCAATACCTATCACAAACTACATTTTTACCGGAAGCCAACAACTCCCATATATCCCTTGAGGCGGTATGAATTCCGCCAAGGTAAAAACGATAATGTTCTAAGGGTGATGCATCAGCGTCAACCCTGTCCCTTTCCAAAATAATATCCTTTGGTGGCGTCTTATACAAAACGTAATTATTCTCCTTCGCAAAGAGTCTTGACGCCGTGGACTTACCGCTACAATCTATTCCTTCAATTACGATAAACAATTTAGGCCTCCTTCCTCAAAATTTCAACCAAGGTCACTTCTCGCGCCTTGCCACCCAAAATAACGGTAGCGGAAACGCCAATATCCTGACCAATGAAATGCCTAACTATAGGCGCCCGGTATTCTATCTTTGGAGGCACGGCATTCAAATCTGACTCGCCGAACCCTACGATTTCATACTTACGCCCCTCTCCGTCATCTAGCTCAAAGACACCTACATGTCCAATCTGCAGGATTTCATCGTTGATAGGCGATCCCACCATGTCGGCCTGATTAATTTGTTTAGAAATGTCTGTGATTCTAGTATTGAGCATCGTTTCCTGACGCACCAACTCTTCAAACGAAAAATTGTCATGCCAGGCATTACCACCGATCTCGGCTGCTTCGCCTTTTTGCCCCTGAATGGATCTAAGCTGCTCAATAAGCTCCTGCTTACGCAGCGATAACTTATTATAACCATCTCTAGTAACCTTGATACTTTCCGACATACTAACGCCCTCCTTTTTCTTTCGCCATGACCAAATCACGATAGGGTTTATCTTCCAAGCTGTAATTAATAAGGTTTAAACTACTCATTAATTTATCGATTTCTTTTACGCTTTTCTGAATGTTATCAAAAACATCCATTATCTCTATTTCAATGAACAAACCAAGATTATTTATATTATCAATGCAAATTTTAAATTTGTCAAGCCTAAACTGTCTCCTCCTCTTTTTAACCTCAGCCAAAATAGTACACCCTATATCTTGCAATAAAATTTTGGCTATTCCTACATCGTTAATAGGTAGATTTATTTCTTTCTTGGCAAAAAATCCTTTATCGACATATTCCTCTCTAGTAGACGGTTTATAAGTAATTTCCTTTCCCGTATCAGAAGATCTAATTCTTAAACACTCCTTTGAGGTAAAAGAATCCCGTCCCGGGACATTAAAATATATATCCAGCTGATCTTTGTCTCCAGCAAATACCGCTCCTATTTTTTCTATCTTTTTCGTCAACTCTTCAACACTACTATTATTTACCTTATATTTTTTTTCAATTTCTAGTTTATTTTTCATAAAATTTTTTAAACTCTCTTAATAAAATTAATGGTTTGTTTTCCCTCAAACTCCGGATTTTTTATAATCCTGTCTAAATATCTCTGATAATAATATCTCGGCAGAAGCTCCATTTTATCAGCAACCAAAACACCTTGCTCTCCATCCTTCTCTGCCACTTCCTTCATTTCTTCCGATGAAAAATAAGTATAAATTTCAGACCCCTCGCGCCTTAACCATTCTTCATGAAAATCAACATCTTTCTCAATCAAGTTATTTTCCATCAAACCATCCGTAAAATCATCATATTTATCAGAGGACATTGATAAATCCAGCTTTTTTATACCCCCTATTCGCTGCTCTGGGTTTACTTGAGCAATATAATATTCCAACGCCTCACCTGTAAGCTCTAAAATATGTCTTTTGGCACCTTCCTTTTTTTTAACCCAGTCCTCTTGCTTAACCTTAACTCCCATTTGAGGAAAAACTTTTTTTCTAAAATAATCGCGAAAGGTAATATAATGTCGCTGAATCTCCCGTTGTAGCTGAGCCGTTCCTTTAAGGCTTATACCATCTTCTTTTTTTCCGATAGTGTACTCATTAAACATCTCAGGACAGACTTCTTCGCCAGCTTTATGCAAAATAGGCAAATAAATATCCAAAAACAGTTGCCAAGATCTTCGATCATAATCCACTGTTTTTACCTCGAACCTATTTGGAGGACAAGCAACATCACGATAAATTAACATGCCATTTTCAGCCAAACACCTTTTAATTTCATTAAGCGATCTTCTTACTGCCTCTTCCCCAAATACTTTATGATCTTTTTCAGCACGTACTCCGTATGATGATACTTCATGCAAAATTGCAGAAGCATTAACTCCACTTAATGAATTTTCTTTTATAGGAAGCATACCAGCATCCGCAACTACTGCTTCGGATTCTACGGTGGTTTTAAAATTTTGAGCAAACATAACTACGCTATCAAGGCCTATTATATTTATGTCAGTTCTATCATAAAGCTGCTCTTTTAATTTTTTTATTGTTTCACCTCCACCTACCCCAATTTCCAATATATTAATTTTTCCATCAACCTTCGGGAGTTTATCTTCAATTATCAAATACTTCAAATCTCCAAATTTTTCATCTTCGTTAGTCCCAATTTGTTGAAGATATAAATGGTTTATTTTTTCTTCTGGATTCTTAAACATATTATTAATGTTTATTGCTTTCTACATAATATAACTTTATCATTATCTATCAAAAATTTCAATTCTCGTATCAGCCCACCCCACATTAAAAATCAAAATCCTGCCCATCCTTTAATCCTAAAAATCCCAGTTCAAGACAAACAACAGACAAAAAGAAAAAAGCCTCAAAATAATTTTTCAAAAGTCCCGATGGTCTTATATGCTAAAAAATTGTTGTTGAACAAATTTTTTGGCAAAAAAATCCGACAATTTTTATATATCCTCCATTATGGGCTTGCCGGCAATAAATTCGGCTGGCAAACCGAACTTTTTAAAATAATAGACTATGGCCATGCAAGCGAATTTTTCAGTGGAGTAATGAGTCCCGCCAATAATATTTATCTTATATTTTTCGGCAAATTCGTGCGCCGCTTTTGAATGGTTGCTCTTTACGGTTATTCCGGTTATAAAAGTATTTGCCCCAGCCTTCGCGATTTCTTCCAATATCTCAACATTATTCCCGCCGCCAGCCGCGAGCGCGACGATTTTGTTTTTTATTTTTTTATCCCCATAGCCGTACAAACGTACTTCGTGTCCGACAGATGCCTGAAATATTTTTTTCAAATCATAAACCGAAACCAAACTTGTTTTTCCAAAAACGCCACATAAAGAGCCAAAATAAAGGCCAAAAGGTTTTTCCGGCTCAACGCCAAGCGATTTCGCCAAAGTCACGCTCGTTGAATAATCGCCATAATTATCCAAAGGCACATGAAGATTATAAATGGATATTCTTCTATCTTTAAATTTTTTCAAGAGAGCTCTGTCCATTTGTTGAAAAACTTCCGGAGCGTTCCTGATATTCCAAATCGACGGATGATGGACAAAAAGCATCGCGTCATGAGCACCGCTATCCAAAATTTTTTGCATAATCTCTTTTTCCGGAAACACGGCCGTATAAACTTTATTTACTTCGGCCGTAAAATCGCAAACCAACCCCATTGATCTTTTTTTGAAATTCTCACTGAGAAAATCAGCGACGGAATCCATATATTCTGCCCATTCATCACTCATCTTTATGGTAATAAAATCTTTTTCAAGTTGTTCGTATAAATTAATTGATTTCATAATAAAATAAATCTAATCTTAATACAAAAAGTTTATAATATTTATAATGATAAGTCAATTTTTGTATTATCCCACCCCACATTAAAAATCAAAATCCTGCCCATCCTTTAATCCTGAAAATCCCAGTTCAAGACAAAAAACAAACAAAAAGAAAAAAGCCCTTGGAGAAAACTTTTGGTTTCTTGCCCCAAGGGTCACGAGACGCCACCATGGATAAATTTATCCTTCGGCGACAATGTGTGCGGAGGAAGCGCGATGAGCATCGCCCCGCACTATCGTAATCTATTTTTAATTATCAGTTATTAGTTTAATGCCGATTTCAATATATTCATCAAAACTTTTTCTATTCAAAAATTTACTTTTTAATTTATTTTGCAATTTAACTATTTGCGGATAATTATGATTGGTATAATAACCCGAAGTATCCCAAGGCCAAAACTTTTTACTTTCCGGAGTTAATGAAGTCAAGGCAAACCCCGCGATCTCGGCTAAAACCCAAATCTGATTTTTGCTTATTTTTTGTTCTGAATATTGATTTTTAAATATTTCAAAATAATGCGAAATTATCAATTCGTGAGCGGTAATTCTTCTTTGCGTGAATGAGTTTTCGCGCCACCAACGAACTATTTTAGGCCCGTCTCCCCAATTGGATATGCCCGGGTGCATTGCCGAAATTATGCAGTAATAAGTATTATAAAACCATTTATATCCGGTCTGTTTTTCTATATAATCAGAAAAATCATTATTTATTTTATCCCATGATTTTTGATATTCATTTTGCGAATATTTCATGTATTCTAAACTAGTTTTATACAACTCTTCAAATTCTTTCGCTTGCGATTTGTTTATAAATTTCTTATCGTATTTTTTGTCAATAATAAATTTTAATATCATAAAAAATGGCTATATAATTATTAGTTATATAGCCATTATAGCATATTAAGTTACGAAAAAAAACATATTGCACTCAACCCACCCCACATTAAAAATCAAAATCCTGCCCATCCTTTAATCCTGAGAATCCCAGTTCAAGACAAAAAACAAACAAAAAGAAAAAAGCCCTTGGGAACAGTTGAAGTGTTTAGTTTCAAAAGTCCCAAGGGCTTTAAATGCTCGCTCCTAATTTTTAAACGCATGGCGCTATTTGATTCTCTACATCATTTTTTTAAGATAAAAAAGAAATTCTTTATTGCCGCTAACTCCTTCAATCGGCGATTCTATCATGTCAACTGGCGTAAGACCTTCTTTTATAGCAAACGTCTTAAGTATGCCAATCACTTTTTTGTGTAAAAGAGGATCGCGCACGACTCCTTTGCGAATAAGTTTTTTTCCGACTTCAAATTGTGGCTTTATTAGTACGAGTGCCTTCCCGCCGATTCTTAACAATTCGGCAACTTTCGGTAATACATATTTAAGCGAAATAAAAGAAACATCTACCGTAATAATATCAAGTTGTTCCGTAAACCACGAACTTTTTGCAACGCGAATATTTCTGCCCTCCATGACAATTACGCGCTGATCATTGCGTAATCTTTGCGCGAGCTGATTATATCCGACATCTAAGGCATATACTTTTTTTGCTCCTTCGTGCAATAAAACCTCTGTGAATCCTCCGGTTGAAGACCCCACATCAAGACACACGGAATTAGCAACATTAATCGGCCAAGTTTCTAAAGCTTTTTTTAATTTCAAACCAGCGCGCGAAACCCATGGTATGTCTTTAACCGCAACCTCTATCGCCGCATCTTGAATAAATTGTGCCGACACTTTAGTAATTGGTTTTCCATCAACCGATACATGGCCATCCTTAATTAACGTCTTCGCACGCTCTCGCGATTGAGCGTACCCAAACTGTACCAATAATTGGTCAATCCTTATTGGCCGCATCTTCTCTGTACCAACATTTTGTTCGGCACGTTCATTATTTTTTGTGCCATTTATTTTTTTAATGGATTTTTTTTCTGACATACTCCTTCCTCCTTATACAATTAAGTATATCTTCTTTTTCTTTTTTTGTCTAAATATTATAATTACAATAGATTGCTTTACAAGTAAAAACCCCACTTCTAAACGAAATGGGGCATAATAAGGTATCACAACGTTCAGCGTGCGCCTAATAGCTGTATTTTTTGGGACTGCAAGGCGAACCACCTTGACGACAACATCCCGACTCGGCGGCTCCCATCATTTGACGTGATTGATATCCAGTATCACTCGCGGAAAAACCGGGCTCGTTCCACGTAACGACCAAACGTTGCTTCACGACAACCTGTTCATTGGACTTTTTTTGCTGCCTATGTTGCCTATCTTTCATTCTTTTGCCTCCATTGTTTTGCTTTGTTCCATTGAGTTTGCACTTGAATTAGTGAAACTCACAAAATTTTTTCCTATTTTTAAGCTACGCTATACTTAGCTGATTCAGAACTTTCACGAATGTTAAAAACTTTTATATCCAAAAATCACTTAATATCTTCTTGTTCAACATTGTTTCTCTACCGTATGATTATCAAATACCACATCTATAATTCGAGAATCCTCGAATATCAATGAAAATATTTTTGGCAGAAGCAGTCGGTGTGCACGACACGTATATGCGGACGGATTTAATAAATTGTTATTATCCCATCCGCCTTGCATGGGGCAGCCACCGCCACAAATAAGCTTAAGATTACAATCGGGACAATTTGGATAATTGCGCCAATGTAATCTATCTAAAAATTTTCGCTTGTTGTCATTAATAACAATCTGCCCATCTTCAGTACAGTGACCATATATCATGGTATCAGCATATGCGTCACCCGTGCGCGCTACCTCGAGACATGAAGTAATCAATCCTGCCGGAGTAATGGTTATATTACTCCCTTCGCCTGCCCCACAATAGTATCCTGATGTTGGTCGCGATATAAACGAATTATCAATTTTTACTCGTAAATTATATTTGGCGATCCAGCTCAGCGACGATAAAAACATCGACACGAATTCGTCCAGATTGGGAACCAACGATTGCTCTCCTCGCGATATCAAAGAATGATGGACAGGTTCTATCTTAATATAACGTGCGCCGAGAAAGGCGATCTCCTCGACTGATTCGATCATTGACGTAACGCCATTACGAGTTATTGTGAGTTGAACAGTAAGCGGCACTTCGGCGGCGGCTAATTCCATTATTGTCTGTCTAACAATTTTTGTTGATGTTTCTTTTTTTGCAAGTGGTCTATTTATTGTCTGCATAACGCCGTCAAATGAAATGCGCACGCTCACTTTGTTATCTATAAGCCACTGTCGTTGCTTTTTGCCGTAAATACCATTACTGACTATCACGATTTTGATATCCGAAAAATACTTGCGAGCATAACAACAAATATTATCCATTACACGAAAATTCATGAAAGGTTCTCCGCCGCCTACAAAATAAACAGTGAGGGGAACGATGCGTCTATTTTTTGTTTTACGTGCGATCCAATCAATAGCATTTTTCGCTTTTGTAAATGAAAGTGCCGTTTTATATTCCCCTCCTCTGGCATAACAATAAATACAACGAAGATTACAGTCGAACGTAGGCATAAAGGCGATGCTCGGTCCAAGCGGTACAGGGATTGCGGGCATATCGGCATAAGCAGTAATAATATGCCGCTCTTCTGCGCAAACATTACGAATATTTTCATTAGTAACATTGGGGATAAAACTGATACGATTGTTAGATATTAATACAAGATGTTTATTATCAATTCGCGCAATATCCAAAATCACCGTTTGAGTATCCATGTAGACATCCTTCAGTTTTTAATGAGCCATTTAATATCACTATTATAATTATTAACATTTTATCATTATTTTTGATTTTGTCAATTTTTTTAAAATTGTCCTGAACCAAAATTTTTATGATTAAAGGATTAACAGGATTTTTAATAAAAACTTTTTTGCGTAACATCCTGTCCATCCTTTAATCCTGAAAATCCCGGTTCAAGACAAACAACAAACAAAAAAGAAAAAAGCCCTTGGGAACAGTTGAAGTGTTTAGTTTCAAAAAGTCTTGAGGGGCTTTGAGTTGGTCAAATGATTGACAAAACCAAAAAACTTTGCTATCTTAATAATAGAAAAAACCCCGCGAGGGGTGAAACAAATTGAACTTTTTAAACAAAAAAACAAGAACGCAAAAGGAGGCGAGGCCATGAAAAAGTTGTTCGTGTGCCTGATTGGCATCATGTTCGCGGTCGGATCCTCCGGCTGCATTATCAGGGAAAAAACCGAAAAGATCATCTACTACATGGATGCCGATGGTGGAATATCCGTTTGGCATGGTGACGGTGACGGTCAAGGTACTGCCGGATCTGCCGGCGAGGTGATCGTTGATGTCGCCGGTAACGGAGATTTTAAAAACGACGCCGACGCTACAATCGATGAAGGCCCTGACGGCGGTACCGCTGGCAACAGTGGGACCGGTGGAAGCGGTGGAAGCACGGGAAGCGGAACAGAGAATGCTAATATCACCGTTGAGATTAACGACAGCGGTATGATAAAGACTGTCAAAGGTGATAATGAATGGCGAGAAATCCAAATTCCGGAAGTTGAACCGGAAGTGGAACCGGATGCCGTACCATACATCCATGACGTAAGTGTGGAGGGGTGTGATAACTGTACCTCAGTTTGCTGGACAACCGGCTTATTGACGGACAGCTGTCTGTCAGAAGAGTGCCAATGTCGTTGTGACCTTAATGTCTGCGCGAATTATTGTCAAGCGATTTATCCGCGCACCTCTCTCTTCATAAACTGCTCTCAATATGGGTGCGTCTGCGAAGATGCTCACATGATTCCAGACGAACTGCAAATCGGAAGTGGAGGAATTTGGGCGACACCCGAGCCGATAGCATCAGGAGCAGTCTAAACGACACTCAACAGTGTCATCTTGCCGGTCTGTCATCGTTTTTAACGATTTGATAGACCGGCTTTTTTTATTTTCTAAATTTTATTTACAAATATCGTTTTCAGAATATTCCGCGCAAATTATTTTTTTTAGATTATTAATAATTTCTTTTAAATCATTAATCTCGTTGTTTTTTTCCTGCCTTAACTTTTCAATATCCGCATCTTTTTCTTGTTTTAATTCCTTGGTCGCGTTTATTAAAATCGGGATAAATCCTTCATAATTCAAAAACAAACGTTCTTCTTCGGTTCCGATTTTAGCTGAGGAAACAAGCTCATTAATTATCGGTTCAACTTCTTGGGCAATAAGTCCCAAAGATTTTTTTTCATTTTCTCGATCCCTCCAATCAAAAGATACGGGTTGTAATTTCATTATTTCATCCAGACCATAAGATAAATTTTCAATATCTTTTTTCATTCTCCTGTCTGAATGAACTTTAGTACTCCAATAATAAATAGGACCATTAACTCTTAAATCTCCATCAATTAATGTGTTTCCATGTACCCAGAGCCGCCAATAATTACTGCCGTCGTAACCGCCATTTACGCCGAGAGATCCTTGGAATAAACTGCCACCAGTGCTATTGACTGACGAAACCAAAATTGCCCCTGAGTGAATATTACCGGTTGTTAAACCGCCAGTAATATAAGCATTTCCATTAACATAAAGCTTTTGATTCGGATTATCCGTCCCAATGCCCACGTTGCCACCTCTCTGGATGGTCATTAAGGTTCCCGAATTATACTCACCGGTAGAATCGGCTCCCTGTATTCTTAGTTCCTCTTGGTCTTCGTGATATTCAAAACGCATTCCAAGATTTGTTTGTGTTGAAACCAAAGATAATTGCGGACGGTCATCTTTTTTTATAACCAAATCGGCGTCAGGATTTGTAATGCCAAGCCCTGTATTACCGCTATTGGCAATTGTAAGTTTTTCACTGCCATTATACCAAAAGCCCATTCTGTTATCAGAAGTGATGTGTGTCCAGTCCCAAAAATTAGCAGAATCGTGAAGTCTGATTATTATATTACCGATAGGAATGTCGCCACCCACTTGTAAATTTGTTAACGGAATTGTTGCGCCGATTCCTACATAGCCTACGCTACTAATCCGCATTCTTTCGATATTATTGGTGTATATTGCCAATTCACCATCTCCTTTCTGTTGCAAACCTGTATCGTTGTCGCCGATGGCCAAATCAATGTTCGAATTATTTACGCCAAGACCGATATTTCCGGTAGTCCTTACGGCAGACAATATATTGGCCACATTATTGGATTTTAAGAGAAATGTGTTGGCGTTGGTGTTGGAGAATAAAGTGAAATTTCTGCCGCCCGGATCGCCAAAAACCAATTTAGTTGATTCCGTTGTCGCGTCCGGACCCAATAATTTTATTTCCACGGATGCGTTGCCGTCGCCGATCTGCAGATTTGAAGCGGGATTGTTGACGCCGATGCCGACATTGTTTGTTGGGGATATAAATATTGCCGATGTCCCGGAAACTGCTGTTCCGTTCGCGGCATAATAGGCGGCTTGACCGGCTGTGCCGTTGTTGACTGTTCCCGATCCGCCAATCGTCGCCCATTGATATCCCGTGCCGGTTGATTGCAAAACCATACCGCTTGTTCCTGCGGAATCATTACTGTCATATAATCTGCCGGTAGCTCTTATATCTCCATTAACGGTTAATGTTCGCGTTGGACTTGTGGTCTTAATACCGACATTACCGGATATTATCATGCCATTGCCGGGCGCTGCATATGTTCCGGCATAACCACCAACAGCCATTCCGCCGTTAACATCCAGTCTGTTTAATGGCGCTGCTACGCCGATAGCAACGCTTCCGGACACTACTGCCAGACTGCCGTTGCTAATGGCAACATTATTTGTAATTCCCATCCCGCTGTTGCCGATAACATTTAAATTGCTCACTATTATTTGAGATGCGGCTCCACTCGTATGAACCACAATCGGCAAAGAAGTATTGCCGGCAGGAGGATTTGCCGTTGGTGGATTCCATGCCGCGAAAAGTTCTTGCGTGGCAATGGAAAGTCCGAGAGTGAGAACGATGGTGACGATAAGATAGAGTCTGAATTTTAGGTTCTTCATATTTTTTGAAGTTAATATATTTTTTATAATTATATAATAACATAAAAGCAAGGAAAAAAGAAATTGTCCTGAACCAAGATTCTCATGATTAAAGGATTAACAGGATGTTATGTAAAAACATTTTTATTAAAAATCTTGTTAATCCTTTAATCCTAAAAATCAAGGTTCAGACAAAAAGAAAAAGCCCCTCGCAACGATTTGAAATGTTTAGTTTCAAAAAGTCGCGAGGGGTTTTAGGAAGTTAGACGGGCAAGAAAACGAAAACTAGATACTCGCATCTCTACTCACTGGTATCGATATCAACAAGAAAATTCAAGCCGCTCTTACAAACATAGTCCTTGTCTACCTCGACAAATTCAAGCGTACGAATTCCGCCCTGATTAGAAAATTGAATTCCGATTACATCTGCGCCGAGCTCTTTTTTTGTTTCATCCAACGCCAACAGGCTATCCACTCCTGCGTCGTCGGGCAATCTTGCCAAAAGCTCGAGCAGAGAGTAAAGCCCTGCTATATAGTTTTCATATCTTGTCTTGGTTAATTGACTGACTAAGTCAGACAATACAACGTCTGTATCAATAGAAATTATTGCTAGATTCGCGACGACATTGTCACACTGCCGCAAATCATTCGGTTGGATTCTGGGATCAACCACATCTATTCTGGCATCGGCGACCATGTCCGCAAATGGACGATTGGTATCCACCAGAACATCCAACTCGTAATAGCCGTCTTCGCCTCTTTGAATGTCCACGTCTGAACCGTCAGCGGACAGACAGTTGCCGAGAGTGGCGCAGTCCGGATATTCTTGTCCGACTTCGCTGATGCAACCGACGCTGACGCACATTGCGCATATAAAAACGAACAATTTGTTGTCCATTACGAACCTCCCATTTTTGTTTTTTAAATTGTTAAAGAGACTTTCCCCTCGCGGGGTTTTTGTTTTCTGCTATAACCTTAGCAAATTTTTCAAGATTTGTCAAGGTCTTATGTCAATATTTATTTAATGTAGGCTAAAATTTATTGTGTTCCACATCCCAAAAACTATTCGCAAGTGAGAGCTTTTTCTGCCGGACAATTATTGGCTGTAATATTACCATTGCTGTCACAATTATAATCAGCCGGATAAAACACGACCTTTCCCCAGTTGTCAATCACCTTAATGCCAATATCAGGAACTGATCCGGGACCATATTCGTGAGTAAAGACGTGTGGATTAATTTCGTTGGGGCGAGACGCGATGCGACCGTAAATTTCCGGCTCGTAAACATCACAATCACCCCAATCAATGCTGATTTCCGAAATCGGCTCTTGCTCCGCGGCAATGAGAGTATTGTCCTGAACCATGATTCTCATGATTAAAGGATTAACAGGATGTTATGCAAAAACATTTTTATTAAAAATCTTGTTAATCCTTTAATCCTAAAAATCAAGGTTCAGACAAAAAGAAAAAGAAAAAAGCCCTTGGGAACAGTTGAAGTGTTTAGTTTCAAAAGTCCCAA
>JBDRDI010000043.1:0-8296 GCA_043820875.1 bacterium
ATAAATATATTATATATTATTAATAACAATTTGGCAAGAGAAAAAGAAAGCGGTTTCCCAAATAAAAAAGAGGCCCAGGCGGGCTCCGTTTTAATATAATTTACTGAGCCTTTCCTGAGCCTCACCCCTAAAAGTCATTCTTTAATTTCCTTCGGGGTTTGGCCTTTTGCATCGACTTTACAAAAAGTTTATTTTACCTATCGTGTGGCAATCCTTGATTTTGATTGTTCTATTTATCAAGGTCTGCCATTTTTTTTGTTTTTGTTTTTTGGCTATGTCGATTTCTAGCCTAACGATGTAGTAAAATAATGTTTATTTTTGCTTTACCAGTTAGTAAAGCGCTAAAATGTGCTTTTGATACTTTTTATGGTATCTAATTTAATAATACCGTATAAAATAAATTGCGTCAATTACTTATAGCAAAAATGTTTTGTTAAAGATTAGCGAAAAATAATTTTTAATATTTTCTTATCAACAGTTTTTTACATTTAAGTCCACAGTTTTGTAGACTTAACTTGCATACTTATCCACATTATCCACAGTTTTTCAACCGTAAATCCAACTTTAAGTCCACAACAACGTAGACTTAAATCTCAACAATATTATTCAAACAAACTTTAGACTTTCAACTTTAGACTTTAGACTCGTGTGAGGTCTGGGTGGGATTCGAACCCACGAATAACGGTTTTGCAAACCGTTGCCTTAGCCACTTGGCCACCAGACCATTTTTGAACAACTACCTTCATATTATCAAACATTTCACTTCAATACAAGAATACGTCCTACATACATACAAAAAAGCCCAAATTTACAAACTCTGGGCCTTTTTGATCGGTTTATGTTTATTTATACCTATTATTCCAATATTTCAACTTTAGCCCTTTTAACTCCAAAATTTTTGGCATCAGAGCCTTTTTTCATCCAAACATCCATTCTGTAATCGCCATAACGTTTATTCATTCTATCTCTAACAATAAAAACCCTATCTCCAAACAATTCCGGTATTCTTAATTTTGTGCCAAAAGGCAAATAATTGGCCGCAATTGTGTCTTCTATATTATGTTCACAAACATTAAACCCATTAGCCGTAATACAAGGAGAATCATCACATTGCCAAACATCGGAATTATAAGCTGTTAAAACCGCTGAATCTATTCTTTTTATCTTTCTATCCTGGTTTATTGGCAAGGAATTTGCAAAACCATTGTTTCCTAAGAAAATAAGCCCAAAGCTATTTTCTGCCATTTGACCATCTTCAGCCAATGCCGGATGGCAAGGGAATAAAACAATAAAGTCAAGAATAAATACCACTATGGCTACTGACAGAACCTTTTTGGCTAAAATTAAAGAATTAAATTGCATTTTATAGTTCTTTACAATTTCCGCCATTAAAGACATGCTCAGTATCTTTTCTTTAATCTTGGGTAAATTTAATAAAAATATAATCATATTTGCTTGTTTATTTCTTTAATTAAAAAACCCCGTATCATACAATACAAAGGTTAATTTCTTATAATAGCATATTTTTAAAATCTTGTCAACCATCTTATCATGCCAAATATTTCATGTCAAGCTTGACAAGTTTTTAAAAGTGTGCTATTATGATATTATAAATTTGAACATTACAACAAAAAACGAAGGAGGAGACATGAAAGCTTTATTGGTAGGCGTGGCCATTTTTGCTGGCCTATACTCAATAAACCGATCTCCTTCTGAGGTAACGGGGGGAGACATATATTACGGCGGCGCGCTAAAAAGTGCACCGCAGAACACGGGGAATGTTGTTCAGATAACCGGGCAACGTTTAATTTCCGGTGGTCAGCAAAGCTGGCCAACCAATGGACAATCCTTCGCTGACAAGGAAATACCCACGAAGTACGATGAGTATTTTAGAGAAGCAGCGGAGATGTATCCGCTGGAAGGACAGGATACATTCAGCGTTCTACGTGGCGTAGCCATGGTAGAGAGCCGAATGAATCCAAACTCGGAAAACTTTTGCTGCAGTGGCGTAATGCAACTGCACAGACAGTACTTCGGTCGGATTATGGATCCGCGTGAAAACATTTTGCGCGGAGCAAAGTTTCTAAACTATTGCCACAAAAAAAGCGGTGGCAACATAAGAAGAACCTTGGATTGCTATAATCCTGGCGGAGAAAAAGCGTCTGGCTACATAAGCAACGTGAGCGCTTACGTAGAAGCCCAACAATAAGCTCACGATCAACCCTTCACCAAGGCCGCGCAAGTCAAATAAGACAAACGCGGCTTTTTTCTTTTTTTGACAAAAAATCTTTTATTTTGCTTTAAAATTAAATTAAAAAATATTATTTCAGCGCACCCTTGACAGAATATTAAAATAGTGATATAATACTTTTGCATTCAATTTCTGTTCGTTTACATACAACTACAGCACACATGTGTGCAAGGAGAGAAAAATGAAGAAAATTATAATCTTTTTTTTGGAAATCATCGTGATGGCTGCCCTTTTTGTCGGAATCGCCTGGGCAGCTACCGGCTGTTTCAACGATCGGGTTGGCATCAGCGGTACCGCTCCCATCAGCAGTAAGGTGGACGGAGCGCACAAGATGACTTTCGGTGGACATGTCCGTGGTGGAACAGCTGGACTGCTGATTGGGACGCCCGAGCAAAAAGCAAGGGCCAAAAAAATCGAGGCCGAGGCGGAGCTCATGAAGAGTTGCGCCAATAATTCCGCACAAGCAATGTGCGGAAAAGTAGCTGAGAAGGTGGAAGAAGAGAAGAGCAGATGTAAATACAAAGTCTGCTTTTACAACGAGTCAGAGTCCGAGAGCTTGAGGCTTCTGATTCCCGTCTCCGATAATCCCGATGTCACGCTGGCAAAAGGAAGCGGAGGCGGAGCAACGGCTTGTCTGCCGGAAGCGCGCTTCGGATTCACCATCATCTACGATGAAAACGACGAATCTCGAATTGGAGAGGCCTCTCTCCGCCACATAAGCGGTAAAACGTTGTATAGCGGATTACCGTATTGCACGGATGAAACCGTGCAAGAAATATTCGCGGTTCAATAATGTTCATTCCGGCGCTTCTCGCCAAAACAAAAGCCGCGGATTGGTTCAACCAACCCGCGGCTTTTTCTATTTTGAGAATATATTATATAACAACCGGACCACTGGTCGTTCCTCTTTGTCCTCCGGGCAATTGTTTGAACACAAACGAAGTAATGGCGTATGAACAAGCGATAATCAAAAATCCAATCACTGCTTTTTGAATAATACCTTTTGCTTTTTTCAATTGGTCTTCGTTGCCTCCGGCTGTCATCCATAAAAATCCGGCGTAAATAATAAGCGCCAAAAATATTGTGCCCAAAAGAGCCAAGAAGGCTTGGACAACAACGTAAACCACATCCATAACAGTAGCATCAAAGCTGAAACCGGCTGACCAAGCAAACTTTCCGGCTTGCGAAGTCTGCTCTTCTGGAGTAATCGCCTTTGTAATATCATCATTCAACAACTTAGCGCTGACTAAACCAGCGCTCGCAAAAGACAAAATCGCTGTGATGATTATAATCTTGAAATAATATTTTTTCATATTTAAAATATATAAATAATTAAGCGCTATTAAGCACGGCAAAGACAAATCTATATATTGCGTATGACCCTGCCACCAAAACAAGGCCGATTATCGCGCGCCGAATTGTTTTTTGCGCGCTTTCCACTTTACTTTCATCGCCCTGCGCGGTCATCCAATGGTAGCCACCAATAAGCATAAGGATAAGAAAAATAACTCCCAAAAGCACCATAAATCCCGATGCGGCCAGACCGGCAACTTCTGACAGGCTGTTTTCGTCCACTGCTCCGTACGGTCCGCTGTCTTCTGCCACGATCTTTAATCTGCTCAACGGATTGTTTTCGTTCGCAAACGGATCTATTGTTTCTTGCGCAAAAACAAAATACGGAAATATTAAAACGAAAATTATCGCGAATAAAATTAATAAATTTTTAATGGTTTTATTCATAATATATAAATAAATTATAAATTTAAAAAATTATTATCAACTTTAGTAGCCAAGCTGTTCGGGACCGGAAAAAAATCTGCTCAACACAAAATAACTGATGGCATATGAGCCGGCAACAATGGCTAAACCGATAATCGCGGAAGTTATCAAGCTTCTGGCTTTTTCTATTTGCTGTTCATTGCCATGAGCCGTCATCCACATATATCCGCCATAGATCATTAATATCAAAAATATTACTCCTAAAAACGAAACAAACGCGGTTAAAATTTTTCCAAGAAGCTCGTAAATTTGCGGTTCTCCGCTTTGTTCTGTATTATAGCCCATTTCTATGGCCGCTTTATCCAATAAATTTTTTTCTCCTCCAAAAGCATCTTGAAGATTCTCAGCCGCAACAGAGCCAACAAAAGAAAACAAAAACATAATAATTACAAAAATATTTAAATACTTTCTCAATCTCAACATAAAAATATAATAAAAATTTATAATTATTATTCTGCCCATGGATCAATTATTTCCGATTGCGCTGGTTCGGATTTTGGAAAAAATTTTTCCACCGCGAAATAACTGATGGCATAAGCGCCCACGACTATAAACAATCCGACAATCGCGGCCTTGATAGAGTTTCGCGCTTTTTCAATTTGCTGTTCATTGTCGCTGGCCGTCATCCATAAATATCCGCCATAAATCAAAATAATCAAAAATATTGTACCAACAAGAGCCAATGAACCATTAACTACTCCTCCCAAAAGTACGTTGATATCCCACTCTTCATATCCGCCATAGCCGGCCGAATCCGCTGAATGAAAACGGGCGTCTTTCAGTCCTTGAGCGAAAACTTCACTTTGAGCAAGAAAAAAAACAATAAAAATAACAGACGTGATGACTAGTTTTCTTCCGACGCTCTTATTAATCATAATATTTTAAAAAATTATATTTTCCGCCACAACTGTAATGGCGTAAGCGGCCGCCACAACGGCAAGACCCAATATTGAATTGGTAATGATTTTTTTCGCTTTTTCAACATCCTGCTCGTTGCCCGAGGCCTTCATCCAAATATACCCGCCCCAAACCATTAAAGCCAAAAAAATCACGCCCACTGAACTGATAATTATTCTGATTACCTTTCCGATAGTGACATCAATACTGGAACTGTCCAAATCTTCATATCCGGCGCCCACTCTGGTGTCATTAATGCCGGTTAAAAATTTATCTTGCGCGGTATTTTGAGAAAAAACTTTTTCCGCGCCACCGAATAAAACAAAAGCATTGGCAATAAAAAATATTACAAATAAAAATATTTTGGTTTTTATATTCATGATTTTCATAATTTTATTTATCTAAAAATCATTCATGCGCAAAGCGCCAGTGGTTCCCGGCGATGTTTGGGAAAAAAGATAATTGCCAAGGTAAGTGACGATTCCATAAGCGGACAATACAATAATCAAACCAATCACTGCGGCTTCCATTAAATTTTTTGCGGCTTGCACTTCTTGCTCATTTCCTTGCGAAAACATCCATCGCGCTCCGCCAAAAATCATCAATAATAAAAATATAACGCCGAGCATGGAGAGTCCTGTGCCAACAAAACGACCGATTGCTCCGGGTATATTGACGATGGTACCGCTTCCTTCTTCAACCGAACCATACCCCTGTTGCGCGGTTTTATCAAGACCCTTTAATGAATCATCAATGTCTTGCGCGATAACAGAGCCGGCGCAAAAAACCGCGCCGAGTGTAAAAATAAAAATTATCAACAATATTTTCTTAAAATTCATGTCTATTATATTATGGCTTTAAAACTTGACCAATATAACTCGTCAAGGCATACGCCAAAATAACAATAATGATACCTATCGCGGCGGCTTCAATCACGCTTTTTGCCTTGGCAACCGTTTGCTCGTTTCCGCCCGCAGTCATCCACATCACGCCGGCATAAATCATTAAAAGCAAAAAGGCGGTACCGACAAAAGCCAGAAGCCCGCCCACTGCGCGTCCAATAATTGTTGGGAGGCTGACAATCGCGCCTTGCAAATTTCCATCCGCGCTTCCGGAATACATTGTTCTGGCTGTTTTATCCAGCCCTTCAGAGGCCTTGTCTTGAGCTGTTTTTACGGCCGCGGAAACGGCAAACACGGGCAAAATTAAAATAAAAATTATTACAAATAAAGACAGTAAATGCTTAGCCGTTCTAAACATACAAAAAAATTATTAGCTATTAAAATTGTTATGTTAGGTTGGGTATTAATACCCAACCTAACATAACAATCCACTGCCATAAGCAAAAATTCTTTTTCGCCCATGGCAGTGGATCCCTCGAATTCGGAAGGGACCCACGATTTTATCAATTTTATCAGTATTACGGATTGATGAGATTACCCGATTGTCGGAAAACCCAGCTGACGATCATAAACGCGGCCATAATAATTACCATACCGATAACACCGGCGATAATTAAATCTTTGGCTTTTGTTGATCTGTCCTCATTACCAGCGGCTGTCATCCAAAGAAAACCTCCATATAATATAATCACAACAGCAACAATTCCCAAGAATGTCATGATAATTTTGATAATGTTTACTGCCACATCCCTAGGATCGGAGTTTTCACCTCCGAGTTCAAGATTTGAGGCATAATTAAGCCCAAATTCTTGAGCACTAACAGAAACAGAGAGCATTGGCATAACCAACATTGAAATTATGGAGAATGCTAAAACATGCTTTAAAACTTTTCTCATATTTCACCCCCCTTCTCGTAATGTGAAATTATGTTCATATAATTCACGGATAAAATCATTTTTATGGCACCCGACTGATTGTCAGCACAAAGAGCCATAAATTATTAACATTTATATTTTAACATATTCGTCGGCAAATCACAAATCACCTGGCAAACAATTCTCTATTTTAAAAATTGTTGGTATAATGTAATATAGAATTTATGTCTATATTAAAAAAACAAAATAAATTAATCTTCTGTCTTAGGCTGGCTTTTTATTTGATGATATTTTCTTTTTTGATTCATAATTCTTTTGAATATCTGGATCCTGATTTTGGCTGGCACTTGGCCGCCGGACAACAAGTCATCAATGAAAAAACCGTTCCAACAACAAATCTTGAAAATTTTACGATTTACGGCGCGGAATGGGTTGATCATGAATGGCTCGCAGACGCTGGCGCTTATGCAATATATAACAAATTCGGATATGCAATGCTGACAATCATTTTCGCGCTTATAATGATTTTGACTCTTATTCTCTTGAATATTTTTACTCAAAATTTCTTTGTGAAAAACAAAAATTCTTTGAGCAGTATTATCTACATAATGGTCTGGCAATCTTTCGGCGTGCTGGCCATGTCACCGCATTTGGGAATAAGAATGCAAGAAATTACTATTTTGAATTTACTTCTTCTTTTTATAATTTTATATAGCGCTTATAAAACAGAAAAAATAAAAACATTGTTTTGGCTCTTGCCTTTGTTTTTTTTCTGGGCAAATTTGCACGCCGGATTTTTAATCGGGTTGGTTATTTTGTTTTCTTTTGTCGGACTTGAAATTATAAAAAAAATATTTGCCAAACTGAACATCCTCACCCCGCTGGATTATAAAGATTTATTAATTTATATCACGGTCGCGTTTCTATCGGCCGGAGCGACTTTGTTCACTCCGTACGGAATAAAACTTTATTCTTTTTTGGCCGGCTATTCAAATAATTTTTATCTTTCTTATATATCAGAATGGCTCTCTTTTTACAGATGTCCCATTATTTATACACAAATTTTTTATTTTGCCATCTTCACTGGTCTGGTAATTATTTGGCTGTTTATCGGCCAACGCGCAAGAGAAAAAAATAAATTTAATCTATTTTTATTTATCTGGGCTATTATTTTTCTTTTTCTGGCTATGAAATCCAGAAGACATTTCCCGTTGTTTTTTGTTTCCTCTTTTCCATTTATTATTTTTTTCTTAAATCATGAAATCGGCCGGCCTTTGAATTTCAAATCTTCCAAATTAAAAAAGTTTCTTATTGTTTATGTTTTTGCTTGTCTGCTTACTGTTTCTGTCTATTTTCTTTTGGACGCGAAATGGACTGATGATCCTTGGCTGGAAAACAAAACTTGCCGAGAATATCCCTGCGAAGCAATAAATTTTTTAAAAAATGATCCAAAATATCTTTCAGAGAAGATGTTCAATTTTTACGGCTGGGGCGGATATTTGACTTGGAACTGGCCGGAAAAAAAACTTTTTATTGACGGACGCATGCCACAATATGAATTCCGCGGACATTCTCTTTTGGAAGAATATTAT
>JBDRDI010000044.1:0-4313 GCA_043820875.1 bacterium
TCAAATGGTGTGGCTTCGCCCACGGTAAACGAAGGTTCTGCGAGCGAAGCGAGCAGGTTCTTATTTAAATAATCGAATGTAGACTGTTGTCAAGAGCGAAGCTCTTGATATCAAAAGGGAGATGCTTTAAGGTCTTACTATTTTATCACACACCTGTGGCAAGAAATGGTAACGTTACACCCCCCACAATCCCCACGACGGTGGGAAGACGAAAAGTGGCTCGCATGATCCCGCCAGTAATGGCGGGGCTTAGATAAATGGCTATTCATCCCGTTTAGGCGGGTGGACAGAATCCGGCTTATAGCTTGCCTTGATATTATTGAACGTGATTTACATTAATTTATAACAGCATTTTTTATGAAGAAATCAGAATTATTTTTTTCGTTTTTACTTGTCCCTTTGGACTATACAATGATTGTTTTGGCCGGGCTTTCCGCTTATTGGATGCGTTTTTCCGGTTTTGCGACAGGCATTCGACCGGTTATTTTTGATTTGAAATACGAGCCATATTCGAGTACTGTTTTTATAATCGGCATTCTGTGGATAATTATTTTTGCATTTGCCGGACTTTATAATATCAAAGGCGTAAAAAAAATCGTAAGAGAATTTTATAAAATTATTTTGGCTTGTTCAACAGGTCTTATGCTTGTTGTTATCTTGATATTTTTGAGGCGGGAACTTTTTGATTCCCGTTTTATTGTTTTGGCCGGTTGGGGCTTGGCTATCGTTTATATTACTTTGGCGCGTATTGCCGTGAGATACATACAGCAGTATTTATATAGATATGATATAGGAGTGCATAAAGTAGTATTGGTCGGAAACAGCAAAACCACTGATAACTTGATGCACAGCTTTGCCGGTGTAAAAAATTCCGGATATGAAGTGGTCAAGCGCTTGCGTGATTTCAGTATGGAAACAGCGCAGGAACTTCAAGAATTTATAAAATTAAAAGAGATAGATGAAATAATTCAAAGCGACCCGAATTTAAGCAAGGCGGATACGTTGAAAATTTTTGATTTTGCGGATGAGAATCACATTGCTTTCAAATACGCCGCGGATCTTTTGGGAACAAAAGTTTTAAAAACCGAAGTAAACGAGATTGCCGGTATTCCGATTGTGGAAGTGAAAAAAACTCCGCTGGATGGATGGGGTAAAATTGTCAAAAGAATTTTTGATTGTTTTTTTTCCGCTTTTTTAATAATTTTGCTCAGTCCGATAATAATTTTTATTGCCTTGATTGTTAAGTTGGATTCTGCGGGGCCGGTATTTTTTTCTCGTCGTGACGACGACACACCAGTGCAAAGAGTGGGGCAAGGCGGAAAATTGTTTAATTATTTTAAATTCCGTTCTATGATGAACAAAACAGACAGTTTGCGATATTCCGAATTGGCTGACCGCAATCTTCGTTCCGACGGACCAATGGTAAAAATCAAAGATGACCCGCGCGTCACCAGATTTGGAAAATTTATTCGACGTTGGAGCGTTGATGAATTACCAGAATTGTTTTTGGTTTTTAAAGGTGATATGAGTATGGTGGGCCCGCGACCGCATTTGCCGGAAGAGGTTGCAAAATATGAACATCACCATAAAAAGGTTTTAACCATCAAACCGGGGATCACAGGCATGGCGCAAATTTCCGGCCGCAGTGATCTCACTTTTGAAGAAGAAGTAAGACTAGATACATATTATATAGAGAACTGGTCAATGGCTGCGGATTTCGCGATTCTATTGCGCACGCCAATAGCTGTAGTAAGAGGGAGAAAGGCGGAATAATTACATCCGTAGGGACAGGTCGCGACCTGTCCCTACGGATGTAGGTGCGTGGCCCTGCCCGCCCATCGTAGGTGATTTTCTGTCCCGTCGTAGTCTCTCCGCAGAGGACTACGACGCGACGAACGCGGCAGAGTCCTCTGCGGAGAGACTCTGCCGGAACAGGAAAATAAAATAATAAAAATAAATATTATGAAAGTCGCACTTATCCACGATCATCTCGCCCAAGACGGAGGCGCCGAACAAGTTTTGAAAGTTTTTATGGAGTTGTTTCCGGACGCGCCCATCTATACTTTGTTGTACGAGAAGAAAAACGTGGACAAAAATTATTCGGGACGAAAAATTGAAACTTCCATTATCCAAAGATTGCCGGGCGGAGTGAAGTTCTATAAGTGGTATATGCCCTTAATGCCCATGGCCGTGGAATTTTTTGATTTGAGCAATTATGATTTGGTTTTGTCAGACGCGAGCGCTTTCGCAAAAGGCGTTATTACCTCCACCGAGACTCTGCATATTTGTTATTGCCATACGCCAACCAGATATGTTTGGGACTATACGCATAAATATATCAATGAATTGCGCCATAATAAATTCATTAAAAAAATAATTTCTTTAATTTTAAATTATATCCGTATGTGGGATAAGGCCGCGGCGGATAGGGTTGATGTTTATATCGCCAATTCTCGCAATATTCAAAAAAGAATAACAAAGTATTATAAGAGAGATTCAACCGTTATTTATCCGCCTGTAAATTTGCGATTATTTAAAGTAAATGAAAATGTTCGTGATTATTTTTTGATTGGCGGGCGATTGGCACCGTATAAACGAATTGACATCGTTATTGAGGCATTTAAAAAATTAAATTTAAAATTGAAAGTATATGGCGACGGCACAGATTTGAAACGTTTGGAAAGAATCGCAGGCGAGGATGGAAACATTGAATTTTTGGGCCGAGTATCTGATGAAGGTAAGGCAAAATTATATTCGGAGTGCCAAGCATTTATCAATCCGCAAGACGAAGATTTTGGTATTACAGCCGTGGAAGCAATGGCTTCCGGCCGGCCAGTGATTGCTTTCAAAAAAGGAGGAGCCTTGGAAACGGTAATACCGGAAAAAACAGGAATATTTTTTAAAGAGCAAACCGTGGACAGTATTATAAAAGCAGTGGGGGAATTTAAAAATACGAAATTCAATCCGCAAGAAATTCGCGCTCACGCTGAAAAATTCGGCGTAGAAAGATTCAAAAAAGAAATAAGAGAGTTTATTGGGAGGGAATATGAAAAATTTGAGAAAAACAAATGAACATCGGCATAGACATCAGGACATTAATGGACGCGCAATACAGTGGCGTGTCTGAATTTACTTTGAATATAGTCAAGGAAATTTTAAAATCGGATAAAAATAATTACTACAAATTATTTTATAACTCATGGGCGGATGTTCGTCCGAAGTTGCCAAAATTTCTAACTTCTGAAAAAAATAATTCAACGAAAAATTTTGAGCTTATCAATCCGGGATATCCAAATAAAGTATTCAATTATTGTCTGCAAAAAACATTTGCTTATCCAAAGATAGATAAATTTATCGGCGGAGCGGATGTTTTTTTTGCGCCACATTATAATTTTTTGACACTTTCCGGACAATGCAGGGGCGTATTAACCGTTCACGACTTGTCTTTTCTTCGCTACGGCGAATTTTTTTCTTGGAAAAAAAATATTTGGCATTATTTAATTAATGTTAAAGGTCAATTACAACGATTTAACAAAATCGTGGCTGTAAGCGAAAATACCAAAAAAGACATTGTGGATATTTACAATATTTCTTCTGAAAAAATAGATGTTATTTATCACGGAATAGACAGCGAATATAGGATAATGGGCGATAGTGACATAGACGAGCTTTCAAATATAAAAACAAAATATAATTTACCAGATAGATTTATTTTATATCTTGGAAACATTGAACCAAGAAAAAATATTACAGGATTAATTCAGGCTTATGAATTGTTAAGAGAGGAAAATAAATTTGAAGATATCAAGTTGGTTATTGCCGGCGGAATGGGATGGAAAACCAAAAAAATTTTTCACACTTGGAATAATTCAAAATATAAAAACGACATTAAATTTTTGGGATACGTTGCGCGAAATGACAAGCCCGCTCTTTATAATTTGGCTTCAATTTTTGTTTACCCGTCTTTTTATGAAGGATTCGGTCTGCCAGCCCTGGAAGCGATGGCCTGCGGAATACCTGTGATCGCAGGAAATTCAGGGTCATTGAGCGAAGTAGTCGGGAGCTCTGGTATATTAATAAACCCATATAATATCAACGAAATTAAAGAAGCTGTAGCTATTGTCTTGGAAGATCGAAGATTATGTGAGAGATTAATTGAGAGTGGATTTTTAAATTTAAAAAGATTCTCATGGGCGAAAGCGGGTGAAAAATATTTGCGAATTTTTAGAGAATAGACAACTTGTCCTCAATTTGCTAATATTATAAATAAATGTGGATAAGAATTTATATTATATACTATTATATACTATTAT
>JBDRDI010000045.1:0-10952 GCA_043820875.1 bacterium
TTTACCAGATTTGAGCTCTAATTTATGCCTTGGTTAATTATTATTGGTTCTATTTTGTGTGGCGGAGGACTAATTGGCATCGTGTTTTTGGTTGTCAAAAAAATACCAACTTTAGCCAAATTATCAGAAATGCCTCAGCCAGCTAGCGAGAGTAAGTTTTTTGAAAATTTTATAATCTGGTTAAAAGAAATAAAATATTCAACTTATCCGCCGTTGATTTTGAACTGGCTGGAAAAAAATCTCCGAAAATTCCACTTGTTAATTCTGAAAATGGATAATTTTTTTGTTAAATGGATAAAATCTTCGCGGGAAAGATCAGAAGTTTGGACAATCCGTTCGCGAGCTTTTTTAGAGCATCGGCGGATAAAGAAGCGAGAGAAAGCGCAATTATTAGAAAAGTTAGACCGGGTTGAAGTTTCAGAAACCATGGAAAAAATAACTCAAGAAGTGGCTAGAGACGAAGATGAAGCGTTGACGGAAAAAATAGAGAGTGTTACCGAAAAAAAAGAAACACCAATTATCACCGAATCTCTAATTAAAACAATAGCGGCAGATGTTACCGAGCTTCCAGTTGAAGCAACAGCATTAGAACAAAGCCAGACGGAAGAGGCGACTACCGAAGAAGCGCCAACGGAAGATGAAAAAAGATATATTGATTTAATCGCTAAAAATCATAAAGATATCGACGCTTATCGAAGTTTAGGTTTTATCTATCTTGAACAAAAAAATTACAGTAATGCCCGGGCTTGTTTCCGGCGGGTCTTAAAAAAGCGGCCGGAAGACGAAGCGGTGAAAAATAAGTTGGAAGAAATCAAGGGATTGCGGAGCGCCAGAAAACAGTCAGAGGGGGAGTTAACAGAATAAATCCTGTTCGGGCCACCTTAGCTCAATGGTAGAGCAACGCTTTTGCCTGCCCCGTTAAATCTTGCCAGCGTAGCTCAGTGGTAGAGCAACGCTTTTGTAAAGCGTAGGTCGTCGGTCCAATCCCGACCGCTGGCTCCGGCAATTTAACGGGGTAAATAGGTCCTCGGTCCGAATCCGAGAGGTGGCTCCATCTGTTTGCAAAAAGTCTCCACAAAAAGACAAAGGGCGATATCGCCGAGATGCGCATAGCAGCTGATCTGTTAGAAAAAGGCTGGCACGTTTTATTTCCTTATGGGGAGAACAATAGATACGATTTAGTTGCGGAAAAAAGTGGTAAATTTATTAGAGTTCAGGTAAAATATGTTACTCCAAAAAATGGCAGTCTTGATGTAAATTGCAGGAGCAGTAATAATTGGAACGTCGTATCATATACTGCTAAAGAGATTGATTATATTGGTGTATTTGACTCAGATAGCGAGAATATCTATTATATCCCATCTGGTTTAATGAATAAAAATCTTTTTAAAATAAGATTGAAACCGTCTAAGAATAATCAAAGAAAGAGAATCAATCTTTCGGAAGATTTTTCCGAGATAAGATAGTCTCTTAAATGATCGACAATCTGTATTTGAGGCGGCTATATAGCCGTTTTTTGTTAGCGGGGCTAGACTTTTTAGCTTAAAATGTTAAAATTTTTCTATAGAAACCAGGGGTGGCCATCCTGCGCTCAAATTGCATTTGAGCTTCGGAATGGCAAGCAGTCGTTTCCCAAGATGCTTGCCGAGTCGAAGCTCCGATAAAATCGGAGCGAAGTCCGGCCAGGGGTGGCAGAACGGTTGATGCGGCGGTCTGTAAAACCGCTTTAAGTAGGTTCGACTCCTACCCCCTGGACATCTTAGGGCGTCCTAGCCCCATAACCCGATAGTGAGATTCAAGCTATTTTTGGCAGGTCATAGGTTCGACTCCTAACGGCTTTTTTTTCTGAAAAAACACGGGAAAACGCACTATGGTTTATGTCTAATAATTTGCGCGATTATTGCGCGATTATTTTGAATATGCTATACTGCAAGTAGTAGTAGTATGTTTAATCCGCAATATAAATTAACAAACAAAATTGTCGCCTTGCTTACCGCCATTGCCGAGTCAAAAGCGGTTATTGGACGCGCCAAAATTCTGCCTCAAAATGAGATTAAGTTGCGCCGTCAGGCCTTAATTAGAATGTCCCATAGTTCGACTGAAATCGAAGGCAATAGGCTTAATTTAAGACAGGTTGAAGCACTGGTTGCTCATAAAAAAATAGACGCGCCAGCGCGCGATATTTACGAAGTGGAAAATTATCTCAAGGCGTTAAAATATATTGATCAATTTGTTCAGAAAAGGCATTCCATTACGGAAAAAACTTTATTAAAAATTCATGGATTGGTGGCTGGCAAGACCTTGCCAAAAGAACAGTCGGGCCATTATCGTCCGGAACCCATTTTTGTTGTCAGTCAGCGATTTGGTCTGCCATACGAAACCGTTTATACTGGGCCGGATGCCAAAGATGTGCCGCATCTTTGCGCTGATTTTATAAAATGGCTGCAAGAGAGCGAAAAAGAAAATATTAATCCGGTGATCGCCGCCGGAATTGCTCATCTTGAAATCGCGGCAATTCATCCGTTTAATGACGGCAATGGCCGAACGGCTCGGACTATGGCAACTTTGATTCTCTATCAAAGAGATTATGATTTTAGGCGCTTGTTTGCCCTGGAAGATTATTATAATAAGGAAAGAGCAAAATACTATGCAGCGATAAATGTCGGTAAAATTTATCAAGAAAGAAAAACAGACATTACTTCGTGGTTAGAATATTTCGTTGAGGGATTTAAAGAAGAGATTGATAATGTGAAAGCGCAAATTATATCTTTGTCGCTTAAAAAAATTAACGATAATATTGAATCAAAAATTTATCTTGATAAAGATCAATTGAAATTATTAGATTTTTTGGATCAAGTTGGGAGAATCGTCATAAAAGACGCGATTGATGTTTTGAATTGCCCGAAAAGGACTGCGCAGTTAAAACTAAGCCAGCTTAAAAAACTTGGCATTATCGCGCAAATTGGGAGAGGGCCGTCCTCGGCTTATATTTTGAGATAATTTCATATATGACTCAATCTCAAGCGTTGGCAATTCTTAAAACCGGCGCTAATGTTTTTTTAACGGGCGAGCCGGGGTCGGGCAAGACGCATGTTATCAACGAATATGTGGCGTATTTGCGCACGCACGAAATTGAACCTTCTATTACCGCTTCAACCGGCATTGCCGCAACTCACATTGGCGGATTCACAATCCATTCCTGGTGTGGCATTGGCATCAAAAAGGCTTTAGAAAAACGCGATTTGGATAAAATTGCGTCAGGCTATATTAAAAAAAGAGTTAATCGCGCGAAAATTCTCATCATAGATGAAATTTCCATGCTCTTGCCGGGAACTCTTTCAATGGTTGACATCGTTTGCCGGAAAATCAAGAGTAATTCAGCGCCTTTTGGCGGTCTGCAGATTGTTTTGGTTGGCGATTTTTTTCAGTTGCCGCCGGTTGTCCGCTATGAGGAAAAAGATCCGCAAGGTTCAATGCTTTCTGAATCATCGGCGCGATTCGCTTACGATTCGCCGGTTTGGTCGGCGGCCGATTTTACTGTTTGCTATATTGGCGAGCAATACCGCCAGGATGATGCCGATTTTCTTAATGTTCTGACGGCGATTCGTTGCAATAAATTCACGGAAAATCACCTTTGCCATATTGCCAAAAGAAAAATTCAGCGGCATCTGGCGCCAAGCCGCGCGCCAAAACTTTTTTCCCATAATTTTAATGTTGACTGCGTCAATGATGAAATGCTTGCTAAGTTGTCGGGCGAGCCAGAAGTTTTTTTGATGTCCGCTAAGGGCCCGCGACCGATCGCAGAGGCGCTTAAAAAAGGATGTCTTGCGCCGGAAAATCTTTATTTAAAAATCGGCGCGGCGGTAATGTTTATAAAAAATAATTTAAAAGAAGGTTTTGCGAACGGGACATTGGGCATCGTTGATGAATTTGATGAAACAAGCGGTTGGCCGATTGTTAAAACGCGCAGCGGCCGGCGAATTCAAGCCGAACCCATGGATTGGGCTCTTGAAGAAAATGGCGTAACGCGCGCCAAAATAACGCAATTACCGTTGCGTCTGGCTTGGGCGATAACGGTGCATAAAAGCCAGGGGATGAGCATGGACGAAGCGGTCATGGATTTAAGCGATGTTTTTGAATTCGGTCAGGGTTATGTGGCGCTTTCGCGCGTTCGGCGGCTGGCGGGCTTGCATATTTTGGGGTGGAACGAAAAAGCATTCCAGGTGCATCCGGAAATTTTGGCCCAGGATGAAATTTTTCGTTTGGCTTCCGGCAAAACGAAAGAAATTTTGTCTGAAATTTCAAAGCCGGAATTAAAAAAGAAACAGGAAGATTTTATCGTCGCTTGCGATGGGAATCTGGAGGTTAACGAGAATAGTCCGAAGGAGGTTATCGGCCGATGGGAAAGAAAAGAAAAAATTGATACGCACGTTGCGACTTTGAATTTGTGGAACGAGGGAAAAAAGATCGCGCAGATCGCCAACGCAAGAGGTCTTACAGAGTCAACTATTCTTGGCCATATTGGAAAATTGGCCAAGCAGGGAAAAATTAATCGTAACGATTTTCCGCGTCTCTTGACGCCCGCATTAGCAAGCGCTTTGCCGCAAATTCATGCGGCATTCCGCGAGCTTGGCACCGACGCGCTCTCGCCGGTTTTTACCAAATTCGCCGGCAGATATTCATATGACGAATTGAGAATTGCCAGGATGATGTATCAAAAATAATATGAGCGACGGATTATCTTTTAACCTATTCTTTGACCGCTTTTTTATTGAATTGAAGGGATTTTTGGAGTAAGCTGAAAGCAGATGATTTAATGAAATAGAAATATGAGTAAATCATTTACTATTCATGACCTGCCAGCCGACGAGCGACCACGTGAACGGTTGGTTAAGTTTGGCGAACAGGTGCTTTCGGCCCAGGAATTATTACAGCTTATTTTGGGACGCGGTATCGCCGGCGAATCGATAGCAGTTACGGCGCAAAAACTACTATCTCAATTTGGTAGTCTTCAAAAATTAGCTGAGGCAAGTGTTGAGGAGTTGTCTTCAATCAAGGGAATCGGATTAGCCAAGGCGACACAGATAAAAGCCGTCTTTGAAATTGGCCGCCGGCTGGCCACTCAAGCCCCGCCATATAAGAGTAAAGAACTAACCGATCCGGAAAAAGTTTTTAAGTTTATGCGAGGCAAAATTAAAGATTATAAAAAAGAGCGGCTTTATGTGATTTCATTAAATACTCGTAGTTGGACAGTAGACGAAGTTTCGGTCGGGACCCTTGATTCAAGTATAGCTCACCCCAGGGAAGCCTTTTCAGAGGCAATAAAAAGCAACGCTTCATCCGTAATATTTGTTCATAATCATCCTTCAGGAAATACCGAGCCGTCTCAAGAAGACATTAAACTTACCAAGCGGCTTGTGGAGGCTGGCAAATTGCTTGGCATTGAAGTTTTAGACCACGTAATAATTACCGCAAACGACTTTCGCAGTATAATTAAAAAACAAAAATGAATAAAAATATTCAAAAACCAATAGAAGATTATCTGAAAAAGACCTCTCAAAAAGTGGTTGATTTTACTGCGCGAGATAAAAAAATAAGGTATAGCCCAGATATTAAAAGCCATAGGGCAATTAAAATTGTCTCCGGTGACGAAGAACCGGTGCGCGGTTATCTTGTGGCGAAGTTGGTAAATGAATTGGGCTATAAGAAAGAAAATATTGAACTTGAGAAAGAATATGATATTGGAAGGCCCAAGATTAATAAACCGAGAATAGATGTAATTGTAAGAGATGATAAAGATAATGCCTTTTTGTATATAGATACCAAGAGCCCACAGGATTACGAAAAAGATAAGGATGTGGTTATTGAAAAACAACTTTTCAATCTCGCCTCGCAAGAGCAGGGTCAGGGCAAAAATGTAAAATACCTGGTTCTTTATACGGTTGAAGTTGTTGAAGATGAAATAAAAGACAAATGTATTTTAATTGACTATGAAAAATTTCCTTCCTTTGATGCTTGGAAAGAAGATAGAAACTTCACCGATGAATTGCCGAAAAGATACGGAAAAGCTCAAAAAGAGCCATACATCAAGGGCGGTAAAAAAGATTTGGAAACCAGCTTTACCCATGATCAGCTGGATGGCCTGCGAAAAAATCTCCACAATGTGCTTTGGGGCGGTGGTGGAGCGGATGATAATGATATTTTTTCTTCGCTGGTCAATATAATTTTGGCGAAAATCCAAGATGAGAGTGAAAAGGAAGAAGGCGAAGAGTATGACTTTCAAATTCGTTCTTTTAAAGACGGGGAAAGTTTTGAATCCAATGAAGAACTTTTCGAAAGAATAAACGAACTATATAAAAGAGCGTTAAAACAACGACTGAACATCAAGGATGAAGCAAAATTAAAAAAATCTTTCGTGATAGATGAAAATAAATTATCGCTCAACAAACTAAAATACGCCGTTGCGGAACTTGAAAGGCTTTCATTCGTTGATGGGAAAAACAGTATCAACGGCAAAGATATTCTCGGCGACTTTTTTGAAGGAATTATTAGGGAGGGATTTAAACAGACAAAAGGGCAATTCTTCACTCATATCAATATTGTAAAATTCTTGCTTTGGGGCTTGCAGCTTGATAAGCTCGCGATTGAAAGAGTAAATAAGGATTTGGAAATTCCGTATTTAATTGATCCGAGCGCCGGCAGCGGAACTTTTCTTATTGAATATATGAAGTTTATTACCAATAATCTCAAAAGAAGGTTTAGGGACAAATTGGCAAAAAAGAGAGATGTTGAGGATAAATTTCAGAATTGGTTTACGCCAGATCATAGAGAAAATAAATGGGCAAAAGATTATATCTACGGAATTGAAATAAATTTTAATCTGGGAACTGCTACAAAGGTAAATATGATTTTGCACGGCGACGGCTCAACCAACGTTTTCGTTAAGGATGGACTTTTACCTTTCAAGTTTTACGATAAAGAAACCGCGCCGAATTTCTTGAAGCAATATGAGCAAGATAAAGCCTATTTTGATAAGGAAGTAAACGGGCAATTTGATGTGATTATCACTAATCCGCCGTTTAGCGTTGATCTGGATAGCGAAACCAAAAAGAACGTAAAAAGAGAGTTTGTTTTTGGTGATAAAAAGAATTCGGAAAATCTGTTTGTTGAACGATGGTACCAACTGCTAAAGCCGAATGGCCGCTTTGGCGTTGTTTTGCCGGAGAGCGTTTTTGACACGACCGAAAACAAATATATCCGCCTTTTTATTTACAAATATTTCAAGGTTAAAGCGGTGGTTTCGCTTCCACAGCTTACTTTTGAGCCGTTTACTTCCACCAAAACTAGTTTGCTTTTCGCGCAAAAGAAAACCAAGGCGGAAATTGCGGAATGGGACAAACTCTGGGGCAAGTATTCCAATGAGTGGAACAATCTCAAAACAAGATGCGAAAATTTGCTGGCAGTATATCTTGATGGAAAAGACAGAAAGAAATTACCCTCAATCAAAGATTTAAAAGAAGCACAAGAAAAAGAAATTTTGGCGAGAATGCTCAAGGATTATATTGAAGACGATAATAAAAAACTTTCTGCCAAAGTGCTTATAGAAAAATATCAGGACGAGCTCAAAGAGCTTTGCAAATATGACAACGACACCAAGGATGTTTTCGGCTTTGTAAATACTTGGTGGGTATTTGGCGAAGTGGCAAAAGAATTGAATTATAAGATATTTATGGCAGAGATAGAAAATGTGGGATATAAGAGAACCAAAAGAGGCGAAAAACCAATGCCAAACGAGCTTTATCGCACAAACGACAAGGGTGAGGTTTTAGTTGATGACTTGCCCGCCGAAGCTTTAACGAAGGAGGTTGGAAAATTAACAGCCTTAGATTATATGAGAAGAATTGAGTGGGAGTAATAATATGCCTAAATCAAAAGTCACAAGAACATACGGACCCATCCATTTTGAGGATTTAGATCCTCATCGTTTTGAAGATTTGGTTCGAGAGCTGATTTATGACTATAAAGATTGGCAAACAATTGAAGCCACCGGAAGAAGCGGAAATGATAGCGGGTTCGATATTCGTGCCTATGAAAAAGTAGCAATAACTTCTCAAATTAAGGACGAAGATGAGGATTTAGAAGAAGTACATCCGATGCAGGGCAACTTATGGATGATTCAAGGGAAAAGAGAAAAAGAATTAGGACCCAAACGTGTAAAGGAAATTCTTACTGACATTGATTCCAAAAATCTACCATACGGTTATATATTGGCCGCTTCGGCAAATTTTTCTCAAGATTCATACGATCTCTTTCGAGAAGAACTCCGGAAAAAAGGAGTGATGGAATTTTATTTGTGGGGAAAAGCTGAATTGGAAGACATGCTTCATTTTCCCAAAAACGATCGTATACTTTTCACTTTCTTTGGCGTCTCACTGGTAAGCAAAAGACGATCCAGAGCCACCGAAATACGGCAGGTTGTAAGTAATAAAAATAAGCTCTACAGAATTTTTGGTGATGGTGCAGATTTCTACAAATCGGTCCTTTTTCGAGATTCGAAGGATTCAAAATACCCGTATAAAACAGAGTACAGGGATTTTGAAAAACACCCGCGATGGCGTGAATACAAGGTGGTAGATTACCACCCTCTTGGGCTTATTGTGAATATGCGTAAACACTTTGCGCATATAGATGTCGCAAAGAAAGAATATGATTATACGGAAGCTGTCAATCTTATCTTTCGAGAAAGCGATTCTCAGGCGAGAAGAGACGAGCAACAGAAGGACCGAGACAAAATAGAAAATTATTGGGAACACTTACCTCGCCGTAATCAAGCAATATTTTTTAGAAATGGTTTGATTCGATATGACGAAATGCTTGTGATAGACGACAAGGGCGACGGATGGCACAAGTTCCCTCACATATTCATTGACTTTGATTTTCGTACCGGCCCCATCACTGGTTTTTACGAATATTTAGAAATAGGAAATAATTCTCACTCACTGAAAGATTATAAACGGGTAAAGAAGTTCCCGAAATCTTTTCCATTGCCTAAAACAGGGACAATTCACGACGAAAAAGGAATAATACTTAGCGATCAGGATTTTAGTATGCTAAAGCATGACAATGAGATGTTTTATGTTCTTTACGAATGCGATGGGCGGTATGACTTTCTTAAACCAAAGGATATTGTGAGAATTGAAAATCGTGATCAGGACAGTAGTTCAAAGTATTATCTGCGAATTACGCACGTGGAAAATTTAAAGTTGAAGGATTACCTCCAAAAGAATCCGGAATCGAAATGGATGATTGAACGACAAATCGGAGAGAATCCTGATACGGAAAAAGTTTTAAATGTCTATGAATTCAAAAAGACATACGATTTTGTTGTCGAAAGAGAGAAATCAAAAAAGGAAACGCACTAAATTATTAAATCTTTATGCCGCTAAAACAATTTACAATTGATTTCCGGGAATTAGGAAAAGAAAAATCATTTAGATATGATGTTGATTTTGTTAATTTTCAAAATGAATTTTTAGCCGAGCGATTTTACTCTTTCAATGATTTATTTTCATTCGCCTCTGGAAATGAAGTTAATGTTGAGAAATTGGACGATGATTTCTTTTATTCTGAAATAGGCAATGTTTCAAAAGAGGGTGATGTTGAGCCGGTAAAATTAAATTTTAATGAAAGAAAAAAAGAGGAAGAAAATTATTATAAGAAGATAGAAAAAGGAGACATTATAAAGGCTAAAGAAAATGAAATACTACTTTCAAAAGTCCGCCCAAATTTAAAGAAATTCGTTTTTATAAATAAAGACACCAAAGATTATTTTTATACTTCTGCCTTTATTCATTTAGTCCCAGAGAGACTAAATAAGATTTTATACTATTCTTTCAAAACAATTTTTTACGAAAATTTAATAGCTATTTCAAGACAAGGAAAGGGATACCCAACGTTAAAAGAAGACGATTTTTTATATTTAAAATTTGATAAAAAAATCATTGATAAACTTTCGACAAAGCAAGACAAAATCGTCGCACAAATTGAGCCGGTTGAGAAGAAAATTAAGGAGCTGAAAGGCCAAATTACTCCGGCTCAAGAAGTTATCAATAAAGTTTTTACAAGAGAATTTAAGTTTGATTTAGAAAAATTTGAACGATTGAAAAAGATTAAGAATTATTACTTGGATTTATCCGCTTTTGCAGATAATAAGGATGTAAGGCAAAGCGTAAAATTTCACAGAGAGTCAGGGGTATTTGTAATAAATCAATTAAAAACTATTACCGATAAAAAAATAAAGAATTTTCTTGCTGAGCCAATCGTTCTTGGTAAAGGCGTTTCGCCCTCAAATTATGATGACACTGGCGATTATTATTATATTTCAATGGCGAACATCAAAAATTGGAAATTCGAAAGCGAGGATGCGAGGTTAGTTTCCAAAGAGTATTCAGACAAAAACCAAAATAAAACAGTTGCCAAGGATGATATTTTAATAGCTCGTTCGGGTGAAGGCACTATTGGAAAGGTGGCTTTAATTGATGATGAAGATTTACAGGGAGTTTTTGCTGATTTTACAATGAGAATTAGATTACAAAACTACAATCCTTTATTTGCCTACTATTATTTTAGAACTAACTATTTTCAGTATTTGATTGAAGTAAATAAAAAAGGGTTAGGAAATAATACAAATATTTTTCCGAGCCAAATACAAGAATTTTCAATGATTAGTATTTCTTTGAAAGACCAGCAAAAAATCGTTGACGAAATAAAAGAGAAATTAGATAGACAAGAAGAAATGAAGAAAGAGATTGACGCCGAAAGAGCAAAAATTGACGAAATAATTGAAAAAGCAATTCGCTAAAAGTTATAAAAAATAATTAAACAATAAAATTATGGCAAAAGTTGACCAGCCAATTAAAGAGTTTTGGGAGTCAGATAAAAAATCTTCTGAT
>JBDRDI010000046.1:0-13502 GCA_043820875.1 bacterium
CGATTTTTATTTTCCATATTAATTTGCAGAACATTTATTCGGTCGTTAAACTCTTCTTTAACGTCGTCCAACTCTTTCTGTTTTTGAATCAATTCTTCTTTGGAACCTTCAAGCTCCACTTGCACTTGAGTGAGCTCGTCAATTGTTTTGATTTTTTCATTATACATGGCAACCACGGTACCAATCATGGCAAAAAATAAAAGCGAAAAAAACGCATAAAAAAGCCAGCGTTGCCACCTTCTTTGTTTTATTTCTTGAGGAAGTTGTTCCGCATGATTAATCGCATGATCGCAATAAATACACTGTGATGAATCGTCCGGAATTTGTTTTTTACAATTTGGACACAACATATGTAGTCGAAAGCATGCCCGCCGTAGCTCCGCAGAGCGTAGGCGGGTCTAAAGTCGATTTTTAACTATTTATATTATATCACAAAAAAAATATTTACAAAAATATTTTAAATTTTCATTATTCATGGCTGACAACTATCGCGGCTTTTTCATCCTTGGCAATCGGCAAATGCTTTCCGGTCGGATAATCACGAATAGCGCTGAATAAAATGTCTTCATTATAACGGTATCCCGCCCCTCTTCTTGTGCCTGGATCATTGGTGATAAATTCTTTTGTATTTTCATCATAACCGATAATAACGAGCATGTGGTGTTCCGGACCCGGAGGAGTAAAATATGGATTATTAAGTTTTTGGCCATCAGCCGGTACAATAATTATTTTACCCTCTTCCAACTTTTTCTTTAAATCATTTAAACTAAAGTCACGAAATTCAACCGCCCCATCATACTGAAAATATTTTTTTATTAGCCTCTCCAGCGTATCATAAACAGAGGTGTCTTCATATATTTGATAATTTTCTTTTTCAAATTCGGCAATGGCCAGAATCTCGTTTCGCGCACTCTCGCGAGTGGCGATTATTTCTCCTCTAGCCCACTTCACGGCCATCAAAGATGAAGCCTCTTCGCATCCGTCTTGAAATCTATCGTCATTCCATTCTCCAAAAGGCGCCTGGGAAGTAAACGGCACTTTCTGAATAATATTTATTGAATCAATAATGTCATCCTGGCCGTAAACAAATATTCTTTTCAAGTCGCTGTTCGTTATGCCCAATCCAAAGTCTCTCATTATTTCAAAAGCGTTTTGCGGGCGACCCAAATAATGCATTTTTAAATCAACCGGATTCACATAATAAGCTTGACCGAAATTTTCCACGCGAAGAAGAATTCTTCCGCTCAAGCGCATTGGCGCGGTGTTGTTGAAATATATGAAATCAGCCTCGCTTATTCCAAGTCCCTGTTCGCGCATGATATTAAATGCGTCAGCAGGACGGCCCAAATATATTCTCGTCTTTGAAACCGGGCTGATGTACCAGGCCTCACCGTGCTCCTGAACTTGCAATAAAATTCTACCCAAAAGGCGCGTTGTCAAATCCTCGGCATGCGCCGTTTGAACTGAGAATAAAATGAATATTATTGATAATAATAAAATCTTTCTTATAAACATAATGCAAATTTACAAATAATATTCAAATCTACAAAAAATTACAAATTTACAAATAATTTATATAATTTTTCTATTTGTAGATTTGCATTCATTCGTAGATTGGCATTATCCTATATTATACCCTTTTTTTTCATTTCAAAAAAACAACGAGCGCATGCTTCCACGTCGGACGAGGCATCGTGCGCGTCTTCAAAGTCTTTACCAAAAAGCTTGATATGCAGTTCGGAAAGGCGCGGCCATTTATAACCGCCATTGTTGCCAGGCAAGCGACAAAAGTTGGTCGCCTCTTTCATTGTACAAAATCTTATTATATCAAACAAGTTGTGCGAAATTTTTTTTCTCAAAAATTCCGCACCAACAATTTTTTCGTCAAAATTCATATTGTGCGCCACGATAACTTTTGATTCGCCAATATCATTTGAAAATTTATTTAAAATTCTTTTTAAATTTTTGCCATTGGCAAGCGCCTCTTCGGTCGTGATGCCGTGCACACGGGAAGCGTCTTCCGGAATTTCAAAACCTTCCGGTTTAATAATGTAACCATCTTGAGAAATTTTATTTTCATTTTCATCATACCGAATCCACGCGATTTGTACCAAACGCGGCCAATTATTCAGATCAGTAATCGGCGCGCGATAATTTATTGGGATACCAGTTGTTTCTGTGTCAAAAAATAAATACATATACACGAAGTCTAAAGTCAAAAGTATTTGAGACTATCACAAAAGCTCCACCAACGCTCTATTCAAGAATTGGCTAAAGGTCTAGTAGGGTCTATTAAAAAATTTATTTAACAGTATTGCTAAATTGCATGGAATGAAAGACTATTTTTCATAATCCTCTAATTCATGGTAGATAGCAAATTTCACCTTATTTCCGCCTTATTTTCTTTTTAAAAATAAGAGTACGGAAGGCCAATTTTAACTAATTTGATCCAAAACTTGATAGATTTGATGAAGCTTTTGCGAAAAATAATGGCTTTAAATGTACATTACTTCTGATTCTATTATATCATAAATTTTATTGCGAGGCAAAAATTCGCCCCTTGTCTTGAACAATGATTTTTATGGTTATAGCTTGGACAGCCACTCCGCAATAACAATAATATATTTTATAATTATATACGATGGCAGAAAAAAAACCGGTCCAATCTGCGGAATGAGCAAACTAAAAATAATAGCAAGAGGCAGAAAGAACATGAGCAAAGGCAATGTCCAAAGAATCAGCAAGTTGGCAAGCGGCGCGACCAAAGATACTGAGCCGAAATTATAAATCATGATTGGCAAAGTCAAAACTTGCACTGCGGTGGTGATAATAAAAATGTCCAAACAAGCTATTAAAATTTTCGGCCACTTCTCCACTCGCTTTTGAAATATTTTTTTTATTTTTGGATAGATAAAAATAATAGCAGTCACGGCCAGAAAAGAAAGCTGAAAACCAACATCGTCTCTTAAACTTTTTGGATTTATCAAAAGCATGATGGCGCAAGCCAAAACCAACGAATTGGTTATTTTATTCAATCTCCCCAATTTCAATGCCCATAAAATAAAAAAGCCCATTAGCCCGGCGCGCATGGCGCTTGAGGGCAAACCGATAATTAGAATATATAGAGAGAGGGAAATTGAAGAAAGATAAAAACAATGTTTTCTTGAAAAACCGATAAATAAAAAAATGCCCAATATTTCCGCGGCAATGATGCTGACATGCATTCCGGAAATGGCAATTATATGACTGATGCCCGCTTTGGAAAAAATATTTTTTAAGTCATCGTCAACGCCACCCTTGTCCCCCAAAATAACAGCTCTCGCGATTCCGGCCTCAGGTTCGTTCACAGAAAAATTTATTACCTCTCTCAATTTATTTTTTAATTTAAAAATTTTTTCATAAATCCAAGCCCCCTGTTTTCTATCTATTATTTTTATTTTTGGAAAATAAGAAACCGAGTAAATATTAAACTTGGCCAGATAGCGGTCATAAGCAAAACCGCTGAATTCTTCCGGCGCGCGAATCTCGCCTTCAACCTCCAGCTCGTCGCCGTAAAAATATCTTGGATAAAATTTTGTTGTTATCAACACCTTTCCGGAAACAGTGAATTCGCCTGACAACAAAAAAATTTTGGCGACTTTTATTTCCAACTGCTGACTATTCTTTTTTATTTCCGGCTCGCTTGTCACAATACCGCTAAATTTTATTTTTTGGTTATTATAATGCCAAATTTTGTTTGGTGCGTCTGTTGGCAGCGCAAGTGAATAACGCCAAATACCTAAAAATAGAAAAAGAAAAAAGAGAATAAAATATTTTAAATAATTATTTTTATTTCCCCATAATAAAATCGTGATAACAAAAAAACAAATCAAGCAAACAAACCATGCCAAATTATTTCGCGCTATCTCATTTGGTAAAAAAGAAGCAATTAATATGCCGAGAATAAAAAATATAATTGAAATTAAAAAAATTTTAGAATTAGAAAAGCGCATGCCGTTATCTTAACATGCGCAAGATGAAATTTTTCTAAAATAAATGTAGAGGAAAATTGTATTTTTTTATTACCCGCGATTCATTCTCAGATAACTTTCCGCAAATTCATCCAAATCACCGTTTAACACTCCATCAATCTCTTGCGTTTCATGCTCTGTGCGGTGATCTTTTACCATTTTATACGGTTGCATAACATATGACCTGATTTGTTTACCCCATTCCGCTTTTTGAGATTCGCCCTTTAATTTTCTCTCTTCTTTTTCTTTTTCCTCAATTTGCAATTTATATAACTTTGATTTTAAAATTTTTAAAGCTGTTTCTTTGTTCTGATGTTGAGATCTTTCATTTTGGCAAGCAACCCTCAGTCCTGTCGGGACATGCGTCACACGCACGGCTGAGTCGGTTGTATTGACACCCTGTCCGCCAGGACCGGAAGAGCGATAGACATCAATTTTCAAATCGCTATCTTTAATTTCCAATTCTTCGGCTTCTGGCAATTCCGGAATGACTTCCACGAGAGCGAAAGAAGTATGGCGCATATCTTCCGCGTCAAACGGCGAAATACGCACCAAACGATGGACACCAGACTCACTACGTAAATATCCATAAGCCCAGCGCCCGCTGAGTCTCATGACAACGCTTTTGATACCTGCTTCATTCCCAACCGCGCGATCCAATATTTCCGCTTTTAATTTTTTCTTTTCCGCGAAGCGCAAAAACATTCTTTCCAAAATTTCCGCCCAATCCTGCGCGTCCACTCCGCCGGTACCGGCATGCACAGAAAGAATTGCGTTTTCTTTGTCGTATTTTCCGGAAAACAAAACGTAAAATTCCATACTTTCATATTTCTCTTCCAGCTCTTGAAATTTTTTATGTGCTTCACTGTCCATTGAAACATCGTTTTCTTTTTGGCCGATTGCCACAAGTTCTTCCAACTCGCGAATTTCTCCCAAGAGCAAATCCCAAACATCCGCTTCTTCGCGAATATTTTCCAGTTCTTTGAAAATTTTTATTGCTTCATCGTGATTATCCCAAAATTTCGGATTTTCTGTTTTCTTTTTCAATTCTTCCGCTTTTGCTTTTGTTCTTTCAATATCCAAAAGCCGATAAGTGTTTAAAACTTTTTCCCTCAAGTCTTCTAAATTTTTCAACAAATTCTCCATCTGAAATTCACATTATTTTTTGAGCTGATCAATCATTTCCGGCGAAATAGAATTTATATCTATTCCATTAAAATCAATGCCGACGTCTTTAAACAAACCTTGGTATTGTCCAAATAAACCTTCCAAAAGCGGCGGCAAATAAATAATCGCCAAAATAAACGGCACGACAAAAATCAATATTTTCAAAATACCAAATACTCTTCCCCATATAATATAGCTGTTCATTTTTTTGGATATTTTATATATCTCTTTAGTGAGCTTCAAATTTTCTTCCAAAATATCTTGGAGCTCGTCATTTTTTTTATCTACCATAATTGTTCCACCACCAACTTTTATGGCCTTTTGAGATTCATTTTTTTCTTCAATCATATATTATTTATTATCTTAATAAACATTTTTTAGCATACTCCGCGCCTGTCGCGCGCATTTTTCTCAACGCTTCTTCGTTATATGGTTTATTATTTTTCAAATCATTGTTTATTAAAGCTGAGTTGGAACGAAATCGCTGTAAAAACCAGTTGGAGGCGCCTCGCAATTCGCGACCAATTTCTTTTATGTCCGCAAGATTCACAAGATCGGGCACAAGCGTTGTTCTAAATTCGTAAGGTAAACCGCTTTTCTTTATTATTATAATACTTTTTTGAATATTTTCAAAATCAACTTTCGTACCGGTTATCAAATTATATTTTTCTTTTCCGCCCTTTATGTCCATGGCAATATAATCAATCAACTTTTTTTTAATTAAATCTTGAAGCATTTTTGGGTTTGTTCCGTTTGTGTCCAGCTTAACTTTAAAAGATAATTTTTTTATTTTTAATATGAAATCCGGCAAATCATCGTGCATGGTCGGCTCTCCGCCCGTAATTACAACGGCATTAAGCTTTTCGACTCTATTTTTTAAAAAATTAAAAAGGCCTTCCTCGTCAATTTGAGAACGACCTTTTTCTCCATTATTCTTGAATTTGTCGTCATCTTCCAGACAGACAAGTATGGGATTATAACAATATTGACAGCGGAAATTGCATCCTGCGGTAAAGATAATTGCGGAAATTTCATTCGGATAATCCAATAAACTAAATTTTTGCAGTCCTCCAATTATCATATGTTTGCTGTCTAAATTCTTCAAACTCTAATTTGCTGCCGGACCATCAACTTTAAACATTTTACGGTTGTAAAACTCGGCCTCTTTGGCATCATTCCATTGTTTCAGTGTGCTAATATAACCGACCACGCGGCTATATACTTCGCAAGGCTGTCTTTTTACTTCTATCGGGCTCATATTCTTTTTGCATTTGCTTAATGGCGATTAGGCCATAAACAAAAGTTTTTATTTTTATTTAATATATTTAATTATAATTATGCCAATGCTCTAATAATATCTCTTTCCGCATCTTCTTTATTTTTATCAACAACTTCTTCTTCGACGGATTGTAATATTGATAATTTAGAAACTTCTTTTTTTTCTTTATAACCGATTTCTTGATCGCATTTCGGGCAAAAATGATGTTCTCCGAACAAATATCCGTGCTTGGGACAGATAGAAAAAGTCGGGGTGATGGTAAAGTATGGCAATCTATAGTTGGAAGAAATCTTTTTAATCAATTTTTTAACCGCTTCAGCCGAAGGCATGGCTTCACCGATAAAGGCGTGCAAAACCGTTCCGCCGGTATATTTTGTTTGAATTTCATCTTGCAAATCCAGGGCCTCAAACAAGTCGTCGGTAAATCCTACCGGCAATTGAGTGGAATTTGTATAATATGGAGCCGCCTTTCCATTCTTGCACATTTCTTCGTTGGCGACAACAATATCCGGATACCTGTCTTTATCAATCTTCGGCATTCTTCTGGCTGTTCCTTCTCCGGGGGTTGCTTCCAAGTTAAAAAGGTGGTTTGTTGAATTTTGAAAATCCATCATTCGTTCACGCATAAAATCCAGTACTTCAATCGCAAAAGCCCGTCCTTCTTCTGTTGTAATATCGCTTTTAATAGGTTCAAAATTAAGTAAAGCCTCGTTCATGCCGATAATGCCGATAGTGGAAAAATGATTTCGCCAATATTCGCCGAACCTCTCTTTAACCGTTGATAAATAATGGCGCGCGTAAGGATACAAACCGTTTTCAGTCAATTTTTCCAAGACCACCCTCTTGGTGTCCAGACTTTCTTTGGCAATTTGCATTAAATTGGAAAGTCGTTCATAAAATTCTTCTTTTGTTTTTGATAAATATCCGATTCTTGGCAAATTGATAGTCACCACGCCGACTGATCCGGTCAGCGGATTGGCTCCGAAGAGTCCTCCGCCTCTTTTCTTTAATTCTCGGTTATCAAGTCTCAGACGACAGCACATTGAACGAGCATCATCCGGATTCATGTCGGAATTTATAAAATTTGAAAAATATGGAATTCCATATTTGGCCGTCATTTCAAAAATTTTCCGCGCAACTTCTGAATTCCAGTCAAAATCTTTAGTCAAATTATAAGTCGGGATTGGAAAAGTAAAAACACGTCCCTTGGCATCGCCCCTCATCATCAATTCGGCAAACGCCATATTGATCATATCCATCTCTTTTTTAAAATCTTTGTATTTTTCTTTTTTTATTTCCCCGCCGATAATCACATTTTCTTCCCCGACTTTCGCGGTAGGCTCCATATCCATGGTGATATTGGTAAAGGGGGTTTGAAATCCGACTCTGGTGGGCACGTTGATATTAAATAAAAATTCTTGCATGGCCTGCTTTACTTCCTGATAATTTAAATTATCATATCTGATAAATGGTGCCAAATAAGTGTCAAAATTTGAGAAAGCTTCCGCGCCAGCCACCTCACCCTGCAAAGTATAGAAAAAATTTATTATTTGTCCCAACGCTGTTCGAAAATGTTTGGCAGGCCTTGATTCAATTTTCCCGACTACGCCACCGAATCCACGCATTAAAAGATCTTTCAAATCCCATCCGGCACAATATGGCGCCAAAAGCTGCAAGTCATGAATATGAATTTCACCGTTTTTGTGAGCTTCGCGTATATTCACCGTATATACTTCGCTCAACCAATAATTTGAAGAAATCGCGGAGGCCAAATGGTTATTAAGCCCCTGCAAACTATAGCTCATATTGGAATTCTCTTTGACTCGCCAATCAGTCTGCCTTAAATAGTGGTCCATCAGCTCAATAGAATCAATCATGTTCTTCTTGTCTCTTAATCTGGCTCTCTGATCTCTATACAATATATAAGTTTTGGCTATTTTAATCTGTCTGTTGGAAATTAATATTTCTTCAACAATATCTTGTATTTCTTCAACCGCCGGTATGCTACGCTCGTGAAATTTTTCATTAACTTTTACGACCACTTCCTCGGCATATTTTTCAGCCAAATATTCATCGGCTTGTCCGACAGACTCTGTGGCTTTATAAATCGCGCTGGCAATCTTTTTTTGGTCAAAATCAGTGATTTGGCCGGATCTTTTTCTAATTTGAGTAATATTGGTTTTTGGCATGGGTTTGATAAAAATTTTATGTTAGGCTGGGTTTTAAAACCCAGCCTAACATAAAATTTTTAATTTATTTTTTCTTTCTATCTTTAACTAAATCGTTTAATGCTTCTTTAAATTCTTCCACGTCTTTGAAGTCCAAGTAAACGCTGGCAAAACGGATATAAGCTACTTTGTCCACCTTCTTGATATGCTTCATGACAATCGCGCCAATTTTATCGGACGGAATCTCGTTTTTATTAATAACTTGCAGATCTCTTTCAATGTTATTAATCAATTTTTTAAAATTATCTTCCGTAATCGGCCTTTTTTCAAATGATTTTTTGAGCCCGCTGGCCAATTTGTCTCTTTGATAGGCCTCTTTTCGGCCATCTCTCTTCGTAATATTCAAATCCAAAATTTCCATTTCTTCATACGTGGAAAACCGAAATTCACACTTTAAACATTCCCTGCGACGACGGATGGTAAGCCCGTCATTCGCCACTCTGGAATCAATTACTTTGGTATCTTGATAGCAGGCCGGGCACTTCATATCTTTCTATTAATTAGAGAATAAAAAATACCCCTGGATGTAGAAAGCTTTGATTTAAGAGATCTTCGTGGGTATCTTGGGTTTAAAAAAATACTATATATTGTGGTGTATATTATAATTATACCACCATATATAGTAAGGTCAAGCCCCATCAAGTTTCGCTTATTTTAGAATAATTATCTGCTTATATAAACAGAATAACATTTATAAAAAATAAATCAAGGCAATTCGGGTGTGGATATGTGGATAACACATAAATAAAATTGTGTTTCAGTCAAAAAACCCGTCCACATAAGCGAACGGGTTTTTACAACAAACTATATTAAAATCACTCACCCATTTTTCTTCGAATAAACGTTGGGATTCCCAATTCGTCATCCTCTTCTTCATAAACATCGTTAATTGTTTTTTTATTCTTTGCCGGTTCGGCCTGAGCAGCTCTCAAGGGAGACACTCGCGACTTTTTCTTTTCTTCTATTAGTTTTTCTTCTTCTTCTTTTTCTTTTTCAGAAATAAAAGATGACGGCGTATATCTTCTTTCTGTCATGACAGCGTCGCGCTCTTTTCCGATGCGTCCGTCAAATCCGGTTGCCACTACAGTAATTTTGACTTCATCTTTCATCTTCTCATCAATCGCGGCTCCAAAGATAATTTTGGCGTCTTCATCGGCAGAGGCGGTAATAATTTTTGCTGCTTCGCTTATTTCATTCATTCCCAATCCCAGACCTCCGGTAATTGTAAACAAAACTCCGCTTGCTCCTTCAATGGACATTTCCAGCAAAGGAGAACTGATGGCAGCCTTGGCCGCCTCAATGGTTTTATTTTCTCCGCTGGCTTGTCCGATTCCCATCAAAGCCGAACCTGCGTTGGCCATCACCGCTTTTACATCAGCAAAGTCCAAATTGATCAAGCCGGGGATAGTAATCAATTCTGAGATACCTTGTACTCCTTGCTGTAAAATATTGTCCACCACCATAAAAGCATCCAGCAAAGATGTTTTCTTATCAATGGCTTGTAATAATTTATCATTTGGTATGGTGATGATGGCATCCACTTTATCCAAAAGTTCAGTCAATCCCCTGTCGGCTAAATTTCTTCTTTGCGCGCCTTCAAACTGAAACGGCTTGGTCACCACTGCGACTGTAAGCGCTCCCAGGTCTCTAGCGATTTCCGCGACTATCGGCGAACCGCCTGTTCCTGTTCCTCCGCCAAGTCCGCAAGTGACAAAAACCATGTCCGCGTCTTTCAAGGCATCTCGAATATCATTCTGTGATTCTTCCGCCGCCTGTCTTCCAAGCTCCGGATTCATGCCCGCACCCAAACCGCGGGTGATTGATTTACCGATGTGAATTTTTTTCGCGGCTTTATTATAATGCAAAGCCTGCACATCGGTATTCACGGCAATAAATTCCACTCCCTTGAGTCCCGCTTCCACCATACGGTTAACAGCGCTATTGCCGCCGCCGCCAACGCCAACCACTTTGATTTTTGCAAATGTTTCTACTGCTGGTTTTATTTCAGCCATATGAGTAAAAATAATAGTAAATTATATTATGAGAAGTTTATTAACACTACTATAATAATATAATATTATTAAAATTTTATCAAGAGCCAACTGTACAAATTTTTTATACAGCTATATTTATCGTATTTTTATCTCAAAAATAACAAAAAGCCTCGCGTTAGCAAGGCTTTTATATTATCTGTTCAAAAAATATGATTATAAAATATTTATGAATAATCTGTCTTAAAGTCTAAAAGATGAAAACAATTTTTTGATTTTTTGGACTGATTTTTTGACCACTTTCTTACTTTCCGGAAAGATACCGTTACTTCCGGATTCGTTGTATGCTTGATTGCCCCAGATAACAAGCCCCAGGGCATTTAAAAATTCCGGTTCGTTTGCTTTATCAATCACCGTTGGAATGCTTATGTTCTGACCAATGGTAACCGGAAGGCGCAAAGTTTTTTTGGCCACGTTAACAATGTCGCTCAAGCGCGTGCCGCCGCCGATCAAGAAGACTCCGCCTGGAAGCATTCCAGATCGTTCAACTTTCTTTAATTCTTCATCAACTTTTTCAAAAATTTCTTCTGTCCGCGCTTCAATTATTTCCGCCAAGTATCTTCTGGAAACAGATGCGAGTTCTCCCGGAGCATTCTCCTCTTCGGCCAAAGCGGTCAAATCAATTTCCTCCTTTTTATTAAATTTTTCCGGATTGGCATCTCCATATTCAATTTTTATTTTATCCGCCAAATTGATCGGACACCGAAGCCCTATGGCAATGTCCGCGGTAATATGTTCCGAACCGATTGGAATGACCGCGGTATGCAAAAGTTCACCTTCTTCAAAAACCGCCATACTAGTCGTGGAAGCGCCGATATTAACCAGTGCCGCTCCAAGCTCTTTTTGCTTCGGGCCGATAACCGCTTCCGCGGCGGATAAAGGCGACAACACCAAATCTTCAATCCCCAGACCAGTGCGAAAAATCGCTTTGGTCAAATTTTTTATCTGGCTAGACAATCCTTGAATAATTAAAGTTTCCACTTCCAAGCGCACGCCGTTCATCCCTGTTGGGTCTTTAATGTCTTCTTGATTGTCAACTGTGAATTTGACCGGAATAACATGCAAAATTTCATAGTTCGGCGGAACAGACAAGGCACGAGCGGCTTCCAATGCTCTTTCTATGTCATCTCTATTTACTTCACCATCGCTGCGTCCGACAGCCACGACGCCGCGGCTTCTTTCACATTTGATATATGGGCTATTAATGCTCACCCAAACATTATCCACTGGCACTCCAACCAATCTTTCCGCTTTTTCCAAACAAGCCGAAATTGAAGACGTAACATCTTCAATGCTTTTAACAATCCCCTTATTGATTCCTTCTGCCGGCGCGCTTACGGCGCCAATAATCTGAATGCCGTTTTCAGAACCGCTATTTTTTTGTCCAACCACAAGCCTTATGGAAGTGGAACCAATGTCCAGTACGGCGATAATATCATCTTTCATATAATAATATTAAAAATATTTAAGTTGTGTAGTTCTATAAATATAATAACATAAAAAAACGGGAATAACAATTTGTTGACAAATTTTTGATTATATGCTAAGATTAAAAACACAAAAGCAGTTCTTTTTAAAATTTTTTACAACCGCAGAAAGGGACAAAAAATGAAGAATTTAACAGTGCTGGCATTGCTAGTATTGGCATCAACGGGTTGCGCATTTCCGCAGGGAATGTCGGAGGGAAACGAAGACGGTGGCTTCAATCAAGAGTTACTGTCCGCTGAGCCTGTCACTCCCGAGGAATTCTACAAGAAGGAATGCGTAGAAAAAAACGTCCACAACGACATCACCTTGAATGGAGATGTCGGCATCAACGGATGCAACGACAAGTACGGATACATACTGGACGTCAACGGAGCAACCTTTGTTGACGGCGACCTTTGGGCAAATGGCGTTTTCGGCGCCGAGGGCAAAAGTTACTTCCGAGGCGACATGCGTCTTCGGGGAGAACTAACAGCTGAAAAGAGAGCGCTTCTTCTCGGAGGTGTATCAATCTTGGGCGACGTTTACGTAAACGGCGAAGACATGCTCCAGAAGATTGAGGATCTGGAGTCAACCGTGGCAAGCCTGAAAGCTATGGTTTGCGCGGATCACCCGGAGAATGATCTTTGCGGCGAATAAAAAAAGCCGCGCGACATTCAAGGCCTGACGATTATGAAAATAATTGTCAGGTCTCTTTTTTTTAAAAATTTTTTATTTATTAAAATTATTTACAAATATCGTTTTCCGGATGATCAAGACAAATTATCCGCGTTAATGTTTCTATTCTCTCTTTTAACTGACCAACCTCATTGTCTTTCTCTTGTTTTAATTCTTGAACGGATTTTATTATCACGGGCGTAAATCTATCATAATCAAGCGACCATAAATTTTCTGAATCGTTGTCCGGCTTATTTACTACCTCCGGTATAACATCATAAACTTCCTGAGCTATTAATCCAAAAGTATTAATATGGTCTTCCAGCGTCAATTCGCCGTTAATAAACTCTGATGAATAATGGTCATAGCTTTTTGGTTTAAGCAACAACAGATCTTCCAATCCATATTCTATATCTCTCTGATTTTTTTTCACGCGGCTATCAGACCAAGTATTCCACGAATATGCCCTCGCTCTTCCCCTTAAATTCGCACTGTTATTTTCCAGTTCCAATCTGAATGATGGCGCGCCGGTTCCGCCACCGCCTAATTTTACCGGCCTGGCAAAATAATTATAACTTCCGCCATAACCCCAGCTGAAAAACGTACCGTCAAAATAAGCGGCTTC
>JBDRDI010000047.1:0-5401 GCA_043820875.1 bacterium
TTCATAACTGTGGCGCGCGCCACAGGTCCGGGACCTTCTTTCTTACAATAATTTTTTGGCGCTTTCAAAAGCCAATTCGGATCAACCAGCCCCTCGCACCAAAATTGCGCGCCATCATCATTATATCCTTTGACATCGTCCGTGGAACTGAAGCAGGCCATCATATCGCCCAAAGTTACCTTTGCTTTTCGCTCATCCGCAAAAATTCTGTTCGCGGCCACTTCCCAGCCCACCGGAATAATTCGATACTTGCGCAAAATCGGCATGGAACGATATGGATAACTTTCTTGAATGCCGTTTGATGGTTCTTTACCTTGGCTCGCGAATCCAAAAACAAAATTTTTATTCAAATAATCTCCGTCCACCGCTTCTCTTAATGTTTTCTTTTCCGCGATAGCGTCGCGAAAACGTCCGTCAATCACACAATCTGTTGGACCGGCATTGGCCGGGTCCGGACACATGGATAGTTTGGTTAATATGTCATAGTCTCCGGGTTCTGAAAAATCTTTTTGTAAAATCTGAGCGAATTTCTTTTCCGCTCCGGCGGCTCCGGGATTATACGGAGAAGAGTCACTGCTTAAAAATTGGTCAAATCCTCCCCAGTCTCCCGTATATGGCTGACTGGTATCTTTTTCCGTTAAATTTCTCATTAAAGTATTAAATAATGTGATGAGCAATTGATTCACAAAAATATTCGCGGCATCCACAACTGCGTTGCCGGTATAAACAGCCAAATTATTTACAAGGGCACTATTGCCCGACTCTGCCTCGTCGGCAAAACGTTGAGGGTAGGCATTCCTTACTTGAGCTACATTGCCAAAATCAAGCCACCCGCCGGTTTCGCTTCTTTCCGCCAACTTGTTTGCCCTTGTTTCATTATAATCATTCATTACTTTTGTTTGAAAAGTTAAGGACATCCCCAAATCATTTGAAGTGGGATTGAACATGTCCTGAAGTCCTGTAAAAAATTGTTCAGGCGGTTTGTTTAATTCCGCTGTCCAATTTTTACGCATTTCTGAAAAAGTACAAGCCGGTTCCTGCGGCCGGCTATACTGATAAAGTCCAAACCCTAATCTGACTTTTAACATCAAGTCCGGATTACACATATTAAATTTCACCCAGCCATTGTCTCTGCCCAATATTTCCAAAGATTCTCCCAAAACACTATCTCCTATGTTCTGCATATACTGCGCAACACCCTCGGTCATGAATAATGGCTTTTCCCCTTCTCCGCCGGAGCCGAGCCATGTGGCAGTATCATACGCAATCGTACTCAAGGCCCTTGAAAGCGCCGCCCCGAACATTTTTGACCAAACACTTTGCTTTGCCTCATCAGCCTTTTTTGCAGCTTCTTCTTTCGCAAACTGAGCTGAAAGTTGACCGCTGATTCCTGTAAGCTGACCTTGGACCACCGGTTCGGAGACAACACCGAGCTGAGCGTTGACGACGTTTACGGTTGGCAAAAAAGAAAGCAACAAAAAAACAATCAAACTTTTGGAAATTATTTTTTTGATTGCTTTGAATTGAAATCTCATAATAATTTTATTAATTGCCGGCTGTCGGCTGATAATCCACGCTTTCTGCTGTTTGCTTATACATACTCATTAACTCTTCGTCGCTGAATCTGTTTAACAATTCTGCTTGCATTCCGGCTTTCAAAAGAATTTCTCGCAAGGTCGCGACGTCAACATTCCCTTTTAAAATATTTTCAACATCTTCTTGACTGGTAATAACGCCTGATAAATCCGCTTGAGTTTCGCTGATGATATTCTGCTGATTTACTGTTGACTGATCGCTCACAATTGCCGTATTCGCGCCAAGACAATCTCTTCCTTCAAAACAATTTGGATTGCTTCCGGATATTACTTCTTCTCCGTCGCTCAATCCATCACTGTCCGAATCCACAATATAAGGAGAAGTAAGATATACATTCGCCTCTTCCCAATCAGACAAGCCGTCGTTGTCTGTATCTTTCGCCCGCAAAGACGCTTCGCTGTCTTCTTGCTCTAAGGCTTTTATATTATTATTTCCTGTTCCATTTATATTTTGAGCCGGTTTTCTGATCAAATCTCCCAAGCTGGTCAATGAGGCGGCAAATATAAAAACAGCAAAAAAAACCAAAACTGTTACGGCTATTTTTTGGTTTTTGTTTAAATTGTGAGGACGATGTTCTTCCAAAATTGATTCGTTGTCATTAACATTAATTTCGTTTTGCTCTTCCATAAATTACCGTAAATTAAAAATAAACAAATCTATTCACACAACATTGTGGATATTAAAATTATAACATATTCGCACTAAAAATGCCAAATATAATTTTAATTGATTTAAACCTCTTCCAATAATCTCCTCCAATCTTCAACGCTCAAGCCTTCCGCTCGTATTTTTTCATTCAATCCGATTAATTTTATTTTTTGAAGCGCTTTATCTTGACCAATATGATAACCGGTGGCCAAATTATTTTTCAACATTTTTCTTTTGGAACTGAAGCCGATTTTTACCAAACGAAAAAAATCTTTTTCATCAACATCCGAAATCTGACATCTGATATCTGAAATCCGAATAATCGCCGAATCCACCTCGGGACTGGGCCAAAAATTTTTTCTTCCGATATATTCCGCGATTTCCGCTTCGGCAAAATACTGAACTGCAACGGCCAAAATACTCATCTTCGGCGGGCATGCCACGATTCTCTCAGCCACCTCTTTCTGCAACATCAAGACTAATAATTCCGGCTTATCAACTCTTTCCAAAAATCTCCGCAAAAAAATTGATGAAATATTATATGGCAAGTTCGCGACTATTTTATAGCTCTTCCCTGCCAATTTTGAAGATAAATCAAAATCCAAAATATTTTTGTTAACAACTTCCACGTTTTTTATTTTTTTCTTTGCAATTTTTTCTTTCAATATATTAGCAAGTTTATCGTCCAGCTCAACCGCAATAACCTTGTCAACTTTCTCCGCGAGTCTTTCGGTCAAAAATCCCAGACCCGGCCCAACCTCCAAAATAATATCGCGCTTTTTTAATTCAGATATATCTATGATTCGCTCATAAACATCTTCCGCAATTAAAAAATTCTGCCCCTTGGAACGGACAGGTTTTATATTGTGCTCTTGGCAAATTTGTAAAGTTTTTTGAAGTAAGTCCATAAATTACAAAACTACTACTCCGCCACAACACTCACCAGCCTCCCTTTTATATAAAAGATTTTCTTTATTTCTTTATTCTCTGTCCATTTTTTTATCTTCTCGCTTTCCAGAACAATCTTTTTCGCGTCTTCTTCTAAAATATCCGCATCCACTTCTATACTATCGCGCACTTTGCCATTCACCTGCACAACTAAATTTATTTTTTCATCACGCGCGATTTCCGGATCGTATTTTGGCCACTCTTCTTTAAAAATACTCTTTTTGTGTCCGAGTGTATCCCAAATTTCCTCTGTTACGTGTGGCGCGAACGGCGCGAGAATTTTTAAGAACGTCTCATAAACTTCAAGTGAAATTTCTTTTTCTTCGCTTAATTTATTTACAAATATCATCATGGCGCTCACTGCCGTATTGAATTTGAATTCAACAATATCGTCACTGACTTTTTTTATTGTTTTATGAAGAAGCGCTTGCGTTTCTTTTTTGCATTCAACTTCTTTTTTTACGCTTCCCGATAAATTATAAACCTTTTCCAAAAATTTGCGCGCGCCTGAAAGTCCGCTCGTGCTCCACGCGCAAGCTTGAGCGAATGGACCCATAAACATTTCATAAACGCGCATAGCATCTGCGCCATGACTTTCCACGACCGTATCCGGATTAATCACATTTCCCCAGCGTTTGCTCATCTTCCGGCCGTCTTCGGCCACAACCAAACCAACATGCCGTAATTTCAAAAACGGCTCGTCATGGCTCACCGCGCCAATATCGTATAAAAATTTATGCCAAAACCGCGCGTAAATCAAATGGCGCGTGGCATGCTCTGCTCCGCCCACATAAAAATCCACCGGCGACCAATATTTTTCTTTTTTCTTGTCCACCAGTTCTTTTTTGTTTTTTGGATCAATATATCGTAAATAATACCAGCTTGAACCTCCCCATTGTGGCATTGTGTTGGTTTCACGTTTTGCTTTACCCTTGCACTGCGGGCATTTTACATTCACCCATTTGGCGATGTTGGCAAGCGGCGACTCACCTGTTCCGGTCGGCTCATAATTTTTTACATCCGGCAATTTCACCGGCAAATCTTTTTCCGGTACAGCTAGATTCCCGCATTTTTCACAATGCACGATTGGAATCGGCTCGCCCCAATATCTCTGGCGCGAAAACACCCAGTCTTTTAATTTATAATTCACGGCGCGTTTGCCCAGTCTTTTTTCTTCCAGCCAGACAATCATTTTCTTTTTTGCCTCTTTAGTTTCAAGTCCGTCGAGAAAGGCGGAATTAACATAAGAACCCTCTCCGGAAAAACATTTTTTTTCTTTACCACCTTCAACAACTTCCCTAATCGGCAAGTCATGTTTTTTTGCGAACTCAAAATCACGCTCATCATGCGCTGGCACGCACATAATCGCACCTGCGCCATAGCTCATCATCACATAATCCGCCACAAAAATCGGAATCTCTTCGTTGTTCACGGGATTGACGGCGCGCAAGCCCCTTATTTCCACGCCGGTTTTTTCTTTGCTTAATTCCCCTCTTTCCATTTCTGTTTTTTTATTTGCCTGCTTGACATATGATTCAACTTCGTCCCAGTTATTTATATTTTCCTTATTCTCTTCCAAAATTTTATGTTCCGGCGCCACAGCCATATATGTACAACCGAACAATGTATCTGGACGAGTGGTGAAGACTTTAATTTCCGATTTGTCATCATAAAATTTAACAAATTCCGAAAATAATCTGTTTTCTTTCTTAAACCCATCTTTCTCCGGATTTCTCTGCACATAATTAAAAATCTCGTCATACCTTTTTTGATCTTTAATTATTTCATATTCCGCTTTCGGCGTCCAAAGATGACGACCTTTAGAATTTTCGCAATAATATTCAAATTTTTCTAAAAATTTTTTCGCGCAAAATCCTTTGATGTTTTTTAATATTTTAGATACTTCTATTTTTTTATCTGTATCTAAAACAAGATGGACATGATCTTCCATCACGACAGCTTCGTGCAAATTAAAACTATTTCTTTCGCACGCTTCGTCAATCAATTTGATTATTTCTGAACATTCTTCTTTGTTTTCAAACATTATTTTCCGTTTTTTGGTAGAAAAAGTTAAAAACCAAATAATTCTATCCGCGTCTGTACTAAATAAAAAACAAGGCAAAGTAGCGATTTTTTTGTTTGGCTGGGTTTTAAAACCCAGCCTAACAAAAAAATAGCTAATTTGGCTTGTGTGTTGTTAAACGCCCAT
>JBDRDI010000048.1:0-9143 GCA_043820875.1 bacterium
TATTATATCATAATTATTTATATAATCAAAAAATCACCGTAAACTTACTGCCTTCCCCGACTTTACTTTCAACTTTTATTTTCCAACCATGCAACTTGATAATTTTTTTACAGATCGGCAAGCCGAGCCCGGAACCTTCAGCCAATTTTTTTCCATTTTTTGCTCTATAAAATCTGTTGAATATTTTTTTCAAATTTTCTTTTTCAATTCCGATTCCATTGTCCTCCACAACAAACTCGTCCTCTTTTAATTTTATTACTATCATGTCACCAGTACCGATATATTTCATCGCATTGGAAACCAAATTGATAACCAAGTTTTCAAATTTGACTCTATCCGCGTTAATATAAACATTATCTTCTATTTTCTTTTCTATTTTAATATTCTTATCTCGCACCGAAATTTCAAAATATTCCACCATTTCGTTTAACACTTCTGACGCGTCTATCTCGTTGAGATTTATTTCCTCGCTTCGCTCAAGTTTGGAGAGAGACAAAATGTCATAAATAAATTTTGAAATTCTATCTACGGCGGCCTCAAAATTACAAAGTTTTTTATTGTTGCCAATCTCTATTTGCAATTCTTCCAATTCTATTTTTAATATTGAAAGAGGAGTTTGTAAATTATGAGACATCTCCATAATAATACTCTCCTCATTTTTTGAGATTTCTTTATCCCTCCTTATTGTTTCCATAAAATTTTATAATCACGCAAAAAATAAATCCAACACCTTCTCGTTGTTTATTGCCGCGATATGTTTTGATTATTGGTGGCAAGATGCGGAAGATGTCGGATGCTTACATTATAGCAAAATAAATTATTAAATACAAAAAAACCGACCCCCGATTGGGGGCCGATTTTTTACGTTTCCCTAAGTGTTCTACGTAAGTTGAAACACTTTAAATGTTAACTTCTGCCAATCGGTAGACGCCAACTGGCGAAAAATTAACATTTTTTGCTTCTCAACTCTCTTGTGGATAATTATAGCACATTGATAAAAAAAAGCAAACATACTTTCCAATTTTTGCTAAAAATAAATAAAATATTAAGTCTTTCTTTTATTTTTAAATTTAATATTTATGTTAATTATATTTTTATTATCCACAATTTTTTGATCAATTTTTTTTAATTCTTGAATAAATTTTTTTCTCTCACGTGCACTATAAGGATTAAAATGTTGCATATCAAAAAACAATTGCCAAGTGTCGTTGTTAACAGTTTCATTGACTGCCAAAAGACGTTCGTAACCGAGTGATGTAATATTTTGTTTTTTTATGGCTTTGGCCAAACCTCTGCCCAAAAAATGAACCAGCGCCAAACATTTGGCGGCTTGCCGGTCGTGTTCGCGAGGAGTTGTTCCAATAATTTTCAACCCCATCTTTTTAAACATCTTTTGCGTGCGACTCATGGTTCCTTTGGAAATTCTCAGTGGACAAATTGCGATTTGCAATCCGCACAAACCATTCTTGGTGCTATCGGGCCCGAACATTGGATGCGTTCCCAATATCTCTATACTTTTAGGAATATATTTTTTCATTATTTTACAAGGAATTTCTTTCACCGAGCAAACATCCATAACCAAACTTTTCTTTTTAAGATGTGGAGCGATTTTTTTTATCACTTCTTCAAATTTTGAAATCGGCACAGTCGGAATCACCACATCAATATTCTTTAAATCATTATATTTAATTTGCCGCACGCCTTTTATTTTTCTTTTGGAAACGATCAAAACATTTCCGAACGGAGCCAAGATCTTTGCGAACAATTCTCCAAACCTGCCATAACCAATAATGGCAAAAGATATTTTTTTCATATTTATTATTTTATCGCCGTAATAAATGTGGTGAAATTAAATTTCAAATCTTGTATTCCTTCTTCCAAAATTTCCAAATCATATAAATCAACACAAATTTTTGGAGCAATAACAGCCGTGGTATCCAACAACTTGCCCTCGCTTAAATCCTTGGCGGCCTGCGCCGTGTCCGCGTATTCTTCAATATCCACGTTCCACCACTTTCTTTTTAAATACATCCGGCACTGTTTCAGGGCCTGGTCATGGGAAACGATTTTTGAAATATCCGGAGAGTCGATGCCTTTTTTCACCAACAAATTATGGCGAACATCAATTTCAAAAAATTTTTCAATATTAAAAAGATGTTTACTCATGGCGTAAATCGCCTCATAAACAATTCCGCCATTGGAATTTTCAATCGGAAAAACGCCCTTATCAATTTTATTTTCTTCCAAACTTTTGAGAACATTTTCCACGCTGATTAAATAAACCAGCTCATAATCTTTAATTTTGTTTTTTTGGCAGTAATAATTCGCGGCTTCTTCGGAAAAACTGCCGATGTTTCCGGAAACGCCAATTTTAATTTTTTCACTCATAATTTTTAATTATATTAACATTTATAATATTTATATGCAAATTAAACAACAAAAAAACCGATCCTTTGAGGAGACCGGTTTTTGTTATCTTGTGATGTTAATCGCCAATCGCCACAAAAACCAGCCTCTTGTTAAAAAAGAAGAAGCCAGAGAAAAAAAATAGGTTTTTGCGAATTGTATTATTCATATTATTTACGCTTTACACCGGGGCTAAAGCTACGGTAGAAAGAATCCAAAATCTGATATCCGACATCTGATATCCGACATCCGATTACGGCCATGACTGGCCTTCAACAAAAATTTGTTTTATAACCGCGTTGCCATTTTCATCAATCGCCACTTTGGCGCTAACTTCTTTATTCCAAAAAGTAAAATTCTGTCCGGCATTTTCCGGAATAAAATATTGTTCTATGCCATATTCCAATTTTATTTTTTCACTGCCGCTCAGCCAAAAGTCCCTGTCAACGGCTGCTTTGTCAAATCCTCCGGAAACAACGCGCGCTTTGATGAAAAGACTGTTGTCTTGCGGCGCGATATTGCCTACATCGTTATTGTTCACCACCCAATACTTACCTTCTTGTCTTAATTTTATATAAACGGTTTCTCCGTTGCGGGGTAAATATTCATAAGAAAAATTATATCTTTCCAAGTTTGAAATGTCATATTGAAAAACAATATAATCGCCGCGCAAAGGACTTCTGGGATCAATCGGCAATATTTTTAAAAACACTTCCGTTCCACCCGTAAAAACAGAATATTTAAAAGCGATTATCACGAAGATAATGATCAGCTGTAAAAAAATCGCGGAAATAAATTTTATTTTTTTGTTCATGTTTATCATACTGTCTCGCGTTATGTTCTTTTAATTTCTTTCAACATATATCTTCTGCCCTTTTCCATAAAACCGCCGGCGAGAAACAAAAGAATTCCGGCGCTTATAAAGAAGATGCTTTTGTCAAAAAAGTCAAAAAACCAATCAAAATATTTTACAATCACCAAGAGAAACAAGAAAAACGCTCCCATATTGACCATCCAAATTTCTTTTGAAAAATACCCAAGCATAATAAGACCCATAATTTCCACAAAAACCAAAACATTGAAAAAAAGCGCCCAGATTATTCCGATATTGGTAAAATTGTATTGATAACTTTCTTCAAAAATATGAATTTCAGGCAAAAAAAGTAAAATAGTAAAAAGAACGGCACAGATAATAATGGCAACAACTTCTTCAACCAAAACAATATTTTTGTCATATCCATACCACAAAGAAATGGCAATCAAAATGAGAAACAGCGCCAACGCTGTCGTGGCCTGCCAAGAAGATAAGACAAAACCGCTCGCGGACATTTCTTCCAACGCTTTTAGCCCCGCTCTTGTGGAAAGGAAAAACAGTCCGCCGGTTATGCCGATGATACCCAAAAAAATATAAGTTAAAGAATATCTCTTGAATTTAATCTCTTTTCGGTGAGCCAGCCCAAGTGCATAAAACAAAACCGCCAGAAGCATTAAACCGGAAAAAATTGCCATGCCTTCACCTGTCCAATCAATCACCTTTCCCGCCCACCAAACATTCATACCGATAATGGCAGTCGGTAAAGTATAAAATGATTTCAAAAAATAAGCGCCAGCGAAACCGAGCAAAGAAAGTGATAGCACAATAGTTTGCCATTCCAATGCGTCGCCCATGTCTCTGTTAAAACCATAAACGGCTACTCCGAAAAAACATAAAGCAAAAAGATAAAACACTTGGCTCACAAAATCTTCTTTACTGAAAGCAACTTGCCAAAAAGAATCATTTCCTTCTTTACGAAAACCTTTAAAAAAACGGTAAATTACATAACCGATAAAGCAAATGATGATAGCCGGAAAAATAAATGAAAAAATAGCGTTCATAAATTTAATAAAACTTTTTTAAACTATCCGGAACCTTTTTGGAAAAATAATATCCGGTGCCGAAGGAAACCGCCGTGGCCGCGAGCAACAGAATTGAAGACGTGAATAAAAATGGATTGCTTTCAAACTGGTCAAAAATAATAAAAGGCGAAGCAATAAACGAAATCATGGCAATCGGAATGGCAAATAAAAATAAAAAAGAAGAATCCAGCGCGAAAGCGACCGCCAAAATGCCAAACATCCACAAGATAAATCCATCCGGCCAATTGGCGCGCAGATTGAATATTTGCGCGACCAAGAAAATACTGGCGCCATAAATTATCGTACCCAAAAAAATAAGCGCGCCAGCGACTCTTTTATACTGATATTTTTCACCCATAATCCAACCGGCCAAATAAGAAGCCGAGGTGGCCACCACCAATACCGCCACCTTAACAAACCTGTCCATGTATTGCCAGTTGGAAGCCACAAAAGAAAAAACGCCCGCGCCAATTAAAATTGCGCCGGCAATTACCATAATCGTAATGGTTTTTTTCTGCAAATCTTCTTTTTCCACTTTTTCACTGTCTATTTTTAAAAAAGAAGCGTTAATATCGTCGACTTTTTGGCCGCCATTCAACAAAGAAAGGTAAATTTCTTCTTTTGTTTTTCCTGAAGCTATCAAAGATTTTATCTGATCTATGTTCATATATAAATTATTTTAACTGTTTATAGTATAGCATAGGTAGAAACGGGTTTCAAACCCGTCTCTATCTCGCAAACTCCACAATAAATTCGCTTAACTTTTTTAAATCGCTTACTTTAATCGTATGCGCGCCGTTTCCGCCATAAGAAATATTAACGGCCTTGATTCTTTTTTTGATTAAAGTATTGGCGTCGCTTGCGCCACCGCTCTTCTCATACACAGTTTTTAAATTTAATTTTTTATTTGTGGCCGCAATTTTTTTAATAAACGGATCTTGAGTATAATGATTGTATCCGGAACAAACGAGCTTGGCACGGAAAAAAAATTTGCCCTTAAAGCGTCGCGTATTTTTTTTGAAAGCTTTATTAATCAAATCCACCTGTTCCAGAGCTTTCTCTTTTTCAAGGCTCCGCGCTTCACCGATAATTCGCGCTTCTGCCGGAATTATATTGATAGCCGACCCGGCATTGATTATTCCTAAATTATTTGTTGTTGATTTACTAACACGACCAAGCTTTAATTCACTTATCGCTTTCGCAACAATTTGAATCGCGCTGATCCCCTTTTCAGGCTCTGAGCCGGCATGCGTGGCGCGACCAAGTACTTTTATTTTTATGGAATAAATATATGGCGAAGTAATGATGATATGCCCAAGAGGCCGGCAACAATCCAACACCAAACATTCTTTTGATTTAAAATTATTCATATTTAAATTCGCAGCTCCCCCATCTTCTTTTGTAAAAACGAGCTCCAGTGGACGATGTTGTATTTTTTTTCGTTGTAAAATCGACGTGGCTGAAAGAATCGCAACAACTCCGGCACGTGGCGACTCAGCGTCCAGACGCGCGCACAAAAGAAGCGGCCGGCCTATTCCTGAAATTTTTGCCGTAACGTTCCCACATTTATCAATTACAGCTTTAATTTTATTATTTTTTAAATATTTTATAATTCGACGTTCTATTTTCTTTTTTGGGGTCGAATCTAAAAATATTTTTGAAATTTCTGACATAATATAAATTTATTTTATATATTCATTATATAATATTTTATGTTATAAAACAATAAAACCCCCTTAAAGTGAGACTTAAGGGGGTTTTATTGTTTTATAAAATTATTTTATTCTTTTATGCCGTCCAAATTCACATCATAAAGAATTTTTTCTTGAATATGGTTATATTTCAAAATTTCAGATTCATTAAACCAAATAGGAATTTCTTTTTCAGCTTCTTCCACGGCGCCGGAAGCGTGCAATAAATTTCGGACGCTTCTTCTATCAGTATCGGCAATGGCATAAGAATCCAAGGTGTAGTCGCCACGAATTGTACCCATGTCGCTCGTCAACGGCTCTGTGCCACCGGTAATTTTTCTCACCAGAGCTACAGCCTGATTTCCTTGCCAAATCATAACAACCACAGGACCGGAACTTAAATATTTGGCGTTGGCCCTCAAAACCGCTTCACCGTTTTCACTGTTGGTTTTATACGGCGATTCCATGCCTTTTTTTTCATAAGAAGCTCGCGCTTTTCGACCAACTTCTTCCAACCATTCATCTCCTCCGACTTCATAATAATGCTTGGTGGCATGTTCTTCTGTCGGTATCATCATTTTCATGGCAGTAAGCTTCAGACCTACTTTCTCATAGCGCTTCACAATTTCTCCGATTAATGACCTTTGAATTCCGTCCGGTTTAATAATAACCAGCGTTCTTTCATCTTTGGCGTGTTTCATAAAAAATAAATTATTTAATTAAATATTATTTCTATTATAAATAAAGAATAATAAAAAAGCAACAGTTAATAAATTTGCATTGACTCGCCCTCGTGAACAACAAAATGAATTGTTCCGTCCAAGTCAGTTCTATATATCTTCAAGTTATCTCTTCTTAATCTATGCAACAAAGACTCTTTGGGGTGACCGAAGTCATTATCCGCGCCGACCTGGATAACCGCTATTTCCGAATTAATTGCTTCAAGAAAATCATCGCCGGTGGAATTGGCTGAACCGTGGTGTCCGACTTTCAAAACATCGGCTGATAAATCTCTACCGTTATTTAATAATTCTTCTTCAACTTTAAATCCGGCATCACCCGTGAATAAAAATTTTCCCCCCAGACAATCCAATTTTGACACAATTGAAGTTTCATTCAAATCTTCTTCCGCGCGCAAATCCGTTCCGGCTTCAGGATAAACTATTTTCAATTCGCAATTCTGTCCCAAATTTATTGTCCGCGATTCGTTAACAACAATAGATGAAATATTTTTTTCAGAAATTAAATCAAGCCAATCATCGTAGCCTGAATAATTATATTCCACGCCTGTATAAATAATTTGCGCAACTTTGTATCTCTCCAAAACATCATTCAAACCGTTAATATGATCTTCGTGCGGATGAGTCAGAATCATCAAGTCAATTGTTCTGTCCCACCACGGCAATTCTTTTCCAATCCGCCTGATGACAGTATTGTTCGGCCCACCGTCAATCAAAATATTTTGCCCCTCGGGCGCTTGAATCAAAATCGCGTCGCCCTGCCCCACGTCCAAAAAATCAACTTCCAAAAAACCGCGCGGGGCGGTAATTTTTTGGTATAATAAAAATAAAAATAAAGAGACAACGAGACTTACGGCAATAATGCCTAAAATAAGCACTATTATATTTAATTTATTTTTTGATTTGAACATTTTTGAACTATAACAAAAATACCCGTAGAGACAGGTTTGAAACCTGTCTCTACAATTTCTCCACAAAATATTCTGTCAGCTCGTCTACCTTTACTCTCTCTTGTTTCATTGTATCGCGGTCTCTTACGGTCACGGAATTATCTTTTTCTATTGTGTCAAAATCAATTGTCACGCAATAAGGCGTGCCAATTTCGTCTTGGCGACGGTAGCGTTTCCCAATATTGCCGTTGTCGTCAAATTCACACATAAAACGAGAACGCAAAGACAAATAAACTTCACGCGCTTTCTTTACCAAGTCCAGTTTATTTTTAAGTAATGGGAAGATGGCAATTTTTACCGGAGCCAAATGTTTTGGAAATTTTAAAACTATTCTTGTCTCATCTTTATCCAGACTCTCTTCAGTATAAGCTTTGTCAATAAACATAAATAATAAACGATTTAGGCCGACCGAGGTCTCCATAACGTTCGGCATGTATTTTGTTTTTGTGGCTTCGTCAAAATAACTTAAATCAACTCCGGAAAATTTGCTGTGTTGCGACAAGTCCCAATCACCGCGTGCGTGGATTCCTTCAATTTCCTTGTATCCTCCGATTGACTTAAAATTATATTCAATGTCGTAAGCCTCACTGGCGTAATGGGCCAATTTTTCGTGCTTGTGCCAGCGAATATCGCTCTTCTCAATTCCGTTTTTCAAATACCAATCCCAACGGACCTTTTTCCACTCTTTGTACTTTTCTTTCATCAAGTCGGGATGCAAAAAATATTGCATTTCCATTTGTTCAAATTCTCGTGTGCGAAAAACAAATTGCCGCGCCACGATTTCATTGCGAAAAGCTTTGCCAATCTGCGCGATGCCGAATGGTAATTTTGGCGAAACAGAGTCCAAAGTATTTTTATATTCCAAATAAATTCCGCCGCAAGTTTCCGGCCTGAGATAAACAACATTGTGATCGCTCAATTTATCGGTCGGTGAACCCAAGTTTGATTTGACCATGAGTGAAAAATTTTTGGCCTCTGTTAAATCGGTTGAACCGCAACTCTGGCATTTCAGTTTTTTGCTATTTTTTAGTTTGTCCAATTCAATATTAATAGATTCAATTGTTGCTTTGTCAGCGTTTATGCCTAATTCTTCCAAAATATGGTCGGCACGAAAACGGCTTTTACACTTTCGGCAATCAACTTGCGGATCGTCAAAACCGGCCACGTGTCCTGATGCTTCCCATGTTTTCGGGTGCATAAAGATGGCGCTGTCCAGCATTACCACGTCTTCTCTTTCTTGAATCATTGCTTTAATCCACGAATCGCGGATATTGTTTTTTAACAAAGCACCATAATGGCCGTAATCGTAAATCGCGCTAAAACCGCCGTAAATTTCCGAAGATGGGAAAACAAATCCTCTTCTCTTACAAAGAGAAACGATTTTCTCCATTGAATTATTGTCTTGTTTGGCCATATAAATATAAATTAATTATTAAGCAGTAATTTGATTTTCCCATTTT
>JBDRDI010000049.1:0-3758 GCA_043820875.1 bacterium
CGGGCCCAGAGGTAAAATTTAATAATTTAACTGAATTTAAATTAATATAATCGCAGGCCGAGGTATCGGAGCCAAGCGGAATTATCTGTGTTTTATATTGAGTTGCCAAACTGCCATTGTTTGAAAGAATAATTGAGGTCGCGGTGGTATCAGTCGGATACATCAAGCTGGAAATATAAACCCCGGCTGGCTCCAGAGAAATATCCAGAGTGCCGGCGGAAAAAGTATTTTCCAAAGAAGTTTCCTCGTCATTATAATAAGCCAGGGTCTCAGCCACAGTCAAAAGTCCGACGTAATTCAGGCCGAGAATCAAAAATAATATAATAATTTTTTTCTTAAACTGGCTCATTTTTCTTTTTTCTTATTTCTCTCCATATTTTCTTTATTTCATCATAAATAACAACTACAGCTGGCACGACAATAATCAGCATAAAGCCGAGCGGCTTTTTTGCTGTATTAACCGCGTAGCCAACATAAGGAACGGAAAACAGAACTTTTCCGATGATTTCCCTGCCTGTGATTTCTTTCTGGTCAGGCGCGTTATTGGCGTCGCCTTTGGTAATAAAAACCGGCTGGCCATCAACAACTTTAATATCAAAAATTCGGTGGCTGGTCGGCGTTTTTGTCTTGCTTATTTCGCCAAAAGTGATAATGTCTCCGATTTTATAATCAGCTTGCCCTGAACTTGTTGAATGGGGCTTCACCACAACCACGCTTCCCATCTTGATGTCCGGCGCCATAGAGCCGGAAAGAACGGTCAGAACTTTATAATTCCCTGTAATCGGCAAAACCGAAACAACCAGCAAAAGCGCGATTAAAGCGATCGCTCCGAGAAACACATAATAAATTATTTTCAGGTATTTCATTTTCATGAATCAACGTGGCAGGTTGACAAAGGATTATTTTTAATCATAATCAAAATAATTTAATGCCTCGCCTTACTTCTTTATAAAATTCCGGCTCTTTAATCTCCAATTCGCTCCACTGGTTCGGTGTTTTTACAACCGCCTTAACCGGTATTTTCTTTTGATATTTGCCAATATTCTTTTTAACATCCTCCGGAGTATGAGTTAAAATAAATAAATCAATGTCGCTGTTTCGCGCCTGCTCTCCGCGGGACGCTGAACCGAATAAAATAATTTCTTCGCAATTCTCTTTAATTTTATTTATTAGGGGCAATAATTTCTCAATAGCATCTGTTGTTTTCAATTGTTTAACCAAGGGATTTTCATCATTAATCCGATAAAATTTCATATTCCCTTTTTGTTCCGCGTCTACGATTTTTTCTTTTGTCAGATATTTTAAGGCGTTATGCGTTCCGCCCAAACTAATATCTAATTTCCCGGCAATTTCTTTGCCAAAAAATTCCCTTTCCGGATACCCTCCCAGAAAGATAATTATTTCCCGATGATTTTTTGTCAGTTTAACCATAAAATTGAAATTACTTTCATTTTTTTGAAATTACTTTCATTTTATAATTTTGTATTTTGCTTGTCAAGGTTCATTAAAACCTCTAACAACTGCCCCTCTTCACAAGTTTACCCCGTACCGTCCCGCTAAAAGCGGGACTGGTTTGGGGAAAAAAAGAGAGACAGTTAAAGAAATTTCAAGATTTACTGACTTGCGTCCTGATTCAAGGTGAATATCATTGTCAAATCAAAACTATCTCCCTGGAAATCATTGCTCGCGTCACTGGCAAATTTTACCCCCATTTCAAACTTTGGTTCTGATAAATTCGGCACAGGCGGCAGATTATCTAATTCGTCATTTTTCAAATCATAAAAACTGATTTTTCCATCCAATGGAACTTGGTCTTCTATTTTCCAATCATTTCTTGTTTCCAAAACATCTCCCACGCAGATATGATCGATTGGGTCAAAGCCAGCGTGGCGCTGACCGGTCAAACAATCAATGCACTTTGCATCTTCTTTATAAACGCAACGGGTAATCAGCATTTCCTTTGCCATTGCATCTGGATGCAAATTTGTATTCGGGTCTGTGTCAGATTCTGTCTGGGGAATTTCTTCAATCACCGAATAATTAGCAGTGATTTCTGTATGGTCGGCATTAATGCTTTTAAAAGTTTTTATCAGTTGAACAAATGGGACGAAAAAATTATATTGATCTCCCGGCTTGACATCTGTCGCTGTCCAAGTAGCTTTTACCCCATCTCCGTAAGATTCATCATTATCCATTATCTTCAAATCCAATTCGCCGGCGCTCAATGTATTTCCAGTTGAAGTTTCAACATCCTGAAAATAGGCAATAGTTCCGCCAATTACAATAGCCGCAGCAACTCCAATTATACTAAGACTGATTAGTATTTTTTTCATAATGGTTTCTCCCCGTCCCAAGCCGTTTTTTACACGGCATTAGGACGGGTTAGTAAATTTCTCCAATTCAGAGATTAGTCCCAACTAGGTGGTCCCCCTTCTTGATTTCGGTACTGCTCTACTTGGAAATTAAGATTGCCGCTCAAACTATCGGACTGCGAGCTGTTGTCAACGTAAGAACCATCACAGGTTGAGTCGTCCCAACCACCAAAACACCAACCAACGCCAAAGTAGTAAGTAATACTACCTACCATGTGTCCGTCTATTGTCAAACCAGGACCTGTTCCAGCTCTCTTTAGAACCTCTGCCAAATCATAAGTCCAGTCAGCAGTAATATCGTCGTACACGATTACTGGCTCATTTTCTTGCCACATATTATCTCCTTCCTTTGAGTCATCTTCACAACGAGCTCCTTCCTCTATTTTTTTATCAGAACATTGAAATCCATCAATATCACCTTGATCCAGCCAAATCATTGCCTGCATATAATCGTCTAATTCGCCGTCTTGTTCTGTGCCTTCTACACAATTAACCTCATCTACTGATTCCGGCTCTGTGCAATCATTTTCGCTATCAGTAACACCATCTAAATAAATTCTTCCCCAAGCGTCATTGTCATAAACATGCAAACTGATGGTATCCTCTCCCCAATCACCCGGCTTTAAGTCAGTGAAGTAAAAGAATTTGTGAACGCTATTTTTTAAGTCATTCAATGCCCAATTAGCCAACATGTCCCCTTGTTCATGCCAAGGACATTCTTCTCCGCCGCTCCAATGACACTCATTATCCACCTTTAAATCAATGCTTCCGGCGGTGAAGGTGTTGCCGGTTGAGGTTTCGGTGTCGGAGAAGAATGCGGTTGTTGCGCCTACCACAATCGCGGCGACACCCGCGATAATTGAAACGCTAATTAATATTTTTTTTCCGCCTGAGGCGGATCCGCCTAGGGCGGACATAATTTTGTTCATATTTTATTATTTTTTTTAATTGTTAATAATTTTAATCTTTTAATTTTTTCCGTATTTACCCCATACGGAAGGGACCGACCGTTTAATTGCAATTAAAAAACCGGATTCACGCAGAAAACTCGCAAATCCGGCCCTTTAACTGCCTATATTTGATTGTCCAAATTCTATCGGACATCATAAATCTAATTCTATTAGTCCGCTAACGTTTGTCAATTCAAAACTATACTGAACAACAAAAAACAAATTTTGTCAAACATTCTAAAGGACAGCCTATCGGACATATCCGATTAAAAACCTCTTATTGATTCATTATACTATTTAAATTTTACGGCTGTAAGATATCTTCGGTTCTTCCGTTGATTGAGATGACAACGCTATCAACCGTTGGAAACTGCTTTAATGTTTCAGTAATTTGAGCCCTGATGGCCGCCACTCGGCAGGACCCGCCGACTTGAAA
>JBDRDI010000050.1:0-8782 GCA_043820875.1 bacterium
CCGATTTTCCCATTAATGTCACCGATGAATAGAATGTTGAGCATAATTTGAAATAAATATATATTTTTTTAATTATCCTTTAACATTAGCATACAAAGTATTTGAAAGTCAAAAAAAGTAGGGGCGTATTAAAATACGCCCCTACTTTTTTTAATAAAATGATTTTTATTTTGACTTTTTTCTTTGTCTGGTTCTATTTTTAAGATATCGTTCAACAGCCTCTTTTGATGTAAGCCAATTCCTGTCCTCCTTGTATGCCTCCAACTTCCCTTGTCTTGCAAGCAGGTTTAAATATTTAGCGGAAAAATGGATCGTCTTGGATATTTCAGCCAATGGTAAAAATTTTTCTTGTTTTTTAGTTGAGGGAGTTAAGGTTTTTAGATAAATATCAAGTGAACGCTCAATAGATTGTGCGATAAATTTTATCAGTCCTTCGTACTCGCCGCTATCTGCTTTGTCCAATACGTCATAATATTTTTTGCGATTATTTTTTAGAATAATAACCAGCGGATACCCTGCTTGCATCAACAATAAATTCATGGCCAGCCGCGCCGTTCTGCCGTTGCCGTCAAAAAAAGGATGGATATATACCAATTTGTGATGCAATAAAGCGGCCAGCTCAATGATGTTTGTTTTGTTTTTTTGCGAATTCAGCCAGTTAATTAAATCCCGCATTTTTTGTGGCACTTGTAGGGCATCGGGTGGTGTGTGTTTCGATCCGCCTATAATCACATTGGCGTTTCTATATCTTCCGGACCATTCTTTATCGGTTTCCTGAATAATAATTTGATGCAAATTGCGTATCAGTATTTCAGAGATAGTGTGTTTTTTATTCTTATCTATCAAGTCGTACAAATATTCCAACGCGGCGTGATGATCTTTCGCCTCCATGTGGTCCTTCAAAGATTTTCCTTTTACCGTTAGGCCTTCGTTAATAACCAAAAAAGTTTCTTTTAAAGTTAAAGAATTGCCTTCAATCGCGTTTGAATTGTAAGTCATTTCTATCTGAAATTTTTCCTTTAATTTTTGCACGGCAGATTTTGGTAGAGGACGAAGTTTGTTAAGTTTAGAAAGTTTTTCTTCCAAACGATCTTTTATAATTGGTGATAAATAAGTCATATAATATGCTTAATATGGTTTAGTTAGATATTTACAGTATACCATGTTAAGGAATTTAGTCAAGTCAAAAAAAAGTAGGGGCGTATTGAAATACGCCCCTACCAATTTATCAAATCATTTTTTATCTCGCAAATTCTTCCACTCTCATCTCTCGAATAACATTCACTTTAATCTCTCCCGGATATTTCAGTTCCGCTTCAATTTTTTTGGCAACGTCTTTGGCCAAATTGTGCGCTTCAAGATCGCTGATTTTTTCCGGCATAACAAAGATTCTTACTTCGCGTCCGGCTTGAATGGCATATGATTTTTCTACGCCCTCAAATGAATTGGAAATATTTTCCAGCTCCTTCAAGCGTTGGATATATCTTTCATAAGTGTCCAATCTGGCGCCCGGTCGCGCCGCGGAAATTGCGTCCGCCACTTTAACGATAATTGACATGAGTCCGCGCGGCTTGTCGTCATGGTGCGTTTCAATCGGATCAATAATCTCTTGCGGGATGTTGAATTTTTTGGCAATATCGCGACCGATTTCCGGATGAGTTCCTTGGACTTCGTGGTCAACGGCTTTGCCGATGTCGTGTAATAGCCCCGCCTTTTTGGCAATAATCGGGTCAGCGCCAAGTTCCTCGGCAATCATTGCCGAAAGGTGTGCCACTTCCAAAGAATGGCGTAAAGCGTTTTGGCTGTAGCTTGTCCTGTATTTCAGTCTGCCGATAATTTGAACCAATTTGGCGTCAAGTCCGGTGATGCCCAGCTCATAGACAGCTTCTTGTCCGGTCTTATTAATATCAATCGCCAGTTCTTTTTTGGACGCCTCAATCGCTTCTTCAATTTTGGTTGGATGAATTCTGCCGTCCAAAATTAATCTTTCCAAAGTTTTTTTGGCAATATGCCTTCTGATGGGCGAGAAGCCGGATACGGTGATAACATTCGGCGTGTCGTCCACGATGATTTCCGTTCCGGTAAGCTGTTCAATTACTTTAATATTTCTTCCTTCTCGGCCGATGATGCGACCTTTCATTTCGTCGCTCGGCAGATCCACTGAAGTAGTGGTAATTTCCGTCGTGTAATTTGAAACAAGCCGTTGCATGGTGCTCGCAAGCACATCGCGCGCTTTTTCTTCTAGCGTCTCAATGGACTCATTTTCCATTTTATTGATCCGCGACATCAAAGCCTCTTCCATCTGGCTTTCCACATTTTTCAAAAGTGCGCCTTGCGCTTCATCTTTTGTCATTTCAGCGATCTTTTCCAATTTGGAGACTTGTTCTTCTTTAATTTGTTTTATTTTTTCTTTTACTTCTTCAACTCTCGTCACTTTGTCGTATAATTTTTGCTGTTTGTCTTGCAACTCCAACAACTTTTGGGAAAACGTGGTTTCTCTTTGTTCCAGTCTTTCTTGCTGGCCATTGATTTCTTGTCGGCGCTTTATTTCGTCTCTTTTAGCGTCGTCAATAATTTTAAACGCCTTGTCTTGAGCTTTCAAGAGTATTTCGTTTTGTTTGGTTTTGACTTCGTTGACTATTTTTTCCGCCTTCTCTTGCGCGGATTTTATTTTTGCGGAAACACTTTGTTTCCGAAGCCAATATCCTGCGCCTGCGCCAAACAAAAACAAGGCTCCATAAATTGCATATTCCATAATTATTTTTATATTGTCAAAGCGAAGGAGTTTTTGAAGTGATTTTTAATTGTTTTAAGAAAGCACAGGCAAAAACGCAAAGTCCCCAAAATTTATAAGGCTTGGTTTAAAATGAGTTTTTTCTGAAACGTTTTTGTTGAGTAATTGTAATATATAATTACAGATTTTTTAGCTAACATAAAACAAAATTTAATCAATTACATCTTTAATCCGCCTGACAATAAATTTTAATTTTTATTTCTATTTAGATATTATCACGTTAATTTGTTTTTGTAAATATTATAGACAAACCAAAAACCGTTGATAGTGAATCAACGGTTTTCAATGGTGAGGCTCTTGAAAATGTTTATGAAATAATTTTATCAATAATCCCGTATTTTTTTGCGTCTTCAGTGCTCATATAATTGTCGCGGTCAGTATCTTTTTCAATTTTGATGATTTTTTGGTCAGTATGTTTGGCCATTAGTTTATTCAACTTATCTCTTGTTCTTAAAATATGTTCGGCGCGAATTTTTATGTCACTGGCTTGTCCTTCGGTTCCGCCCATTACTTGATGGATCATAATTTCCGAGTTTGGCAAAGCAAATCTTTTTCCTTTTGCGCCCGAAGCCAAAAGAAATGCTCCCATGCTAGCCGCCATACCAATGCATATTGTGGAAACATCCGATTTGATATATTGCATGGTGTCATAGATCGCAAGGCCGGCGGAAACCGATCCGCCCGGAGAATTGATATAAAATTTTATGTCTTTGTCTTTGCTCTCCGCGTCCAAAAATAAGAATTGCGCGATAACGATGTTGGCGACATGGTCGGAGATCGGCTCGCCCAAAAATATAATCCGGTCTTTAAGCAGGCGAGAATAAATATCATAGGCTCTTTCCACGTGCCCGTTTTTTTCAATTACTGTTGGTATTAATGGCATATGTTTAGAAATTAATAATAATTATTTATTATAGATTATGTTTGCAGTATTGTCAAAGAAGCTGTTCAAACAACCCTCCACCCATTCTTCGTCTCTTCCAGTTTTCCTTCAATAATAAATCCGCTTGCTTTGGCATGTCCCCCGCCTCCAAGGGCGCGGGCGAGGAGGGAGATGTCCAAATAAGGGTCGGAGGTGCGCAGACTGCCTTTGATGATTTTATTTTTTTCTTCCCGCAGCCATAATAATCCTTTCACTTCGCTCAAGTTGCTTAAAAATCCGGCGATGCCTTCCATTTCTTCTTCAGTGGCCCCGTTGTCTTCAAAGTCTTTTAAGTTCAAGGCTGAGACAGCGAAATTATATTTTTTGTTTATTTTTAAATTATTAATCGCTTTGCCCCAGGCCTTCATGGCTGGCAAACTTTTGTTACGGTAAGTGTTATTAATAATCAAGGGGAAGCGCGCTCCACAAGTGAGCATCTCTGAACCGATCTTGATTGACTTGTCGCTGGTGGAAGGATAGAGAAAATTATTGGTATCTGTTAAAATTCCGGTGAGGATGCAATTGGCCACGTTCTTGTCAATTTTTATTTTATTTATTTTTAAAAAGTCATATAAAATTTCCGCGGTGGACGTGGCGGCGGGAAATCTGATTTCAATATTTCCGTAATCATCAATTTTCGGATGATGGTCAAATTCAATATATATTTGTGTTTTTTTCCTTCCTTTTATTTCGTCAAAAAGCATGGTTCTTTCCAGACTGCCGCAGTCCAGAGAAATAATTAAATCATGTTTTGAAAAGTCCAACTTGCTTTTATCAGAGCTGATCTTTTCCAAGTGTGGCAAAAAATTAAATTGAAGAGGGGGGGTGTCCGCGCAATAAGCGAAAAAGTTTTTATCCCAGTCGTTCAGCAAGCTGATTAAAAGACACATTGAGGAGAGAGCATCTCCGTCTGGTTTGTGGTGCGTCACTAATAAAATATTGTTCGCGTTTTTTATTTTTTGATAAGCTTTTTGCAAGAGAAGCGCGTTTGGCTGGTCGTTATCGTTATTCATTGTTTTCTTCTTTGATTATTTTTATGACTTTTTCAATTTCATCCGAGTATCTTCCTCCGGTGTCCAAGCGAAAGAATAATTTTGGGATGTTTCTTAATTTTAATTTTCGGCCAACGTTTTCAGAAAACAGTTTGTTGTTTTTCTTGACCATTTTCAACGCTGTTCCGGCCAGTCCGTCTGGCAGAACGGAAATTTTGACAGTGGCGTTTTTGAAATCAGCGGAACATTTGACGCGTAAAACCGTAATCAAGCCATTTTCCAAAGGCGTGTCCCGCGAAATTAATCGCGCCAGTTCGTTTTTTATGGCTTCATTGATTTGTGCGAGGCGATAAGACATAAATTAAATTTTATTTGTTAGGCCGGGTATTAATACCCGGCCTAACAAATAAAATTAAATATTTTTTTCTTTAAAAAATATTAACGTATCTCCTTTTTGAATAATAGTTTTTCCTTCGTGTTGAATTCCGCATTCTTGGCCCGTTTCAACTGAATTAACATCTTGTTTTCCGGATTGAAGCTTTAAGAGTTTTCCTTCTCCTGTATATTCTTTATCTCTCATTATATCAAGCATAGTATCTACTTCAACGCGACCGGAAATTACTCTTCCGCCGAATATTTGTCCGTTTTTTTCAGTTTTAAATATAGCCAACACTTCCAATCTGCCGATTTCTTCCCGTTCTATTTTAACTTTTATTTTTTTCCGAATTTCTTCTTGGACATCGCTGATCAAGCCATAGATAATATTATATGTCTTTATATTAACACCTGTTTCTCTGGCCAGTTCTTCAATAACCGGTGGAATTTTGACGTTAAAAGCAACAATAAACGCGTCAGATGCTTCAGCTCTTTTTACATCTCCTTCCGTGACATTACCCAGGCCCTTATGAATAATTTTTACCTTTACTTCTTCGGTATTTATTTTTAAAAGAGATTCTTCAATCGCTTCCGCTGAACCCAAAACATCGCTTTTGATTATTATGTTTATTTTTTCCGTTTCGTCTTCTTCCGTTGTTGCTTCTGGCATTGATTTTACAAGAGATTTATTAATGTCTTTTGTTCTTTTATGTTTGGTTTTTATTCCAGCGCCAACTTGAACAATATCTCCAATTTGAGGCGCGATTTTCAACCCTACCACTCGCACGGGAGTTGCGGGACCGGCTGATTTTATTTCCTCGCCTTTATAATTGTATAAATTTCTTACCTTGCCGATATTTACGCCTCCTTCTGAAAGTTGGTCGCCGATTTTGATTGTGCCGTTTTGAATAAGCATTGTGGCGATTGGTCCGGAGCCTTTATCTATTTTTGATTCAATAATGGTTCCGGCTGCGTCTGCGTCCGGGTTTGCTTTCAGATTTTCCGATTCTGATTCGGCGGTTAAAAGTACCAAGTCCAGAAGTTCGGCAATGCCGGTTCTGGCCTTGGCCGAAATCGGAGCGCAAATTGTTTTTCCTCCCCAATCTTCAGGAGTGATATTCAATTTTGTGGAAAGCTCTTGTTTGGTTTTGTCTATATTGGCTTCCGGTTTATCAATTTTGTTTATGGCCACGACAAACGGAATTTTAGTTGCCTTGATAATTTGAAATGCTTCTTGCGTTTGCGGCTTTACTCCATCATCGGCCGCCACAACCAAGATTGCCACGTCGGCAATTTTTGCGCCACGACTTCTCATTGCCGTGAAAGCTTCATGTCCGGGAGTGTCAATAAAAGTTATTTTTTTATTATTGCGTTCTATTTGGTATGCTCCGATGTGTTGAGTAATTCCACCGGCTTCTCCCGTCACCACGTCTGTTTTTCTAATCGCGTCCAAAAGCAAAGTTTTGCCATGATCCACATGTCCCATAACCACAATTACCGGTGGCTTGGGAAACATTTTATTTTTGTCCTCTTTTTGTAAAATATTTTTAAGACGATCTTCGTTTTTTTCTTCTTGCTCGGAATCTATTGAAGCGTCTTTTTTTTGAACAGTAATTCCCAATTCTGAACCAATAAGCCAAGCGGTTTCAAAATCAATTTTTTCGTTCAAAGAAGCAAATATACCGTTTTTCATCAGACTGCCGAGAATTGAACTTACCGGAACATTGGAGATGCTTGAAAAGTCGCGGACAGTGATAAATTCGCCGATTTGTAAAATCTTTTCTTCTTTTGGTATCTCTTCTTTTTCTTGAAGTTTTATTGTCTCCTGTTTTGCCACTTCAATTTTTCTTTTTAAAACAGGCCATTCCATGATAATTTTATTGGCGACATTGACATTTACCTTTATGGCTTTTTGTCCAATATCAAAACCGAACTGTGGCAAATTGTCGCGCAGTTCTTGTGGAGTTATTTTTAAAATTCTGGCTAATTCGGTAACGTTCATTTTTTTAAATTAAAAAATCTAAAATCAAACTTCTTAGATTGTCTTTAACTTTACAATAATTTTTTCCAAAAGTCAAACGTGCGTGAACGTTTGACAAAAAGATAGCACTAAAATATATTAAGATTATTAGAAGTTTAAAGTTTTTCTATGTTTGGATTTATATTTATCAATAAGCCTCTCAAAATGACTTCGCACGATGTCGTGGATCGGCTTAGAAAAATTACCAAAATAAAAAAAATCGGCCATGCCGGCACACTGGATCCGCTCGCGCGCGGAGTTTTGATTGTTGCCATCGGCCGTGAAGCCACTCGCGATATTAATAAATTTGTAAAAATGAATAAAGAGTATGAAGCTGATTTACACTTGGGAGAAAACACTGATACATACGACTCGGAAGGAGACGTTGTTTCTTCGTGCACTATCATGCCATCCGAAGAAGACGTTAAAAAGACGTTGAAAAAATTTGTTGGAGAGCAAAAACAGCTTCCACCCATGTTCAGCGCCAAAAAAGTGAATGGCCAAAGGCTTTATAAATTGGCGCGCGCCGGAGTGGAGGTGGAGAGAGTATCGTCTAATATTAAGATTCATAATATAGATTTCTTGTCTTATGATTGGCCGATTTTGAAAATTCAAGTAAAATGTTCATCCGGAACATATATTCGTTCTTTGGCTTTTGATATCGGCCAAAGACTTGGTTGCGGCGCGCATCTTGCGGGGCTCGTGAGAACGAAGGTGGGAGAAATAAGCTTGTCCGATTGCGTTGAGCTTGGGAAGTTGGATGAAAAGAATTGGGGAGAGTATTTGGTATTATTGTAGGGGCAAAAAATTTTTTGTCTCCACGGAAATCTATTTGTTAATTATATCTCCTTTTGTTCCGGCAGAGTCTCTCCGCAGAGGACTCTGCCGTGGCAGTGTGGCATAAAACGTCGTAGTCCTCTGCGGAGAGACTACGACGGGACATGTACTATCTAATAATATTTCCCATTAATCAAATTCCATTTTATTTTCACCACTTCCCATAATGTAAAAAAATATCCCAAAATACTTACTCGGCTCTCTGAGGAATTTTTCCAGACCACAGGAATGACACCGATTTTTAGATTTAATTTTTTGGCTATGGTCAAAAATTCCACATCAAACGCCCAGCGGTTGATTTCCGCCTTTGGCATTATTTTATTTATGGTATCAGCAGTGAAAGCTTTGAACCCGCATTGTGTGTCGCGAATTCCGCGAATTGTCGCAGTTTGAATAATTTTATTTCCCGTGATGCCCAAAAATCTTTTCAAAATATTTTGTTTTATTTCTTGACGCGCCCCTGGCGCGTCTTTTTTATTCCGGCTCCCCATGACAACAGCACAACCGTTTTCAAGCATTGGCCAGATTTTATCAACGTGATCAATCGTGGTGGCGTTGTCCGCGTCAAGAAAGAGGCGAAAATCGCCCCTTCCTTCCAGAAATCCTTGTCGCACCGCCGCGCCCTTGCCGCGGTTTGTTTTATTATTAATAAACCGTAGATTCGGAATAGATCTTTTCAAATCTTCAACGATTTTTTCGGTATTGTCTGTTGAGCCGTCATTGACGATTATTATTTCCCAAGTATATTTTTTTGTCCGCAAAAATTCCGTGAATTCATGAATTGAATTCGCGAGATTTTTTTCTTCATTATAGACCGGAACGATAACAGACAAATGCATAAA
>JBDRDI010000051.1:0-11230 GCA_043820875.1 bacterium
ACTTGAATAAAAAAAGGAAAATGCGGATAATTTCCGGATTTTATCAAAACATGCTTGATTGTCCAGTCATCCGGATACTCATACACCCCGGCATTAAGGCAATCGCCGCCGACTGTATAAAAACGCTCATACTCGTATTTATTTTTCGCAAGCAAACCAACATTATAAAAAGTTTCCACATTATTAATCAAGGTCGGACAGCGCCAAAATCCGCTTATCGGCGGAAATGGCGGTCGCAAGCGCGGTTCAATTCTTTTTCCTTCCATGGCATTCAAAAGTGATGTTTCTTCACCACCAATATATCCGGCCTCGTGTGGTTTTTTAAAAATTTCTATCTTATCGCCTTTAATTTCTTTTTTAAAAATTTTCTGATACTTTTTATGATACTCCGGATTAATATAAATATAGCCCTTTTCGGCTTGAATATACTTGATTGCTTCCATTATTCCTCTGATTACCGTGCTTGGATAATTTTCAAAAATAAATCCGTCTTTCTCCACGCCCGGCTCGCCTTCGGAAAAATTACAAATCACATACTTCTTTTTACCGGTTGAGTTCTTCACCATCTGCCATTTTTCAGCCACAGGAAAACAAGCGCCACCACGCCCGATTAAGTTTGCTTGTTTTATTTCAGTAAAGATAGACATACTTTTATTAAAATAAATTTATTCTACTCCCATAAATCAAACTTTCGCCGATGGAATTTGATAAATCAAATTCCTACAAATATACAAAATATTGCCACGTAAAATTTGAAATTGAATATCATCGCCAAATCCCGTATTCTGTTAAATTAATTTTTTCTTATTTATATACTCGCACAAATCCACCAGCCGAACCGAATATCCCCATTCGTTGTCATACCATGCCACGACTTTAACCATATCGCCGTCCACAACTTTGGTTAACGGCAAATCAACAATGGCGCTTGAAGGATTGCCGATATAATCCGATGAGACGAGCGGCTCGTCCGACACGGCCAGAATATTTTTCATGCGCGCGCTTTTGCTGGCTTTTTTCAACGCCTCATTCACGGCGCGCGCGTCTGTTTTTTTCTTGGTAATAAATACGATATCAGTGATAGAGACGACAGACAATGGCACGCGAATGGACATGCCGTCAAATTTGCCTTTTAAGCTCGGAATAGCCTCTGTCGCGGCAATAGCCGCGCCGGTTGTCGTCGGTATCATATTGGTTGCCGCGGCGCGCGCTCGACGCAAATCTTTATGCGGTCCGTCCACAAGGCGCTGATCAGCAGTGTAAGAATGAATCGTAGTCATTAAAGCCTTTTTAATGCCAAAATTTTGCCGGATAACTTCAGTGATGGGCGCCAAACAATTTGTGGTGCAACTGGCATTGGAAATAATTTTATCGCTCTTGGAAACTTTATCTTCATTCACGCCCATAATAATTGTTTTTATATTCCCGCCTTTTCCGGGCGCGGAAATAATCACCTTTTTGGCACCAGCTTTAATATGCGCGCCAGCTGTTTCTTTGGTGCGAAAAAAACCAGTTGATTCAATCACAATATCAACGTCCAGCTTCTTCCATGGCAATTTGGCCGGATCTTTTTCCGCACAAACCAAATATTTTTTCCCACCCACAACAATACTATCCGCGGTTGCTTTCACTTCTTTTGGAAAAATTCCATAACAAGTGTCGTATTTTAATAAATGCGCCAAAGTTTTTGTGTCTGTCAAATCATTGATGGCCACAACATTAATGTTTTTCTCTTTTCTTAAAATAATTTCTTTAAAAACAGCTCGACCGATGCGGCCAAACCCGTTAATTGCGATATTCATATTGGTTTAATATTATTTATTTATATTCACATTATAACATAAATTAAAAAAACGGAGAAATAAAATAAAGACGCAATATTTTGCGTCTCTATTAGAATATATTCTAAATTATTTCTTCTACTTATTCTTCCTATTCAAATCCACTTCCGCGATTGTTTCGCTTTCTCCTTTTTCAGAAGGAAATGCAACTCTGACTGATTGCTTGAGAACGTTACAGCTGATTGTCCGGCCTCTTTTGCCGTCAACATTAACCATATCACCAGGCTTAGGCATTTTCTTGGCAAGCTGTTCATAACCATCTTCTTCATACGCCAAACAGCACATCAGGCGACCACAGGCTCCGGAAATCCGGTCCGAACCGCGGTGCGAGCATTGTTGTAAGTCAGCCATTTCAGAAGTGATGGATACCAGCTGGCTCAAATGTTTTTTACAGCACAATGGCCGGCCACAATGGCCGTAATCACCCATAATTTTGGCTTCGTCGCGGATACCAATCTGTTGCAAGCGGATTGTACGACCAAAATGCCGTGTGATATCTTTGACCAATTCACGGAAATCAACTCGGCCGTCGGCAATGAACGCAAAAGTAATCCGTGAACCGTCGTATGAAAAATAAACATCAATTATTTTCATTGGCAAGCCGTATTTGCCTTTCAAGTCTTGGCAATATTTTACTGCTTCTCTTTTTTCCGATTCAGTCGCCATTTTTTCCAAATCACTCGGCAGGGCTTTTCTGATTATCGGCTTTAAAACTCTTTCTTCCGACTTGTTGTGATTATGACATTCGCCATTTTCACATCCAGCACAAGACGCTTCACTGTCATCAATCACCGCCACGTCTGGCTGAGCAAGCTCTTTTTTATCTTCCGATTTATTAAATAATTCTTTTTCATTTTTCACATCGCGAAAACCGATGATTTCCCCTATCTCGGTTCCCATTTCCGTTTTGACAATTACCTTCTCACCCATTTCCAAATCAAAGCCATTGGTTGAAAAATAATATGGCTTATCCCACGGAGCAAATTGTATTTTTGCTACTTTCATAAATAATAACCGGTAGGGACAGGTCACGACCTGTCTCTACTGCATTATAAACTATACCTAATAAACCTCTCCACTTTCGCGTCTCCCAAAACATCTTTTACTTTTTTCTTATCTTCTTTAATAAAATCCTGCTCAACAAGGCAAACATCGTTAAAATATTTTTTTACTTTGCCGGCAATAATATTTTCCATAATGTTCTCCGGCTTGCCCTCTTTCACGAGTTGCTCTTTGTAAATTTCTTTTTCTTTGTTTATCTCGTCCGCTGGAACTTCTTCCTCGGAAATATATGCGGGGTTCGCGGCCACGATTTGCATGGCAATGTCATGCGCAAGCTCTATATCTTTTTTATCTATTGCGACCAAAACGCCGATCTTGCCTCCCATGTGGCTATATGCCGATACTGTGCCGGAGGAAAATAAAATATCAAAACGTTTGATGGCCAGCTTCTCGCCGATAACGCCACTTAGATTATTTAAATTGTCTTCTACTGTGCCGCCATCCATTGCCAATCCCAAAAGCTCAGCTCTGTCTTTTGGCTTTGCGGTTTTGATTATATCCATTACTCTTTCAGTAAAATCTTGAAATTTTTCATTACGCGCCACAAAATCGGTCTCGGAATTAAATTCTGCGACATATCCTTCTTGTCCCGCATCGTCAGCCGCAACTTTAATAACACCTTCGCTTGTTTCTCGCTCGCCTCTTTTGGCGGCATTGGCTATTCCTTTTTTCCTTAAAATATCCACGGCTTTTTCAATGTCGCCGCCGGATTCTTCCAAGGCTTTTTTACAATCCACCATGCCTGCACCGGTTTGTTCGCGCAGTTGTTTGATTTTTTCCATAGAAATTATGAGTATAATAATTATTATTTTTTATCTATCCCCTTCTTTCCTTCTTTAATCGTTTCATCAATTAAATTCGCTATTAATTTGATTGTTTTGGTGGCATCATCGTTGGCTGGAATAACATAATTGATTCCGGTCGGATTGGCATTGGTATCGCAAACTCCGATAACCGGTATATTCTTTTTTCTGGCTTCCGTGATGGCTGTTTTTTCCATTTTAATGTCCCAAATAAAAATCGCGTCCGGCAATTTTTCCAGATTCGTCAATCCGCCAACTTTTGTTTCCAGTCTTTTAATTTCGCGATCAAACTCCAAACGTTCTTTCTTTGTATATTTTTCCAATTTTCCGGAGCTTTTATCTTTTAAGAGGTCTGTATATTTTTTTATCATTTTTTTAATTATGGAAAAATTGGTGATGGTTCCGCCCATCCATTTTTCTGAAACATATGGCATACCATTTGCTTCCGCGACGTTTCTGATCGGCTTTTTGGCCTGCACTTTTGTGGCCACAAAAAGAATAGTCTTTCCTTCTTCGGAAAACTTTTTGATAAAATTCATCGCGATCTCAAGAAGTTCTCTTGATTTGATTAAATCAATAATATGCACATCATTTCTTTCGCCAAAAATAAAAGGCGCGCATTTAGGGTGCCATTTGCTGGTACGATGCCCAAAATGCATTCCGGCCTTGAGCATCTCTTCAATACTTGGAATTGTCATAAATTTCCTTTTACCCGCTAATCTTCAGCGGATTTCGCAAATATTGCTAATCCGAAGGAAATAAGAAGATTATGAGTGATAATTAATAATTAAAAATTAAATAAATGGCCCTTTAGACCATATAATTAAACTATAACAATTGAAGACACTTGTCAACCTTGACAAGCTTATTATTTTATATTATAACCCCTCCGCCGATCATCTCATCACCCAAATAAAAAACAACACTTTGTCCCGGTGCAATCGCTCTTTGCGGTTCGGAAAATTTTATTAAATAATTTTTATTTTTTTTATGGATCTGCGCGCCATCCGCTTTGTGTCCATATCTAATCACCGCTTGGCATTTTAAGGGCAATTTCGGTTCTTGGCCGCTTGTCCAGTTTATTTTTTTGACCATGAGCGAATCATTATAAATCAAAGAATGATCACGATCTTTCACAACGTATAAAATATTTTTTTTATAATCAAAACTAGCCGCGTAGAAAGGACCTGTTCCGCCGATATCTATTCCTTTTCTCTGTCCGATTGTATAAAGTGGCAGACCATTATGCTCACCTATTGTTTTCCCGCCGAGAATCTTAATCGGTCCGGATTTTAATTTTAAATATTTTTTTAAAAATTCATTGTGCCCGCTTGCGCTCACAAAACAAATTTCTTGGCTTTCGCGCTTTTCCGCGACAGGCAAGCCAAATTCACGCGCCATTTTTCTGACCTGATTTTTTTTAAATTTACCCAAAGGAAAAATCAAATGTTTTAATTGTTCTTGACTCAAATCATTAAGAAAATATGACTGGTCTTTCACATCGTCAACACCCTTGAATAATCTGACAGATTCTTTATTTTTTTCAATCTTGCTGATTACATAATGCCCGCTAGCCACATAATCATATCCCAATTCTTTCGCGCGCTTGATCAACAATCCGAGTTTAACGAATTTATTACACTTGACGCATGGATTGGGGGTACGGCCGGCCGCGTATTCGTGCAAAAAATAATCCACAACATTTCTTTTAAATTCTTCCCGAAAATTCAAAGTGTATAATTTTATGCCAATTTTTTTGCAAACCCTTCTTGCGTCCATCAAAGATTCCAAGGAACAGCATTTATTTTCTCCGCCGGATTGTTCGTCTTTCCAAAAATGCAAAAAAACACCTACAACATCGTGACCCTGGTCAACCAACAGCTTGGCTGCGACCGAAGAATCCACACCGCCGGACATAGCCACAATAATCTTCTTTTTTTTCTTCCTGTCAACCATATTACATTAACAATATATTCGGTAAAACGCTTTCCAAATAATGGACTTTCAACGCCGCCAAGCTAGCAATAAATAGAATAACCATAAGTGTCTGTACGATTACCGGCCGATGCTGAATCTCAACACGCACGAATATATTTATTAATAATAACAAAATAACAAAGACAAGAGATACAATAAAAATATCATTGATGATTCCGGCTCTCCTGCTCGCGCCGACGATACGGCTGTCTTCAGCGGAAACATTTGGCGACGGGGGAACAGCCACTACTTTGTTGTTGATAATATTTTCATCATTGTTTTCAATTCCCAAAGTGACAGCTTTGCTCTCTTGCTCAAAATTCTCTGAAATATTTTGCCCGTCTTCCTGATTATCAACAAGCGCCGTGGCCAATTGCGCGTTTTTTTCTTTGCCAAACATTTCCACCAAAATATTTGTTTTTTTGCCATTCAACTCTCCGCTCAAAACCGCTATACCGACATTGACGTAATTTTTATTTAAAATATTTTTTTGGTGCGTTGGCGAATTCATCAAGGCCATATGCGCGCCTTCAGCAGTATAAAAATTCATGGCCAAATTTTCTCCCACAAATTGAAAATCATAATTTTCTTTGTCAATCCAATCCCACGGCTTTTTGCCATCCGGCCCGAAGTGGTCAAAATAATTATTTTGCGCCATGTCTTCCGCTTTTGCCATAGCCGCTTTTTTTAAATTTTCATTTTCAATTAAAAAACTCGCGCCAACGTTTTCCCTGTCTTTATTAGTCAGTTCTATTATTTGTTTGGCAATATCATCTGAGGTTCGCGCTTCTTGCGGATGGGCGAAAAATAGATACCCAACCAAGCCGAATTTTAAAAACGCCAAAAAAATCACGAACAAAACAAGAGACATTGGCCGAAGCGCTTTTGGCTTATGCCCATTACCATCATAGGGAACAAAAAAATCTTTTACTATTTTTCGGAATATTTTTTCTTTCATTGCCTATATAATAATATGTTTTTAGAGAATATTCAAGGGTTTATATATCTCTAAAATTTCCATTTTCACATTCAATATCTCTTTGCCAAAATAATTGACGCGCAATTCTTCAATGTTGAGAATGTGATATTTGCTTTTACCGCGTATTTCATAAACTTTCTCTTCCCCTATTCCACGGATCAATTCTCCATCAAAATATTCTCGTGTCTTATGGGTTGTTTTATATTGCGCCAATTCTTCGTCGTTTACGTCGTATATGGCGCGAGAAGAAAAATATTTTTCAAGCTCCGCAAGGCTGGATATATATCTTTTCGCGCTTATTTCCATTACATAAATTTTTTTGTCGCTCCCCCTCACCAATGTTCCGGGCGCAAAATAATTCACGGCCAAAACTTTTATCTTCTCTTGTTTATCTTCTTCTGCATTTTTTATTCGAAAACCATAGACAGTGCTGATTTCTCCGGTGATTTCCGAGGCATGGACTCTGGAAATGAAAAGAAAACAGAATATAATATAAAATAAAAATATTTTTTTGAACATAATTACAAAAATATTGTTTTATTATTCGGTAAGTATACCGAAATTTGAATAATAATCTCCGGCCGTTGATCCGGACGGGATTTTCATTCTGGCTAAAACCAACACTTGTCTTCCAGATGAGGAAACATCTGTGTCAATCGCGGAAATGTTTGCCGAAGCAACTGGATAAGCATTGTTTTCTGTTATGCCAATCCAATGTGCTCCATTATCAACGGAAAATTCCATGTTTCCGGCCGCGTTTAATGTTCCCGCCCCTTGCCATTGATCAAATTTCATTCTTAAAGACGTTTCGCTTAAATCCCAAACCGTAATATCAAACTCCCACTCCCAGCCAGTTTCATATTGGTTATTGGCCTTGGCGACTGATTTGGTCATTGTTAAGTCATTCACGTCTATGCCGCAATCCAAAGTTTCAAATTCCGCGTCGACCGTGTCATCAACATCGCCCGCGTTGCTTGCGCTTTCCGCGTGTATTGAATAATGATAGATTGTACCACAAACAAGATTTGCCAAAGAAATTATGACTGTTTCATCAACAACAAAACTTTGAGCAAAGCTTTCTTCTCCGTAGCTATCTGACGAACCATAATATATAATTGCTTCGCCGGCGCCATTTGCTGAAAATACGATATCCGCGCTCACGGGTGTAATATTCTGCTCCGGATCTGCGTCCAGAGTGACAGTAATGCCGACGGATCCGTTCAAACCGCTGTCAAGGCCGTCTCCTTGAAAAGAATTTTGCGGAGTTGGGCTTGATTGTTCCAAAAAATCAAGAGAATTATTGTCCGTGTCTTGGCCATCAACAGCTCTTCCAATGCTTTGATTTGACAATGGATTTACGCTTGGGCTTGTTTCAAAATCAATAGCCGCACCATATCCAACTTTGTCAATTAAAGAATCACCGCTGTTGTATAATAATATAGTATTATCATTTGAAATGGTGAATGAACTGCCGGAAAAAGTCATGTCTGCTACTACTGCGCCGTCATATCCTGTTTGATGAACAATTAAAAAATGAGCATTTGGACCCAAAAAGAATGTCGGGAAAGAAGCCACCAAGTTGCTTTCAACTCCAGAACCTGTCTTTTTCTTTAACTTCCACCCCGTAAGATCGACGGCCACGCCCGTGGGATTATAAATTTCCACAAACTCGTCGCTTGATGAACCGCCGGCGATTTGAATTTCGCTGATGACGACATGATCTGGCGCGGTAGCGTACGTGGCCGGAACAAAATAAAAATTCATTGCCATCGCAAAGATTAAATTCAAAATCAACGCTTTAAGCGTTGCCTGTTTGGTTTTTTGTTTCATGTTTTTTTATAATAAATAATAAATATATAAATGAAAATTTTAAACGACCCACAAAAGAAGCTTACCCAACATCCGACATCTGACATCCGACATCTGACATGTGGATAAGTATTATTTATAATAATATAATACAACATGAAAGATGAAATTTTTCTAAAGAAAAAATGAATTTTTTATGAAATAAAAAGAGACGGGATTTTAACCCGTCTCTTTATAATTCTGCTACGATTTATTCCAAGCTAAGTTGCTCTTTTATGGTTTGCAACACATCTGGCTGATCTTTTAACACTTCCAATAAACTTTTAGTGACGAACTTATAATTATCAGTACTTGTTTCGTTTAATTTCTGGTATAAAAAGGCCAAGCTATACAAAGCATTCGCGTGATTCGGGCTAACCGCGACTATACCGCCAAAAGCCATTTCCGCGGCATTTAAATCATCATTGCGAACAGGATTGGAGCCGGTTCTGCTTTCCGTTTCTACGCTGATTGTTTCTTCCGGACATTGTTCTCCTTCTTCACATTCGGTATCTTCCGGGTTTACATCTCTTTCCGCAATGTCTTTACTGGCTGTCTGGCTCAAATTGGACTGGCTGATTCCTCTGTTAAAATATAATCTCCCCAACTCAAACTGATAATCAAGATTATTACCTGAATATACAAAAGCCAATTTCATTTCCTCAATCGCCTTATCAAGATTTTCATTTTTTTCGTAAATAACAGCTTTACCATAATGCGCGGCCGCCATGTCTTGTTTTTTGGCGATTGCTTTATCGTAATCACGCAACGCTTCTTCAATATAAGCTTTTTGTTCTTCTTCGTCTTGAGTCAAGTTATATCTGGCCATGTTTACCAACGCAATTCGCATGTGAGGTACAGGATTGTTCGGCTCAAGTTCGGAAACGATTCCATAAAGCCTTTCAGCCCATTCCAACGCATCTCTGGTATAAAACGAAGCATTCTCATAAATTAAAGCCAGCGCTTCATTAGCCTCAGCGCTTTTTGGAGAAATAGTTATGGCTTTTTCACCTTCTTCTCTTGCTAAATATAAATAATTTTTGATTTCTTCTATGTCGCCATTACTTGCTGATACTTGATTGGCCAAATTCATGTAGTTATTCGCCTTATTTAAATAATATGAATCTTGATATGGCGCCAGAGCGGTAGCATTTTCCAATTTAACAATTTTTTCTTTCAAATCTCCTGTTAGCAAAGATTGTCTGGCATAAAAATCAGCCAGATACATTTTTATGCCCATTGTAAATAGAATAACCACACCGGCACTCACACATAAAAATATGGCTGCCAGCGCCAGGGCATATTTGGCTGAAGAACGAAAAGACAAATTCAATGACTTAAATCTTTCCGGATACATTTCCAATGAAGTTGCCACGGCAAAAGCGGCAACAATCATAATCATCAAAATCAATGTGTTGTTTTGCGCCGTAAAAAGAGAAAAGGCAATCATAACCACGAACGTGGAAAATAGCCCCAATAAAATTGAATTTGTTTCTTTGCTGGTGGTCTTTATAAGCGTCAAAAACGTTACAGATAGGGAAATTAAACCGAGTACTATAGCGGCTAATGTTCCCAAAATACCGACAGTCGCAAGCATCTCGAATATTGAACCGGTTCCAGTATCAAAACGAACGTTCCATAAAGGAGTATTGTTAAAATTCGCATCTTTAAATTTGGAAAAACTATAATAAAAAGTAGATGGCCCTGAACCGAAAATCGGCGATTCTCTTAGACTGTTTTTGGCAACATCCCAAGTTGATTTTGTCGATAAGCTTATTTCATTCGGTAAATTCAAATTAACCAAATTAAAACTGCCTAAAACAAAGAATATAATCAAAACCAAAAAAGAAGCCAGTGGTATAATAAGATCGTTGCTTGATGTTTTGATTATCTTGGCCAAGAAAAACATAAGAACAATTACTATGCCAACTATAGCTACCGGCCAATTCGCAAAATTCTTAATTAAAAATAACACCACCAAAGTAACGAGTATCGATGCGATAAGATATGTTTTAATAATTATGGCTGCAAAATTATTCAATTTGGGAAAAATATTTTTCAACTGAGTGGCCGCGACAACCAAAATTGGGAAAACAGCTGCCAAAAACATTGATAAGCCTGACAACGTACCAATAGAATTAAAGTAATTAAGATGAGTGAATTCTAACGGCAAAATAAATTTTCCCCAAACCTGCAATAAAGAAAATAAAGACACCAAACTGCAAGAGGCCACAAAACTGCAGAAAAATATTTTGATGCGTCCGGTGTTAATATTATTAATAATAAGATAATAAAATAAAATAAATGCTATCATGGCCACCAATCCTTTGGCTGTGTTGCCGTATGAACCGATTAAGCTGTCTTTTTGAGAAACAGACAAGGCAGTTGAGATTGAAAAGGAACAAAGCGCAACGATAATCGGCACATCCAAAGGAGTTCTTTTCAAGGACAGTTCTCCTGTCACCACACCCTTTGTGACCCATGCCACAACACCCAAAAGAACCAATAAATAAAAGAGCATCATTTTTTCAAACCCGATGCCCTGGCTGACAAACCCGGTAAAAAATAGCGGGCACAATAAAAAAACAAGGGAGATGGAAAATGTAATAATCACGTCCAAACCATTGGTCGGAGCAGATTTTGTGCTCTGTTTAATCAACTTTGATTTTTCATCCAACATAAATTTAAATTAAGTTATATATATAATAGTATATAATAGT
>JBDRDI010000052.1:0-5853 GCA_043820875.1 bacterium
TTGGAAATATCAATTGCTACAAGTTTGCTTTTACTTTTTAAATTTTTAGCAACGGAAATAGCAATAGCGCCGCTTCCTGTGCCAACGTCAATAAATAAAAGAGCATCTTCTTTTTTAAAAATATTAAGCGCTTCGTCAACCAATAATTCGGTTTCAGGGCGGGGGATAAGCGTGCTTTTATCAACCAAAAAATCAAGACCGTAAAAGTTTTTGTGTCCAGTGATGTAGGCAGACGGCTCGTTTTGAGATCTTCTTTTTATAAATAAATTAATTTTTTTTATTTGAAGAAAAGTTAATTTTTTTTCCGGATGGGCGATAATGAATTCTCGTGAGCATTTCATAACGGAGGATAATAAAATTTCCGCTTCAAAGAATGAGAGCGGAATGTTTTTTTTCGCCAAGATTTTTTGTGATGAGAGAACGGTCTCTTTGATATTATTTGCCGGCATGGGTTGCTTTATTTTTTGAATCTTCATTTTGCAGTGCCTCAATAATTTCAAACAGTTCGCCGTCCATAATAAAATTCATATTACCCCATGACTCTTTGATTCTATGGTCAGTTATGCGGTCTTGCGGGAAATTATATGTCCTGATTTTTTCGCTTCTTTCGCCCGAACCGATTTGCTGTTTTCTTTCGGCGGACTCTTCGGCTCTTTTTTCTTCTTCAATTTTGGCTGAGAGACGAGATTGCAATATTTGCATGGCTTTGAATTTATTTTGATGTTGGTCTTTCTGATCTTGGCATTGTACAACAAGCCCGGAGGGGATATGAGTGATACGTACGGCGGAGTTCGTGGTGTTGACGCATTGTCCTCCCGGTCCGGACGCGGCGTATGTATCAATGCGCAAATCTTCGTTTTTTATATTAATATCCACTTCTTCAACTTCGGGAAGTACCGCAACAGTGACTGTGGAAGTGTGAATACGACCTTGTTTCTCGGTTTCAGGAACTCTTTGAACGCGATGCGTGCCACCTTCATATTTTAAAATTCCGTACGCGCCATTGCCGATTATTTCAAAAATAATTTCTTTGAAGCCACCGATGCCTATTTGGTTTGAAGTAAGTATTTTTGTTTTCCAGCCTTTCTTTTCCGCAAAGCGTGAGTACATTCGGAACAATTGGCCGGAAAAAAGCGCTGATTCATCTCCGCCTGTTCCGGCTCTGATTTCCATAATAACATTCTTTTTATCGCGCAAGTCGGCCGGGCATAATTCATTTTCAATATCAGACGCGAGTTTTTCCTTTTTTTGATTCAAATCTTCCAGCTCGGCGCGGGCGATTTCCGACAGCTCGTCTTCTTTTCCGGAATTTAATATTTCTTCGTTTTCTTTAATATTTTTTTCGCATTTTTCCAACTCAAAAATTTTCTCCACGATGTTTTTTAATTCGGAGTGTTTTTTGGAAATCTCAGTCAATTTTTTATTGTCTTTCGTTATTTCCGGATCCGAGAAGCTTTTTTCCAAATCATTAAATTGTTTTTTTATGTCGTCGTACATAATATAAACCTATAAAAAACGGTCACTCTTTATTGCGCATTTTTTCAACGCAAAAAAGAATAACCGTTTTCAGAATTTTATTTTTTATTTGATTTTTCCGCCTTTACAGCCTTGGGGCCTTTATCTTTTTTTATCGCGCTTTTTTCCGCCTTTTTTATTCTTTTGCTTTTTACATCAGATTTTTTAATCGCCATCTTGGCTTTAAATTTTTCAACTCGGCGGGCAGTATCTACCAATTTTTGTTTGCCGGTAAAGAATGGGTGACATTTTGAACAAAGTTCGGTTTTAATTTCATCTTTGGTTGAACCTGTTTCAAAAACATTTCCGCAGGCGCAAATCACTTTAACTTTTGAAGAATATTTTGGATGAATATCTTTTTTCATAATAAAAATTAAAAAACCCTTAAATGAGTTCTTGTTTTAAAATATTAACATAATAAATTATTTTTGGCAATACAAAAATGTTAAATATGTTTTTTTGGCTAAAAATAGCGGTTTTGTTGTTTATCTTTTTTGTGGTATAATAAATCAAGACAATATATGACTCAACATAAATTTAAAAAAGAAAAAGAATTTGAATCTTTTTTTTGTGATTTTTTAAAAAAAGAATTTGCTATTTCCGGCGAGGATTTTGATTATGAAAAAATTAAAATAGTAATAGAGGAGAGGGGATGCTCAAAATTAAAAGAAGTTTTGAAAAATAGTTTTAACAGTCATGACATTGAAGACGCGATTCACGAAGAATGGGATAAGGTTTTTAAAAAAGTTCACGCCGAGATTGTTGATATGGAAAGTCTTTTAAAAGAGAACGCCGCTCACATCCGTGAAAGATGGCCGCGTTTTGCTTCCTTGGCTCTTAAATTCTCCGTTGTTTATTCCGCTTTTGTTTTATGCGCCGCTTTGATAGCGCAGCCAAAATTGCCTTCGGAAATTTCACCTGTTTCTTTTAATAAAATAACTCAAGAAAATTTTTGGAAAGAAAATTTTTTAGCGAATCACAAAGAACAATTTGCCCGCTATATATCCGAAAACCGGCAAAAATTGCAATTATTAAAGATGAGTAGCGACAAATCAATGGAAGTAAGCGCTGAAGAAATATTTGGACAATCCACAAGCCGTTAATCGTGTCAAAAACCACCTTAAGAAGATATACAGGGTGGTTTTTATAATACTATAAAAATTACTTGCTTTTCCCTATAAAATGTGGTAAACTTGGTATAGATAAGAATAAAAACAAGCAATTTTTAATAATAATAAACTATTTTTTCGCTATTATAGTATTTTTTTATCTTATATTAGCGAAATACCAAAATTATGGAAGCTTATTGCGTAAAATGTAAAGCCAAAAGAGAAATGGTTGACGGAGCTGAAGTAGACATGAAAGGAAAAGGTGGCGTCAAAAGATCAGCCATGAAGGGGAAATGCCCGACTTGTGGCACAACCATGTTCAGAATCTTGCCGAATAAAAAATAAAGGACAGAATCATAGACTAAAAAGCACCCGGAAAGGTGCTTTTTAGTTTGAGTATAAAAAGAAAAAAGGAGCCATATCAAAAGGCAACAAAAAACCACCATCCCCGGCAGTCCAATTACTTTTAACTTTCTACTTTTAACTTTCAACTAATCTTGTGCGCCCAGCAGGACTCGAACCTGCGACCATCAGCTTAAAAGGCTGTTGCTCTACCAACTGAGCTATAGGCGCAATAGGTGTATATTTTATTAAAAATAAAATTGCCACATGGGGCATTGTATTGATAATAGCAAAAAAAAATGGTTTTGGCAAGTTAAAATAAGTACCTTATTGAAATTAATATATTTTCCAGCATTTTTTGTAATTTTGACCTATCCAGCCAGGTTTGGTAACAAAATGGCTCGCATTTTTTCAAACCTTCTTCAAAAAAGTTTTTTAATTCGTTAATAATTGCTGTGTCTTGGCCAAATAAATTTATTTCAAATTGATGCATAGAACTTCTGTAATCCAAGTTGGCCGAACCGATGCTAAAATATTTGTCATCAACCACCAAGCATTTACTATGCAAAATTTCCGGCCGATAAAACATAATTTTAATTCCATGTTCATATAATTGTCCAAAATATTTTTGTCGCAAAATGTCAATCAGTTTTATATCGGAATTATTCGGAAGCATAATAATTATTTCCACGCCTTTTTCTACGGCCTTTTTTAAACCTCTTCTTAATTTCCAATCAGGAAGAAAATAAGGAGTTTCAATTATTATTTTTTTTCTGGCTTTTTTGATAAGCTCCAAATGTTTTTTTTGAATCCTTCGGAATTTAATTGACGGTACATCTCTTTGAATCACAAAATCATCGAAAATAAAAGGTTTTATGTGGTCACGTCTGATAAAAATATATTTATGGGCGATGGAATAGTTTTTTAAAAAAGCGGATTTAAATTCCTGCGCGATTTTTCCTTCCAGCCTTAAATTGGAATCGCGCCATTTTAAATTATCCTTGGTTATGTTTGACGAGCCGATATAGGAAATTTTATCGTCAATAACCAATAATTTTCTGTGGTCTCGGTGATTATTTTTGCGGATAATTCTGAATGACAATCTGAATTTTCGGAAAAATTTTACTTTACCGCCAACAGCGGTTAATTCCTTGAAAAATTTTTTATTGGCCTTGGAGCCGAAATCATCACACAATATTTTTACCTCCACTCCGCGTCGCGTCGTTCCAATTAATTTATCTCTGAATTTTTCGCCGATTTCATCGTTGCTAAAATTATATGTTTCCAAATAAACATATTTTTGGGCGTTGCCGATATCTTCAAGCATTGAAGAATAAAGCTCGGAATTTTTACTGAAAAATTTGTGGATCATTGTTTTTTAATTATGATATTTTAATACATTTTTTGTCATTCCGAATCCCACCCTCGCAAGGGTGGGTGAGGAATCGCTTCGACATAAAAATAGCGATAAAACGATAATCCACCTCGAAGGGATTCCTCACCCGTTGCGACGGGTTCGGAATGACAAAGGCAAAAGAATCTTCTCTTGACGGGTGGCTTGCATTTCTGTAATATAAAAATATAATTGAAATTCGCCACCTTAGCTCAGCTGGCAGAGCGGCGGTTTTGTAAACCGTAGGTCGTCGGTTCGATCCCGACAGGTGGCTCTGATATCAACAATTAACTTTTAACTTTTAACAATTAACCTCTCGGTATACTCGAGACAGGCTTTTAACACTTTCTATAAATATTTATTAATAATTTCAATCAAATCTTCTTTAGATCGCAAACCAGTCATATTCTCTTTTACTTCTCCGTTTCTAAATAATAAAATATTTGGGATGCTCATGACGTTATATTTTTGCGAAACATCAGCCGCTTCTTCCGTATTAACTTTTCCAACAATCGCCTTGTCTTCCATTTCTTTGGCAACCTCATCAACAACAGGCCCTTGTATTTTGCATGGTCCGCACCATGGCGCGAAAAAATCAACCAAAACCGGTTTTTCTTTTGACGCGTCAATCACTTCTTTTTGAAAATTTTCATTTGTAAATTGTTGAGACATAAAATTTTATATAATTACTTTAAACTTTTAACTATCCCCGTAGCCCGTAGGAGAATCGAACTCCTGTTACCAGATTGAGAATCTGGTGTCCTAACCGTTAGACGAACGGGCCTTGCGCTATATTCTGTAGATTAACATTATATTTTATTTTTTTCAATATTTATTTTTTCTCCATAGCCTCGTAAAAATTCCTCTGATGACGTTTCTTTTTTTCCCTCTAATTGTAATCTATCTATAACAATGCTGTTTTTTTTGCACTGAACAGCCAGCTTCTTTTCATAAACAAATAATTCATTATTTTTATATTTATTTATATCAATTATCGCGACAGGCGGAATTATTTTTAATGTCTTCTTTAATTTTTCAATTTCCGTAAATGCTCCCGGCCACGAATGCATGGCGCGTGTGAATTTTTCAATTTCCTCAGCGGTTTTATTCCAATCAATACGCCCATCGTTTTTCTTCAGCTTCTTTGCGTAGCTGGCTGAATTATCATCTTGGTTTATGAGTTTAATTTCGTTGTTAATATATTTTTTTAATATAGAAACTATAAATTCTCCGCCCAAAGCTGATAATTTATCGGAAAGCGTTTCGGCTGTGTCAAAGTTTTCAATTTCAATTTTCTTTTGAGCAATAATCTGGCCGGTGTCCAGATTCTCATCCATCTTTATAATGGTTATGCCGCTTTCTTTGTCGCCATTTATAATCGCCGCTTGCACGCAAGAGGCGCCACGGTATTTTGGCAAAAGAGAACCGTGGATATTCACACAGCCGTATTCTGGTAAATTAAGTATTTCTTCTGAGATAATTTGCGCGTAAGCC
>JBDRDI010000053.1:0-14347 GCA_043820875.1 bacterium
TATTATAAATTATAATATTTAATATTTTATGATTATGCCGGACCAAATTATTTCACAAGAAGGATACGATAAACTAAATAAAGAATCGGAATATTTAAAAAACGTGAAGCGAAGAGAAATCGCGGATCGCATCCAGTCCGCCAAAGACATGGGGGATTTAAGCGAGAACGCCGAATATTCCGAAGCCAAAGACGCCCAAGCTTTTAACGAGGGTCGTATTGCGGAAATAAAACAAATGCTAAAGACCTTAACAGTCGTTAATAACGGCGGCTCAAATGGTAACATTGCCATGGGTTCAAAAGTCACGGCTGTTTGTAATAATAAAGAAAAGTTATTCACAATAGTAAGTTTTAATGAGGCTGATCCGCCGGAAGGAAAAATTTCCAATGAATCGCCTCTGGGCCGGGCCTTTTTGGATAAAAAAACAGGCGATAAGGTCAAAGTTGTCACGCCCAAGGGGGAAGTGGAATATAAAATAACAAAAATTGAATAACAAATTTTTTTGACTTTCAATTCAAAATAAATTATAATAAAGGCAGGTTTTAAACCTGTTTTTATTATATATTTTTATGCCAAACGAAAAAGTAAGTGAATATGGTGATCGCTTGCAAAAGCTTGCGGAGCTAAAAGAGATGGGTATTAATCCATATCCATCAAAAACAAACCGAACGCATCAAATTAAGAGTGTTTTGGATGATTTTGGACAGTTGGAAAAAAAGAAGACGAGCCTTGTTTTGGCTGGTCGTCTTATGAGCCAAAGAGGCCATGGGAATTTGACTTTTGGTAATATTCAGGACGGTAGTGGAAAAATTCAGATTGCTTTATCCAAAAAAGAAATCGGCGCGGAAAATTATAAAATATTTACAAAATTAATTGATATCGGAGATTTTATTGAAATAAAGGGAGTTTGTTTTTTGACTCACAAGGGCGAAAAAAGTATCATGACAGAGAAGTGGATGTTGCTATCCAAGGCACTCCGGCCATTGCCGGAGAAGTGGCACGGTTTACAAAACGAAGAAGAAAGATATAGAAAAAGATATCTAGACTTATTGATTAATAATGAATTAAAAGAAATATTTAAGAAAAAAGAAAAATTTTGGGAAACCACGCGGCAGTTTATGAAAAACAGAGGATTTACTGAGGTGGAAACGCCAACTCTAGAGACAACCACTGGCGGGGCTGAAGCCAATCCTTTTATCACTCATCACAATGATTTGAATTTGGATCTTTATCTGCGAATATCCATCGGCGAGCTGTGGCATAAAAGATTAATGGCGGCCGGTTATGAAAAAACTTTTGAAATTGGCCGAATGTACAGAAACGAGGGGAGCAGTCCCGACCATTTGCAAGAATTCACCAATATGGAATTTTATTGGGCTTATGCGAATTATGAAGATGGCATGAAATTTTCCAAAGAATTGTTTCAGACAATTGCTCGTGAAGTTTTTGGAAAAACAAAATTCAAGACGCGTGGTTATGAATTTGACTTGGCAGGGGAGTGGAAAAAAATTGATTATCAGAAAGAAATATTAAAACAAACCAAAATTGATATTTTGAAAGCTACCGAGGATGAGATAAAAAAGAAATTAAAACAACTTAATATTAAATATGAAGGAACGAATAAAGAACGTCTTGTTGACAGTCTTTGGAAATATTGCCGAAAAACCATCAACGGTCCGGCATTTTTGGTTAATCATCCAAAATTGGTTTCTCCACTCGCGAAAGAAGACGAAAAAAAGCGCGAGCTTACAGAAAGATTCCAGATCATTATCGCCGGTTCGGAAGCAGGCAACGGATATTCAGAATTAAATAATCCGGTTGAGCAAAAAAAGAGATTTGAAATTCAACAAAAACTTTTGGAAGGCGGCGATAAAGAAGCTATGATGCCTGATTGGGAATTTGTGGAAATGGTTGAATATGGTATGCCACCGACTTGCGGATTTGGATTTGGGGAAAGGTTATTTTGTTTTTTGGCTGATATATCCGCGCGTGAAGCAACTTTGTTTCCGTTAATGAAGCCAAAAAATAAATAAGAAATTATAGACGGTACATATTCAAAATTATGATAAAAGCAATTATCAGTTTTTTTATTATTGCTACAATAACAATAAGCGGTTATTTTTTTATGCACCGAACAATTACGATTGATTTGGACTCAGAGCAAAAAGAAATCAAGATACCGGTAAACGCGGAAAAGTTGGAATTAAGAGTTGGCGATTGGTCCAAAACTTTCACAGAAGAAGGTAGGCTGGAAAGCGAATCTTTTTATGTAAAATATTTGCACAATGAGCCTTCGTGGCTGTCTTCCGCCAAAGGACTTCCTGAAAGTTTTTACGGAGTCTCTCTAAAAGCCTATTCAGCGGAAGATACTGAAAAAATAAAATTCATAGGATATGGAGGAAAAATTGTTTTGAAAAACAGCGTTGACTTTCCGGAAGATATAACAATTTCAATATTACCGGCCAATGAAAAAGTACGAGAAGAAATGAAAAAAATTTACAGAGGCGCTGTTATTCAGCTTGAGGGATTAAAATTCATACCGGATAAAATTTACAGACTTGGCGTTGAATATTCAAGTTATGACATAAGAGAAACCGGTCCTGAAGATTTGAACCTTCTTTATGTGACAAATATTAAAATTATTGATTGGTTAAATTATTATCATAAATAAATTATGTTAGACATAAAATACATTAGAGAAAATAAGGAGGAAGTACAAAAAAATTGCGATAATCGTTCGGCAAATGTTGACGTTAACGCCTTGCTTAAGCTTGATGAAGAAAAACGCAATCTTGAAACAGAAATCAGCGCTTTACGCGGAAAAAGGAAAAGCGGTTCAAAAACAAAACCGACAGAAAAGGAAATAATAGAGATAAAAAAAATAAATGAGGAAATAAAACTGAAAGAGCAGCGCCAAGACGCGGTAAGTAAAAAATTCAGAACTATGATTCTGTCAATGCCGAATTTGACTCATCCGGAAGTAAAGACAAGCAACGAAGAAAATGACAATCTGGTCATGGAATCATATAAAGAGCCGAAAAAATTTGATTTTGAATTTAAGGATCACGTTTCTTTGGCAAACGACTTGGATTTGATTGATTTTGACAGAGGAATAAAGGTGGCTGGCGCGAAATTTTATTATTTGAAAAATGAATTAGCCTTAATGGAATTTGCTTTAATTCAATATGTTTTGAGTATCGCCACAAAGCGCGGATTTACACCCTTTATAACTCCTGACTTGGCAAAGCGCGAAGTTTTGGAAGGATTGGGGTTCAACCCAAGGGGAGATTCAACACAAATATATAATATTGAAAACACCGATTTGAGTTTGATTGGTACGGCGGAAATTACTATGGGTGGATATCATATGAACGAGGTTTTTGACGAATCCGAACTCCCAAAAAAATATGTGGCGGTTTCACATTGTTTTCGCACCGAATCCGGAAGTTATTCCAAATTTTCCAAAGGTATATTCCGCGTTCATCAATTTACCAAAGTTGAGATGTTTCAATATACGACTCCTGATCAAAGCGAAAAAGCGCATCAAGAGCTTCTGGAAATTGAAAAAGAAATTTTTAAGGGCCTTGATATACCTTTCAGAATTATTGACCATTGTACGGCTGACTTGGGCTGTCCGTCATACAGAACTTTTGATATAGAAGTTTGGATGCCCGGAAAACCCGGTGAAAAAGGAATGGGTGCTTGGGCCGAAGCCACCTCCACTTCAAATTGTACGGACTATCAATCACGTGGTCTGAATATTAAATATAAAGATAAAGCCGGGAATAAAAATTTTGTGCATACACTTAACGGCACTGCAGTGGCGATGAGCAGAGCATTGATCGCCATTATGGAAAATTATCAGCAAAAAGACGGCAGTATTATTGTTCCAAAAGTTTTGAGGGAATTTATGACTGGCAAGAAAAAAATTATTAAAAAATAATCGAGGATATATAGATGAATTACTCACACAGTCAATCGCGCTTAGAAATAAATTTAAGAGATTTAAATGATAATTTTTTAAACATTAGAAAAAAAATCGGCGCCAGAAAAATAATGGCCGTGGTAAAAGCCGATGCTTATGGCCATGGCATGAAAGAGTGCGTCAGGAGTTTAAATTCGCTTGAAAACGGGCCGGAATATTATGCGGTAGCGACAGTTGATGAGGCCATAGAACTTAAAAAACATATTGGCAAACAACAAATTTTATTATTGGAGCCGATTAATCAAAAAAATTGCAGCATATTAAAAAATAATATTATACCAACGGTTTTTAATCTGGGCCATGTTGAATATTTAAAAAAATTAAATAAAAAAATAAAAATACATATTAAAATTGATACGGGCATGAAAGATTTCGGCATTGATTATCGCGAAGCAGTTGATTTTTTTAAAATAATTTCCAGTAAACCTTGGATTCAAATTGACGGCGTATATTCGCATTTTGCTACATCCGACGAGAAAGACAAAACTTTTGCCATAAAACAGCTCGGACGATTTAAAAAAATAATTAAAACATTAAAAAAAATCGGTATAAATTACGGTTTGGCGCACATGGCAAATAGCGGAGCTATTCTTAATCTGAAAGATTCTTATTTCAACATGGTCAGACCGGGATTGATAATCTATGGTTATTATCCGTCGGATTATGTTTTAAAATCAATAAAAATAAAACCGACAATGTCTCTGCACTCTGAGGTGTCCGAAATAAAAAAAATAAAGAAAAACGAATCAGTAAGTTACGGCAGGAGATTTATCGCTAATGATAGCTCAAAAATAGCAGTTATCCCTGTCGGATATGCTGACGGCGCAAGAAGGGGATTATCGAACAAAATCAAGGTTATTATTAATGGAAAATTTTACCAGCAGATTGGGACAATACAAATGGACAAAATGATAGTTGATATAGGTAAAAATAAAGTAGATATTAATGACAAAGTTATCTTAATCGGAGAAGATAAAAACAAAAAAATAAGCGTTGAAGAATGGGCCAGACTGTTAAATACAATTTCCTACGAAATCATCTGTGGATTTGGAAAAAGAATTGAACGGATTTATAGAAATTAATTTTATGAAAAAAAAGAATATAGCCGTGATATTCGGCGGCAAATCCGGTGAACATGAAGTCTCGATTTCTTCCGCGCGTGGCATAATTAAAAATTTAGATAATAAAAAATATAATATTATTCCGGTTGCTATTTTAAAAACAGGGGAGTGGTTGACGCATCAGGCCGCGCAGGAATATTTAATTTCAGATATTAAGTCTTATAACGGCGAAAAAAAGAAAATATCATGGAACGGTTTTTCGGATTTTGTCCGTGATAGCCATAAAATTGATTTTGTTTTTCCAATTACACACGGTTCTTTCGGTGAAGATGGAAAACTTCAGGGTCTTTTGGACATGCTCGGATTGCCTTATTTATTTTCTGGATGCTTGGCAAGCGCCGTAGCCATGGACAAATCAAAGACCAAAATAATTTTGAAAAATGCTGGCGTACCGGTTTTGGAAGATGTCATAATTAACAAACAAGAAGAAATAAATTTAAATAAAATCATAAAAAAATTGAATTTTCCGATTGTTGTTAAGCCCTTAGAATTAGGATCATCTGTTGGAATTTCAATCGCCAAGACAAAAAAAGACTTGAAGACGGGAATTAATAAAGCTTTTCAATATGGGGAAAGAGTCATGTTGGAAAAATTCGCGCGTGGCAAAGAATTTACGGTTTCAGTTATGGGGAGAAAAGAGCTTGTTGCCTTGTCGATCATTGAAATAATACCAAAAATATCGGAGTTTTATGACTATAAAGCAAAATATAAAACAGGTGGTAGCAAACATGTTTGCCCGGCGCGCATTTCAAAAAAAATAAAATCAGAGTTGGAAAAATACGCGATTAAAGCATTCCGAGAAATCGGTTGCCGAGATTTGGCCAGGGCGGATTTTATCATTGAAGAGGAGAGCGGTAAAATCTACTTTATTGAGATAAATACTATACCGGGCATGACGTCAACTTCTTTGGCACCTGAAGCGGCGAGAGAAGTGGGGATGGATTTTGGAAATTTTTTAGACAAGTTAATAAATAAATATGAGATTCAGACGAGGCGGAAAAAAAATAAAAAATAACAGGGGAATGCGATATAATTCAAAAGATTATTCAAATCCATTTTTTGACAAGAAAAGAAAGACAAATAAAAAGAATAAAAAATTTAAATCAATAAAAATAATATTTATTCTTTTTGTTGTTACTATTGTGTCAGCTCTGTGGTTTTTTATTTATTCCGATTATTTTTCAATAAAAAATATCAATGTGACAAACTCCAGCGATGTCGGAGTAATGCTTGTTAATCAAGACGATCTGAAGCAAATGGCGCAAAATGACGTTGATTCCGGATTTTTGGTGATTTTGCCCAAAAAAAATATATTTTTATTTAATACAGACGATCTGAAAAACAAATTTGATGAAGTTTATTCTTTTGATTATCTAAAAATAACAAAAAAACTTCCGGATTCCTTGGAGATTGAGTACGTGGAAAGAAATTATTCTTTGATCTGGCTTGAAGACGATAGATATTATTATATGGACGAAGACGGATATATTGCCTTGTCATTGGAAGAAGGCGAAATTATATATAAAAAGTATCCTGTAATGCAAAATTTATCAAATTTAAAATTATCCGACAACAAGACGCCGGTTGAAAAGAAATATTTGGATTATGGGCTAAAACTTTTTGAAAAATTGGGAGAGTATGGCGAATTTGAAATTGACAAATTTTTTATTGACAACGAAACAGATTCAATCAAGGTTATTTTAAAAAAGGGTCCAATGGTTTATTTTAACACCGAAGCTGACATTGATAAACAAATTACAAAATTGATAGTAATTAAGCAAGAATTAAAAAATTATTTTGATGAAAAATTATATATTGACTTGAGAATCGGCGAGAGTGTTTACTATAAATAATTAAATAATCATAACTTTATGGACGCAGTAGCGTTTAAAATCGTATTTGGTTTAGCTATATTGGTATTTTGCGCGATTATTATCGGTATCTTCTTGCTATTCATAAAATTTCTACTTCTGTTCAATCCGGATATAACCATTATGGGATTAAAGATGATGCTGGCGGATCAGCTTCTTTATTAGCTATATTAAACCACAACATTTCAGCCTTATTCCTACATAATACTTCGGTTAATCTACATTATGCGAAGTATTATATACATCGATTCCCCACTGTGTTATAATAGAACCATGGCCAATAAATCTATTAAAGATTATCTTGTAAACTTTTTGGACTATTTGGAAATAGAAAAAGGTTTATCAAACAAAACTCAAGAAAATTATTCAAGATTTTTGAATAAATTTTTTGGTTGGCTTGATGAAAACAATCTTTCCAAACTGAAACCGAACCAGCTCACTGCTGAGCATATTTGGAAATATCGAGTCTTTTTGTCCAGATTTATTGTTGCACGTTCTAAAAAGAGTTTGAAAAAGACCACTCAGAACTATTATTTAATAGCATTGCGTTGCTTTCTGGAGTTTTTTGTGGAGAAAAATATAGCATCCCTCTCCCCTAGCCAAATCAAGCTGTCCAAAGACAAGGGAGATAAAGAAATAAAATTTTTAAAACTTGAACAATTGGAAAAACTTTTTCTTGCGCCAGATGTAAATACAAAAATAGGTTTGCGAGACAGGGTTATCTTGGAGACACTTTTTTCCACAGGACTTCGTGTCGCAGAACTTATCAATTTGGACCGCGAGCAATTTAAGGTATCTGACAAGACAAAAGATCTGGAAGTCGCTGTTGTTGGCAAAGGCGCAAAGGTCCGGACAGTTTATTTTTCCGAGCGCGATACTGAATGGTTGAAAAAATATTTACACGTTCGTCATGATTTTGATGAAGCGCTTTTTATAAACTATAAACGCGGAGCGGAAAAATCAAACGCATCCCGGCGACTCACCGCGAAGTCAATTGAAGATATTGTTAAAAAATATGTAAAAATAACCGGCTTGCCAATCATGGCCACCCCGCATACTCTCAGACATTCTTTTGCCACGGATTTGCTAGCTCAAGGCGTTGATTTACGTTTGGTGCAAGAATTTTTGGGACACAGAAACATAGCAACTACTCAAATATATACGCACGTGACCAATAAACAGCTTCGCGACGTGCATAAAAAATCGCATGGCGGAAAAAGTCTGAAAAATTAATAATATAATTTAAATTTCTTCAACTTGTCTATATTCCTGCTTACTTGTCTATAAAAGATCGGGTAGTGAATGCGGTTGATGATTCGGCCGCGGTAGCGTTGGCGGTAAGGTTTTTTTTGGTGGTGCGCCACTTCATGACACAATGTCCGCAAAATTGCGGATATTTTTTTTGGCTCTCGCCTCTTGGGCGTAAAAATATCAATGGAAATCAAACCTGTTTTTAAATTTGTCCGGCCAATAACAAAACCGCGCTTTGTATTGACGCGGTCTTCTTTTTTGCGCATTGGCGTGAAATGCAAGTTGTGATGTTTCAAAATCTCCAAAGCCTTTTCGCAAACTCGTTGTACTTCTTCTTCAAAATGCATAATAAAAAACCTATGGAAGATACCCGAGTGGGTCAACCGGAATGCCGTTTAATCGGACTTCAAAGTGAAGATGAGGGCCGGTGGTTAACTTTCCTGCTCCTGGAGTACCTGGTAAACCGCCGGAAAGGCCTATTGTTTGGCCTTGAACCACAAAGTCGTCTCCTTTAACGTACATTTTGGAAATATGCCCGTAAACCGTGGACAAGCCATCACCATGTACGATCATAATATAACTATATCCCATTCCCGAGTCTTTGGCTCTGGCCACATATCCGGAAGCGGCCGCTTTGACAACCGAACTTTGGGCCGCGCGAATATCAACGGCCGGATGTTCAAAAATATAGCGGAAAGGATAATCAGGGTCATGAAAATATGTTGTGATGATATTTTTGGCTACCGGCCAGAGAAAACCGTCATAAATCAATTCTTGTTTTTCTCCGTCCTGCATTGCCGAGATTCTTTCCCGCATTTCTTTTTCCATGGAAGAAATTTCCGCCGCGGCCGCCAATTGTTCTTGTCTGGCTTGCTCCAATAAACGTTGGTATGTTTTTTCAGATTGTTTGGTGGCCAATAAAATATTTTCTTTGCTCTCCCTGTTCGCGGTTAAAGATTTTTTGTTGTTTTCCAAATTTTCTTTTAATTTTAATAGATCCGCGTTTTGTTCGTTCAAACTTGCTCTTTCATTTTCCAATTCTCTTTTTAATTTTTCCAATAAACTTAGACTGGTTCCCAAAGTGGCGTTCATATCTTCCAAATATTTTGCCTGTGATAAAAAATCGGCCAAAGAATTGTTCAAAAGCATAATCTCAAAAGAGCCGACATTGTCTTGCTCATGCAAGAGTCGCAAGACATTGGCGATATGTCCTTTTTCCGTTTCCATTTCCGTATTTTTTCTTTCTATTTGAATATCGGTTTTTTTGATTTCCAATTTTGTTTTATCAATTTCCGTTTCGGTTTTTTCAATATCCAATCGCGCCTTTTCCAAACGATTTTCCAAAATAGACAGCTGATTGCCAAGGCTTGCTTTTTCCGCTTGAGCCCTCTTTATGGCGTCAGAATATTTTTGCTGTTGTTTTTCCAGCTCTTGAGTCAAGCTTTTTTTATTTTGAATTTCTTTATTCAATCTTTCTATCTCTTCGCTGGAAACGCCATTGTCATCAGCGCTATTGTCTTGATATACGCCATCCCCATTTGATTGCCCAAAAACAGACGCGGTATTATTAAAACCAAATAAAGCGCTAATAAGTAATAATATTGATATTAATTTAAAAACTTTTTTATGCATGCTTTTATTATAAAATATTTTCTACAACATCTCAATCCCTTTTTTTATTCTTTCAGAACTTTCTTTTTTTCCAAGGACTTCCGCGACTTCGAAGGGGCTGGGGCTGGCTTCGCGTCCGGTCAAAGCCGCGCGCATAGGCCACAAATAAGGTCCAACTTTCTCTTCTTTAGCCTTAATATGTCCAATTAATAATTCTTCGATTGAAGAGGTTGTCCAGTTTTCTTCCGGAATTTTTTGGAGCAGTTCATTAATGACAGATAAATTATTTTTTACTTCTTCCTTGGTAGACTTTTTCCAGACAAGAAGTTCGGGGGCATATTTTATTTCGATGTCAAAAAAGAATTTAGTCAACTCCCCTACTTCAGACAACATTTTTAATCTCTCATGTTCGGTACGTAAAACATTTTTTATAAACTTATCTTCTTTTTTATATTCTGCTGTGTTTTTCAAATTTTCAGTCAAATATGGCCGGCAAAGTTCCACAAGTTCGTCCAAGGATTTATGCCTGATGTAATAGCCGTTAAGATAGTCCAATTTTTCAATGTCAAACACGGACGGACTCACGCCCATATTCTCAATTTTAAATCCTTTTTCCAATTCGCTTAAAGAAAATATTTCATTATCGCCTTTCGGGTGCCAGCCCAAAAGAGCGGAAAAATTAATCAACGTTTCCGGCAAATACCCCTTTTTCTTAAAATCTTCAATAGTTACATCGCCCTGTCTTTTACTCAACTTTCCGCCATCTTTATTTAAAGTAAGGGCCATGTGGATGAACTTTGGCGCTGTCCAACCAAACGCTTTGTATAGTAATATATTTTTTGGAAAACTCGGGATCCACTCCTCTCCTCTAAGTACATGACTTATTTCCATTAAATGATCATCAACCACGCTCGCAAAATGATAGGTCGGCATGCCGTCCGACTTTATCAAAACCTGATCTTCCAATTCATGAGCATTAAATTTTATTTCTCCGCGAAGTTCGTCATGCACTTTTATCTCTCCATTAAGCGGCATTTTTTGGCGCACAACATACTTCTCTCCCCTCTTTATTTTTTCAGCAACTTCTTCCGCGCTAAAATCTCGACAATGGCGGTCATATCGCGCCGGCATCTTTTTTTCTGCATGTTCTGCATGCAATTTTTCCAGCCGTTTTTCCGAGCAAAAGCAATAATAAGCGCCGCCCTTTTTTAATAATTCTTCTTTATATTCGTCATAAATTTTTTGGCGTTCACTTTGAACATATGGCCCAAAATCTCCGCCGATATGTGACCCTTCGTCAAATTTCAATCCAAGCCAATCCAAAATTTCAATGATTTTTTCTTCCGCCCCCTCAACTTTTCTTTTCTGGTCAGTATCTTCAATTCGTAAAATACATTTGCCATTTTGTTTTTTTGCGATTAAATACGCAAAAAGAGCGGTCCTGAGACTACCAACATGCAAAAAACCGGTTGGAGATGGCGCAAAGCGCGTTCTTACTTCAGACATAAATAAATATTTAATAGTATTGATAATCCCAAAATAATACTAACAATAATCAAAGACTTCCGCAACACTTGCGAATCGCTTTCCAGCTTCACATAATCTTTTTTCAGCATGATATTAGTGACGTCGTTGATAAAATAAATAAAATGTTTTAATTTAAATTTCATATATAATTATTCTTGTATTATATTTTTAAACTTTTCATAATATTTTTTTCCGGCTTCTTTTCGACACTCATGTACTTCGTTTACATAATCTTCGCTCCTCACCCATTTCCAACCTTGGTGTTCCCAAAAATTTACTTTTATATCGCGGTCTTGCCCTTCGAATTCGGCGATTATTAAACATTGCTTTTGTCCCTTATATCCCAATTCTTTTTTTGCAAAAACACCGAATTTTCCAATTTTTTCTCCAAATTTATATTTGTGTAAACTTTTATAAACGCCGACTACTTTAAATTTATCACAATTTAATTCTTCACTTAATTCTCTTGTGCCTGCAACTTTTATATCTTCACCATCTGTTCCGCCCTGAGGCAACTGCCAATGATTTTTTTCGTCAGCTCTCTCCACTAATAATATTTTATATTTATCACCTTCTTTTTTATAAAGTAAGCAAGCCACATTCGACCGATATAGCAATGGCAAAATAAACCCCCATTTTAAAAATTCAAAAGTAAAAACAAAAACCGCACTGTAAATTCTTTTCCACCTTTTTGGCTGTTGGTAAAGCCTCCATGCCCATTCCAATCCGGCTGTTCTTAAAGCACGTGGCGCTCTAATTATTTTTTTCGTCAAAAAATCAAAAGATCCGCCCACTCCGATGCCGATACGCGCGGAAGGAATTTTTGGCAAGCTGTAAAAAATCATTTTGTCTTGGAATGGCGCGCCGAGTGTACAAAAAATTTGTACGGGCTGAAAAGTGTTTATTTGATTAATATTAATATGATTATCCCCTCTTTCCAAATCTATAATCAAAAATTTTAAATTCGGATATAATTTGTTTAAAGTTTTTTCTATTTTTTCAGAACTTGACAATCCCTTTTTCCAGCTTAATATCAAAACTTTTTCCTTTTTTCTCTCGGCCAATTTCAAAAGATCCTGCACCAAATCCGCGCCGGTTGTTCTCCTTATATTTTTGCCACGAAGCCAAGTCGCAAATTTGAGTCCCACGCCATCCGGTATCGCCAAATCAGCATTATTTAAAATATGAAAATATTCTTCGTCGTGCCTTATGGCGCAAAGAATAATTTCCGGATTGGCAGTAACGATTTGAAGCGCTTTTGCCGGTAAATGCTGTTCATTATCTTCAATAAACCTTTCTACAAACTCAAGAACCTCTTTTTTTGTTATTTTGGTTATATTAACGCCCAAAATGTTCACTTTTTCATGCATATATTTATTATACTAGATGGCGCTGTTTTGAGCAAACTAAAAGTAAAATAAATAAAAATAAAAGGCGTTGGAGAGTTTATGTAATAATACTTGCTTGCACCATATCCTTCTCCAAGGTCAACCCTTGAATAGCGAGCTACCCTTAAACATCTCGACTTCCTCGCCTATTCTATTATCATGTTAGCAAGAGAAAAGTTGGTTGGCATTGACAGAAAAACATAAACTATATAAAATAATAATTACAATATATTTTATAAAACAGAAATAAAAATGGAGCGTGCGATGACTCTAAAAATGAGAGTAAGAAAACAAACACCAATCCATGATTTCGTTTTGCATTTTTTGGGAAGCAAAAAAGAAATTACCGAGGGGGAAGAAAGGGAAATTAAAAAGGCCTGCAAAGAAAAATTTCCAAAGCTTTCAGAAAAAGAAATTAACCTCGTATTTTCTCGGCTTATCATAAGCAATGCTGTTTCTCGAGTAACCAAGGAACATCGGGAAGAAAAAGCTTCTCTGGTGAGAATGAAAAAAAGAATCAGAAGAACTCTCTCAGGAGCGGTAAAGGCCTTTACTCATTCTTGAGATTTTTGCTTGCCCCATAGGCAGACAATAAAAACCCCGCTCTTCAACGAAGAGCGGGGTGTTTTTTATTATATAATATTTACCATTGATTAATTATTCAAATTGTGCTATATAATATAATAGAACTTAAATAATTTTGATTATTCGCACATTATAAGGAGGATAAACATGCCCTATTGCGAAAAATGCCGCAAAACCCTTGAATGGGAAAAATCGCTTGAAAAAGAATGGCGCAGATGCGAAATATGTAAAAAGATGAGAAGGTGTTACAACGCATCTTCACAGTCTCTGGAGCATACTCCATTCAAAGATGATTTGTTTTCCAATTTAGGAGGAATTCCAGAGGACATGAAAAATAAAGGCGCTACCAAGTAGTGCCTTTTTAAATTGATAAAATGGATGGATTGCTATACAATTAAACCATATAAGAACACCAACAAGAAAACTTGGAAAATATTCACACTTGAAACCTGACCCAAACATGACGCAGGTCAAATTTGACGAACTAAAAAAAGAACTGGAGAAATTAAAAAAAATAAAACGCCCTCCTGCCATTGAAGAAGTAAAACGCTTGGCGCTTATTGGTGATTTCTCCGAAAACGCGGCGTATTAAATCGCCAAAGGCCGTTTGCGCGGCATGAACGATAGAATTTCAAAAATTGAAGACTGGCTGAAGCGCGCGGATATTATTCAGTCACCCAAAAATAACGGCATCGTCCAAATCGGCAGTGTGGTGACTGTTGAAGAAAATAACAAACAAAAAACTTTTAAAATACTCGGCCCTTCCGAGGCCAATCCGGAAAAGAATATCATTTCCCATCTCTCCCCCATCGGTTCGGCTTTGATGTCCAAAAAGGTTGGGGATGTTGTTGAGATAAGACTTATTAAGAGAAAAGTTGTTTGTAGGGTGGTGGGGGTGGGGTGAAGGAGAAAATTCTTACCACTCAAAAATATCAACAATATTCTCAATGGCATTCTTTATACGATTGATAATACCTTCTCTTTCCAACACTCTTTGTCAAAGAAGCT
>JBDRDI010000054.1:0-16201 GCA_043820875.1 bacterium
AAAAAAATTTTAATCGCTTTTTTTCGAAAATATCTATGCATAATATAGTATTAAAACTGTCTTTATTATAACAGAAATCAAAAAAATTTGCCAATAAAAATTATAAAAATAAATTTTATAAATACCCCAAATACCACCCCAACATCTTATCGCCCCAAAACAAAGTGATTATTGTTGCGGTTGATAAAAAAATACCCAAAGGAATTTTTGAGCTCCATTGTTTTTTTCCGGAAGCGAGAAGCCCGAGACTGGCAACTGAGCCGATAATATAGGCCAAAAAAATCGCCACCAAAATCATGGGAAAACCCAAGGCAAAACCCATAAGAAGTCCGAGTCGAATGTCTCCCCCGCCGATCCATTTCCCGCGCGAAACAATAAATTGCAGGAGGAAAAAACCACCACCAATTGCGCCTGAGAGCAAAAGATTTTGCCAGCTTATACCAATATAAATATTTAATAAAAAAATAATAACGCAAGCCGGCAATGTAATAATATCCAAAATCAAATACCATCGCAAATCATAAATAAAAATAATAATCATCACAAAAATAATCAACCAATTCAAAAAAAGCTGAACCGAGAAAGCATGATTAATATAAAAAGCGAGAGCGAAAAGAATGCCGGTTATAATTTCCACCAATGGATATTGGCAAGATATCTTCCCTAGGCACTTCCTACACTTGGCTTTCAATAATAGATAACTGATAACAGGAATATTGTCATACCAAGAAATCATCTTACGGCAATTGGGGCAATAAGAACGGTTCATCATACTTTCATTTTTATAAAGGCGCCAAACCAGACAATTGATGAATGAGCCAATAATCAGGCCGAATAGAAAAGCGAATATTGTGAGATAAAAAATCATAAAATTATAAATAAAAAATAATATTACTTTGAATCGGTAACGGCGATAAGAAACACGGACAAGGGCGTGAATAATATGATATTGCGCGCGACAGCCGTGTTATTTAAAACAAATTGATATTCATCGGTAAAAAGATATAAAATCAAAAAACCCGAAAAAGAAAGAAAAAAGAATGCCCAGCCGAAAAGCAACACTTTATTTTTTATTATTTTTTTAATATTTATTATAAATAAAAACACTGCAATATACCACCAAATATTCCAAGAATTGTTAACAAAAAAATTGGTTAAAAGATTTTTGTAAATTTCTACGTGCCAACCGATTCCATCGCTAATATTTCGGATTCCCAAATTATAAAAAAACAAAAAAACAATCCATGGAAAAATTGGAACAATAAAAGAAAAAAAATAATAAACAAATGTTTTTATTTTATTTTTCGCGAATTCGGACGTCAGCAAAAAAAGACTTACGGATAAAATTCCGGCGATCATGAAAACAATCGCGTCAATTTTTACAAAAAAAGAAATGCCGCCAAAAAGTCCCGAAATTATCAAGTCCTTCTTATTCCGATCACGAAACCATTCAAATAAGTAAAAAAAAGAAATTAACAAATAATAGCTGAGCACCATGTCGGCATAGGCATTCCAAGAATGGTAGAGAATAAGCGGCATGGTGGAAAGTAAAAAAGTAAAGACAAGGCTAGAAAAGACAGAGGTATAACGCCGGCAGAAAGAAAAGACAAGCGCAAGCAAGGCGACAAAATACAAAACAAAAATCATGTTCACACCATAATCATCATATTCGCCGCGATTGGCCTGAAACCAATACTGCGCCAAAGGTACATGCCATGGATAGTTGGTATGCCAAGAACCGCCCAAATATTTAAATTTGTCGTTTGAATCAAATCCCGCCCTATTTTCAAAATATAAAATTTTGGCTCGCAAAGACCAAATGTTCAAACTGTCATAATTTATTATTGATCTGGAAAGAGCATTACTTGAAGAAAAAAATAATTGTAAAAAAATAAAAAAGATAACTATTGCTTCTTTGGCGTGAATTTCTTTTAAAAAGCGAAAGTTCAACCGTATATCCAGAGAAATATTTTTCTTAAAAATATAAATAAACAACAAAATATCTTCGGCGGCAAAAACTGCGTAAAACCAATCGGAAAAACTCATCCTGAAAATAAATAAAATAACAAAAAGCTGAATGGTAATAACAAAAAACCCTAAACCGTACGCGATTGCCAGCCGTTCTATTAATTTTTTTCTTGATTCGTTGAAAAAAATCATGAACAATAAATACCCGGGTAAAATCGTTAAAATAATAAAGATAAACATATCAAGCATAATGTTTAATTTACTTTTCTTAAAATCATTCTGGAACTCCCCATTTGAGAAAACAGCTCAAACTCGCCCAAGGACTCAACATCATTTTCGTCGGCGCCTATTTGATAAAGAATGCCGTCCTGAAAAAAATATTCCGATGGAAAATACAATAAAACATAATCCGCTTGAGCGAAATCAAAAACAAAAGACACGGACGGATAAATATTATAATACAAATACGGCTGAAATCCCGGATATGATAACAATTTTACTTTGCTACCGACCGGCAAATTATTTTTTACAAAAACTCCGAACGAAGAAGTCAAGCACAGAGTCCCGTTCATACTTACATCCGCGTCACAAAGCCGCAAAACTTTTTTTTGATCGCTACTTAATTCGTTCTCAAGATTCTCTTGAACATCAAAAATATTGATAATAAAATAGTTTATATAAACAGGAATCCAAAAAAACATCATCAAACACAAAGACAACACATGAAAATTATTTCTTATTTTCACGCTTTTTTTTCGTAAAAAAAACAACGTTAAATAGAAAATAATAAATAAAATTCCTGGAATCGCCAAGAGCGGAAAATTTTTATACAAAAATCCCTGAATAACATTGATATTCCATAATTTTTCCGGCTGATCAATAAAAAACATATTATTTTTTAACAATAACAAATAAATTATCTATAATCCCCGATATATCTCTTGCCGTATTTTCCCATGAGAATTTTTTTGACCATTCAATACCTTTTTTTTTCATGCTCTCTCTCAAAACATTATCAGACAAAACATTTTTTATGGCCGTGACTATTTCGTCAATACTTTCTGGATCAACCAAAACTGCTTTATCGCCGGCCGCTTCAGGAAGAGACGATGTATTTGATGTTATGACAGGACAACCGCACCGCATTGCCTCTATCACCGGCATCCCAAATCCTTCGTAAATTGAAGGATAAATAAAGCACGACGCCAAATTATAAAACGCTGGAACATCGTCATCCGGCGCGTATCCTAAAAATATTATTTTATTTTGAAGATTCAGCTCTTCAACCTTTCTGAAAATTTCATCATAATGCCATCCTTTTTTTCCGACAAGAATAAGTTTGTAATTTTCAAATTCTTTTTCGCCGATGAACTTATTGTAACTTTCAATTAATTTTATCAAATTTTTTCTTGGCTCAAGGGTACCGACAAACAATAAAAAATTTTCCGGCAAATCATATTTTTTTCTGATTTCTGACAAATAATTTTCATCTTCAATTATTTTAAATTCGCGAGAGCAAGCAGGATAAACTGTTTGAATAATTTTCGGGTCTATTTTGAATATTTTTATCAAATCTTTTTTTGTATTTTCGGAAATTGAAATAATGCGCCTTGAATTGCGGCAAGCCAATTTCATAAACAACTTCTCAATATACTTGGCTTTTTTATTATGATTTTTATTGGAGTCAGGCAAAAAACTTACCAAATCATAGATTATTATAATATTTTCAGTAAATATATTCAAGGCTGGAACGATGTAGCTTGTGGCGCCAAAATAAATATCCGGCTTTGTTTTGATTAAATCAAACAATATTTTTATATGCCAAATCATTGATCCTCCCAGAATTATTTTTAAACAATAATTGTTCGGGGCGTTAAAATCAATTTTCTCGTCAACATAAAGAATATATTGATTTTTTTGGTCTATTTTAAAGAGCTCTTTCAAAAAACCAAAAACATATTTTTGTTTGCCGGCCCAATCCGATTTTGACAAACTACGCATGTCAATCGCTATCTTCATAAAAATTTGTTTATTTTTTACGCTCCCCCATCTTCCCTTTCAAAAAATCCGTTATTCCCAGAATCAGCCCTTTTAATATATTAAATTTTCCTTCCATTGTCCACTCTGCAGCACGTAATGGCAAGACTATAAATAATAAAAATAATCCACCAAAATAATTTTTGCTTACGCAAAAAGCAAAATATAATCTATTCCTAACGCCATAATAAGTATTTGAAAAAGAAAATTCTCCGTCTCTTGAAGCGCTTACCTTATGCCAAATTTTGGCATCCAACGCCGTTTTAATTTTCCAGCCATTCTTTTTCGTCCGATAACAAAAATCCGCGTCTTCTACGCATAAAAAATAAGGTTCATAAAAAAGTTCTGTTTCTTTAAATAATTTTATATCAATGAGCATCAAACAACCGGTAATAAAATCACATTCCACCACGCCGGTTAATTCTTTTTCTTCTTTCTTTCTCCACGACATATGCTGAAAAGAAACTCGCCATGGCACATACCTGCCACCGGCAAACCAAATTAAACGCTCTTCGCCATAATAATATATTTTTCCGCCAACTACACCGACCTTTGGCTCTTCCTGCGCTACAACAACCATCGCTGAAAGAAAAGTCAGATCAACCACAGTATCATTGTTTAAAAGCAAAACATAATCAAAATTATTTTCCAACGCGTATTTGATTCCTTTGTTGCATCCGCCGGCAAACCCAAGATTTTCTTTATTTTGAATAATTTTTACGCTCGGATAATTGTTTTTAATCAACTCAATTGAGTCATCAACAGAACAATTATCAACAACAACCACTTCGCAATTACCATAATCAATCTTCGATAAAGAGTTCAGACAATCCAGAATAAACTTCGCACCATTCCAATTCGGTATTATTATTGCCACACTTGGTCCTGTCATATTTTTTTAAATATTATCACAACTTCTTTCACATATCTGCCGAACAAATCGCAAAGCCGCATATTCAGCAAATTTAAAATCACGAATCTTCGCAATGGCACCATCCTCTTGATATGGGCGTGATTTTCTTTACACTCTATTATCTCAAAATTATTTTTTTTTAACTCTTTCATCCACTCTTCACTGCTACGCAAATTGATATGCGTGGATTCTTGATCAAATTTTGATTGTCCATCTGGCGTGATGATAATCGCCAATCCTTTTTGGCACAAAACTCTTTGCATCTCACTCAAATAATGTTCAGGTCTTTCCACGTGCTCAATCACGTCAAAAGATGTGACAACGTCAAAAAAATTATCCGGAAATGGCAGTCTGTCTTTTGATAAATCAACCTTAGAAAGCTTTGCCTTGGTTATTTTTTTTGCCATTTCCAGCGCGTAATCCGCTGCATCCACCCCATAAGTTTGCATATTCAGCTGATCACAAATATTAAGAAAAAATCCTAAGCCGCAACCCATGTCCAATATTTTTACGTTTTCAGACAATATAACGTGATTTTTCAAAAAATTAATCCTTTTGCGCTCCATTTTTTCTCGATTTTTATCAAGCTCGGCAAAGGTTCTTTGAAAATATGATTTATCATGGACGTTTTTCATAAAAATACTTTATTTCTCGCACACCACAACAAAATAGCACATATCTCTTTTGCTATTTGTTGGATATTCTATTACCTTAATATTTTTTAATTCTATTTTGTTTATCTTTTTAGATACTTTATAATAAATATATTTTGGAAGCATAAAAACTGATCTTTTTAAGATTTCCTTTTGTCCGAAATATTTTAAATCTGAAAAATATTTTGTTAACAACTTGTTCAATTGTCTTCTCTTATACTCTCTAACGTGAAATGGGTTATATGGTTTTTTCGCGAATAAATCCCTGTAAGAAGATGCTTTGTTCGGGGTGGACAATATTAATGTTCCTCCCGGTTTTAAAATTCTGTTTATTTCTTTTAAAAATCCATTATCATCTTCAATGTGCTCAATTGTTTCAAAACTTATTACCAAGTCAAAATAATCGCTACCAAAACTGTTATTCAAAATATCTTCACATTTAAATTCAATATTTTCCAATTTATATTTCTCTCTAGCACGATTAATGGCCTCACGATTATTATCCACACCAATCACTTTTTTTGCCTTCCCCTTGTCAACCAACAAATATTCTCCAAATCCCTCTCCGCAGGCCATGCTACAAATAATTTTATTTTCTGAATATCTTGATGCAAATTCATATCTGGAAAGATGCTCCTTAAATTCATCACTGTTGTCTGGCACTATTCTTTCTGGTATTTTCATAAAAATATTTGTAATAATTAATATTATTTTAAACTCTCCGCAAACTCTTGCATTTGTTTATTTTCTGGAGACAAAGAAAGCGCTTCCGCAACATATTCTTTTGCTTTTTCTTCTTCATTCAATTTATCATAAATCATGGCCATTGAAAACGACCAAACAGCATCATGCGGATTTCTCGCGTATCCTCTCTCAACATAAGAAAGAGCTTCTTGATATTTGTCTTTTAAAAAATAGATATCTGATATTCTCTTCAAAACTCCCATTTGAAATGGCTGAAGGCTTATTGATTTCTCATAATTTACCAAAGCATTTTCATAATCGCTTTCGTTATAATAGCAAGAGCCGATTTTTTCATATATTTTAGATTCAAAAATTTTCATGTTTTCTCGATGTTCAAAAGCAAAATTTTTGTCTGATAATTCAGGCAAAAAAGTCAGTGATTTTTGATAATTTGCCAATGCCTTACTGCTGTCATTTTTATCATAATACATATCACCAAGCATTGAATAAACGTAAGAAACATTGGGGTTGATGTTTATAATTTTATTAAATGTTTTTTCCGCCTCACTGTAATATTTTTCATCTTCAAACTTTCCCAAAACAATATATACATTAGCCTCCCCCAGAAGACTTTGTGAATTATCTCGCGCGACATGTTGCGTTTCGGAAAGTATTTTTAAATAGTCTATGACTGCTTTGCGATATTCAATTGAATTAATCCCATTTGTTGTGTCTTTTAAGTCAAAAATAAAAGAATTTCTATAATAATCCTCTCCGACGCTTATGGATGCGGCCATGGAGTTATATTTGAGCATTTTGCTGATATTTCCATTCACTTTGCCGTTCTTGGCTTGAAAAAAATAATAATCCGCCCTAGCGTTATTAAAGTTTACTACAATAAAATAAATTAATAAAACAAAAAATGGTAGAGATAAAAATAAATAAGAAATTTTTGATTTTTCCAAAATAATCGACGATGAATTATTAAAATTATTAAAGACAAGAAATAATAAAGCAATAAACAGCCAAAAATAAACATTAGTTTCAATCGTAGAAAAAGAAAATAATAATGAAAATAGATAAGAAAAAATAGACAATATAAGAAAAAAAACAAATTTCTTGTTTTGATTATCAACGCCAAGATATTTAAAACATTTTATAAACACAAAAATTATAATATATAAAAAGGAAGAGAGAGCTAATAAACCGCCAAAAAGCGCCAAGTCCAAATATTCATTATGCGTCCTGTCCGGATAAGTATTTAATGCTTCGTGAAGAAGCCAATTCGGTCCAAACCCGGAAAAAAGCGCGTCACGGATATTGTCAGGACCGTAGCCAAATATTGGTTTTTCTGAAAAAGAAGACAAACCGGCTTGCCAATAAAGCACTCTCATTGCCGCTGAACCGGACGTATAATCAAACACGCTTTTAATCCGAGATTCCAAGGAAATATCTTCTCTCGTGGTTACGCCTTTTATTGAAGAAAAATTCGCAAACACTGAAATAGAAACGAAAAATATAGCGATTACAATAAAAACAATGAAAAATTTTAAATACTTTTTATTTTTAATAAATAAATAAATAAATACGCCAATCGCGATTCCTGCCGAAAGCCCGAGCCACGAACTGCGACTGTAAGTGGCAAAAAGGCAGAACAAATTAATAAATAAAAGAATTGAATATGAGAATTTTTTGATTATTTTTTTTGAAATTGTGACTCTGTATCCGGCTAAAAAAATTGTGAACAACAAATAATTTCCCAAAAGAAGCGGTTGGCCAATGGTGGAAGTGATTCTCGGACGCACGGCAAGCGGTTTCCACCAAGAAAGAGTATCCAGGCCGGCCCATTGCAAAATGCCATAAGCGCAGACGACCACACTGCCCAAAAGCGACGCACTAATCAATTTTTCTACCTTTTTCTTACTATCAATATTTGTGATAAGCAAAATAAAAAAAAGAAAATAATGAAGATGCCCATAAAGCCCGAGTTTGCGCCAATATGAACCCCAAAAACTCAAAGCAGGGTCAGAGGAAAACAATGTGGAAATTACAAGCGCCAAAAAGAACGGTAAAACAATTAATAAATATTTTTTATTAATATAACAGCTGATTTTTTTCTCTTTGATTATTTTAATTAAAAACAAAGCGGCGGTTATTTCAATCAAAATTTGAAATACGGTTATTTTGCTGATGGTGAACGGAGAAGCTGTTTTATAAAAAGCCGCAAAATAAACCGGCGTAAAAAAAATCGTTGTAATAAGCAATAAGTCAATCCAAAAATCAAGAGTTTTTAAATTTTTTATTTCCACTAATTTTGTCATAATATACTACTATTATATCTTATATATCAATCTTTTGGCAAACAAAATCCCGCCCCGCGAAAATGCGGAACGGGATTAACAAAATATACAAAAATCAAACTAGTACGGGCATCCTGCTACTCCCAATTCGCAAGCGACTTTTTCTCCAGCAGAAACACCTCCGGTGTCAGCTCCCAAACAATATCTCAAGGCATATGTGCTTGTTTCTGTCGTAAGACTTCTGTAATAATAACCCGTATTAAGATCATCATCACAATCTCCATCGGTGCGTGGCGCCGGGTAAGAAGGGACCTCTGACATAAAAGCTGAACCACACGTTCCTTCGGCCGCAAAACCGGCTGAACCCAAACAAGCGCCGGTAGCAGTATTCATACCTATGTACATACCAGCATTTGCGAGAGGATACGCATTCTCTTCATTATAATACAATTCCAACGCGGTTTGAATTTGCTTAACGTCTCCCAAACGTTTTGCGTCTCTGGCTTTCATTCTTGCTCCATTCAAAGCAACCACGGCTATTGTTGACAATAAACCGATAATGGCAATAACCACTAACAGCTCAATAAGAGTAAAACCTTTTTTGTTATTCATATTTCACCTCCGTCTAGATTTTCAAGTTCACAGTCTTAATTCTAGAAATTAAGCTAACGAACTTGAGGTTAATTATTAAATTATTTTATAATTAGTTATTCACATTATAGCATAAAATAATATTAACCGGCAAATAAATCACGCAAAACAAAATCCCGCCCCACAAAATACGGGACGGGATCATCAAAATCAAATTAATAAGCGCATCCTGATATTCCTGATTCGCAAGCTGTATTAAGCCCCGCTTCAACGCCTCCTGTTATTCCTCCTAAACAATATTTAAGATAATAAGTACTGACAGCTCCGGGGCTATTATAAGTATATCCTGCGATGCCCGTAGTACAATCTCCATCGGTGCGCGGTGCTGGGTAGGAAGGGACTTGACCCATATAAACTGTTCCTGAACAAGCTCCTGCTGTGTCAAAACCATCTTGGTCCAAACAGCCGGTAGCTCCTACACCCAAAGCTAAAGCAGAACCTGCAGGATATCCGCTGTTGTCATTGTAATACAACTCCAAAGCAGTTTGGATTTGTTTAACGTCTCCAACGCGTCTTGCGTCTCTAGCCTTCATTCTTGCGCTGTTTAAAGCCACCACGGCGAGTGTTGATAACAGACCGATAATAGCGATAACAACTAACAACTCAATAAGAGTAAAACCTTTTTTGTTATTCATATTTCACCTCCGTCTAGATTTTCAAGTTCACAGTCTTAATTCTAGAAATTAAGCTAATGAACCTGGGATTAATTATTAAAATTTTATGTTAAGCTTCTTTTGTTAGGCTGGGTTTTAAAACCCAGCCTAACAAAAGAAGCTTAACATAAAATTTTATTAACTATTTACAAAACCACTTATTCACAGTATAACATAAAAAAAGAAAAATTTAAAGAAAAAAAATTTTACTAATTATATAATATTTTGCTATTTTTCTTTTTTATTTATTGTTAAAAAAACGTTTTAATTGATTTTATCGCTAATATAATTGAAATATTTTTAAATAAACTAAATAATATTCAATATAAAAAAATTTTAAACGCATGTGGCGCTTTAAAAACACGAGAGCTTATCCCCAGTTATTTATTTTTAAACTCCGCTAGCCATGTTATACATTGGTAAAATAATCGCCGCCACCATAAGGCCCACACCAATGCCCATAACAACCATAATAATCGGTTCCATTAAAGTCATTAAATTGGAAACGGTATTATCAACTTCTCTGGCATAAAAGATAGCAATTCTCTCCAAAATTACATCCAGTTTTCCGGTTTTCTCGCCGATACTCATCATATTGGAAACCATTTTCGGCACCCTGTCGCTTTCCAAAAAAACAGATGAAACAGATTCGCCATCTTCCACATTTTGTCTGGTTCTGTCTATAAGACCACTATATACAGAGTTGGTCACAACTTCAGAAGAAATAGCCAATGCTCTGGAGATATTCACCCCGCCGACTAATAAAGTATGCAAAGAGCGAGCGAATCTTACCAAATAAATTTTTTGAAAAAGCTTGCCAAAAATCGGTAAACGAAGCAGCATGTCGTCGGCGATTCTTTTTCCTTTCTGGCTGGCCAAAAACATTTTTGATGCAAAAAAAAGCATTGCCGCTCCAATAATAACCAACCACCAGTAGTTAACCAAGAAGTCTGAGACATATATCAATATTCTCGTGGCGATTGGCAATTTTGTACCGGTTTCTGTCAAAACATCGGTAAGTTTTGGCACGACAAAAACCATCATCACAACACCAACGGCAAACATACCGCAAACCACAAAAGCCGGATAAATCATGGCTCCTTTTATTTTGGATGTCATGTCGTAATCCTTTTCCAGTTCATCAGCCAAATAATTTAATGCCTCATCAAGCTTTCCGGATGTTTCGCCGGATTTTACTATATTGACATAAAAATTGGAAAAAATTTTCGGTCTTCTGGCCAAAGCATCAGAGAGTCGAGCGCCTCCGTCTATGTCATCCGCTATTTCGGATATTGCCATTTTTAATTTCAAATTGTTTGTTTGAACGATTAACACCCGTAAAGATTGTACCAAAGCGACATTCGCGGAAATCAATACTGAAAATTGGCGGGAAAAAACCACAATATCTTTTGGTTTTACCCGTCCCAAAACCATTCCAAAACCAGACCCTATTTCGCTGGTTTTTATCAAAGATATTATCTCCAATTTTCTTTCCGTCAATTCGTCCGCGGCCATTGACTCAGATGCCGCATCAATTATTCCGGAAATAATTTTTTTGTTTTGATCTAACGCTTTGTATTTAAAATTGGCCATAGTTTAATCTTTCATTACCCTTAACACTTCTGAAATGGTAGTCTTCCCTTCCAAAATTTTCATCATACCGTCTTGTCTTGCTGTTATAAAATGCTGGTTATTTTTGATATGCTCTTCACTCAAAAACTTTTTTCCTTCTTTAATTATGTCCTGTAATTTTTTATTCACGTCCAAAACCTCCAATATCGCCAAACGACCGCTATACCCCGAGTTTCCGCATCTAGCGCAACCCTTACCTTCATAAAAAACCAAATTATTAACATCAAGATCTTTGAGCATTTTTTTGGCATAATCAATGCCGATTTTTTTGATTTCATTTCTGGCGTCATCGGCATATTCTTTAGGAACTTTTATTTTTTGTTTGCAATTTTCACAAATTTTTCTTACCAATCGCTGGGCTATTACCGTGTGTAGCGTTGAACCGATTAAGAATGGTTCAATATTCATATCTATCAATCTTGCGATGGCCGAAATGGCGCTATTGGTGTGAAGTGTTGACAAAACGTAGTGCCCGGTTAAAGCGGCATGGATAGCAAGTTCAGCAGTTTCATTATCGCGAATTTCTCCAACCAAAATAACATTTGGATCTTGGCGCAACAATGATCTCAACCCGCTGGCAAAAGTATATCCTATTTCCGGTTTTATTTGAGATTGGTTAACGCCTTCTATTTGATATTCAACCGGGTCTTCCAAGGTGGCAATATTTACTCCTTCTTTATTCAAAATATCCAAAAAAGAGAAAATGGTGGTTGATTTTCCACTTCCTGTCGGTCCCGTAACCAACATCAAACCTTCTGTTTTCCTTATATTATTCTTGATTATTTCCGATTGTATTCCTTCAATGCCCAATTCTTCCATTTTTGGGGCGCCTTTACTGGTATCCAAAATTCTCATCACCACTTTTTCCTCTCCGCCAAGCGGCAAGGTGGAAATTCTGAAATCTATTCCTTTTTCGTTGACAATAATTTTGAATCTGCCGTCCTGCGGGACCCTAGTTTCATCCAACTTCATATTCGCCATTACTTTTACGCGAGCAATAATCGCCTTGTGTACACTCTTTGGCAAGACCAAAGAAGTATGTAAAATACCATCAATGCGGTAACGAATACGACTTTCATTCTTCAACGGTTCAATGTGAATATCGCTGGCGCCTCCTTCTACAGCATGTCTGATGACCACCGCGACAATTTTTGCCACCGGAGCGCTCTTGGTGACTTCTTCCAAACTTACTTCTTCATCTTCGGTTTTGCTTTTTTTATCCTGAGTCTCTTGGACCTTGGTTTCAACCGCCGTGGAAATTTCCTTTTTTAATGATTTGTACTTTTGAAAAGCCGCCTTGAAGCTTGCTTTGGAAATAAAATAATACTTTACTGATAAATTTTCTTCCTTGGCTAAAAAATCCACGGCCTCAATCGCTTTAAAATTATCCGGATCTGTAATACCCACTTTTATTTCATTGTCAACTTTTTCAAAACATATAATCCGATAATTTTGAGCTACATCGGCTGAAATAATATGCAATATTTCTTCCGGAATTTTTCCTTCTTGCAAATTTTCATATGGCAAACCGCAATAATTCGCCTCTATTTTTGCAATTTCTTCCGGGTCAATAATGGTTTTCAAAAATTCCGCTAAATCAATTTTATTTTTTTTAGCTTCTGCCACGGCCTGATCCAATTGTGAAGAAGTTATCAATTTTTTTTCTTCAACCTCCTTGATAAGATCTTCGGTTTTTATCATAAAATATAAAAATTAATATTCAACAATTTTCTACTGCTTTTTAAACGGGTTGCTATTTCCGATCTTATAATCTTTGATATCCGGCAAGCTGAATTTATATTCCTCCAATGTTTTAAATTTTTCATTAGTTTTGCATGTGGCAGAAAAAATGCACGTATCAATTTTTCTTATTCCGGCGGCTTTTTTATTAAAATAATTAATTTTAATCAGGTTTTCATCGTCTGCCATACCAGATGACACGACAGGAGAAAATATTATTTTATTTTCATATAAAACAAATAAACAAACCACGGCCGCCACAATTAAGAGACCTATATATATTTTTATTTTTGAATTTTTTTTAATAGCTAGCATAAACATTATTTTCTTGTTCCGGAGGAAGCAAGAAATACGAAACAATTCTTAATTGAGCGATTTCACTCTCAAGATTAAACGATAAATTTTCTACGTCCATAATCATTAAATTATTTTCCAACACTGCCAATAATTTTTTTAAACCTTGATAATTTACTTTTTCCAGTGAGATGCCAATGTCAATTCTTCCGATTTCGCTTGGAAATACATCAGGTACGACATCGAGATCTTCCGCATCAACGAATTCTTTTGTTTTTTCAACTTCCGGCGCTCTTGACGCAGACTCGGACGCAACGATAGACATGGACGTTAAAATCATTCCTGTTTTTGATATTAACTCCCCTATTTGCGGAAATAAATCTTCAGTATGATTATTATCGCGAAGCGCCGTGTTGATTTTATTTTTATCAGCCAAACTGATTTCATTATAAAGATCTTCGTATTCAAACAACTTTTTAATATATTTCTCTTGGCTTTCTTGTATTTCAATTTTGTATTTATTTGACGATTGCGCCTCGCGCGAAACATTTACATACATCGGCCAAAGCACAAAATTCATAAGAAGAATAAAAATCAGCAAAGCCACGCCAAGAGCGATAATGTTAAAATATTGAATAAAAAACAAAACCAAGACCGGCGTTTCCTTTCTTATGCTCGGTTTATTTTTTTGTTCTAATGACGCAGGAGTCCTCATATAATCTTATTTTCTAAAAATATTATTTTTAAGTTTTACTTCCAAACTGAAAGCAACACCTCCGCCCGCTTCTTTCTTCAGCGCCCTGACTGAATCGGAATTTACTGCCAACACTTCTTCCTGTTCTCTTAACAATTTTATTTGCGCGGCCATGGCGCCGTAATCGCTGGCCTTGCTCTGAAAACTATACGAACCGTTAATGTCGCCGGAAAACGAATTGGCATAGCTTACGTTGGCGATGGTATTTTCTTCTAAAAATTTAAAGAAATTCGTCCATTTTATATGACGCCTAATCAAAGTATTGACCAAATCAACTTTATTGCTGAATCTTCTTATTTCCACAACTTTATTTTCTTCGCTAGTTATAACTTGATCTAATCGCGCGATATTATCATTGACTCCTTCTCCGTATTTCTGCACTTTTTGTTGCCAGAAAAACAAGGCGACAAAGATTATTACGGAAAATACCAAAGAGAAAGAAGAATATTTTATTAACGTTTTTAAATATTTATTCCATTCAATAAAATTTGAAGCCTCATCTTGAATTAAATTTGTTTTCAAAACCCTTTCCTCTTCCTGCTGATCTCTTAAAAAACTTAATTTTCCGACAACAACACCGACAATGTTCATAACATTATCAGTAAAAGAACGACTTGTTTTTATCTCGATATTATCGTTCTCTACGTCAACTTGGTCTTTATTGTTAGCACGAATTTTTTTCTCTTCTTCAAGGACCTTTTGGCGTTCCACAATAAAATCCTTGTCTTTTTTGGGAGCGTTTTCTTCCAAGGAAAGATTATTGTTTTTATTGTCTGGGTAATACATATATAAATTAAATAAATATAATGTCGCGTTAATCCATGTTTCTCAAAGCAAGGCCTACCGCCACAGACATTCCAGGCCCTATTTCGTTTAACAACGGCCTTAAATCCTGATGATACTGGATTCTGGACCATGGATCGCCGATAACAACTTTAATGTTTAATATTTTGGATAAATAATTCGGTAAATTCGGTAAAAGCGACGAACCTCCGGACAATATTATTTTATCAACCTTGCCCTTGTTTTTCTTTTCATAAAGACTTAAGGCGTATTTTATTTCATTTACTATCGGAGAAACTGTTTCAATAATAATTTTGGGCACATTTCCTTCGTGAGAATCAATTGAACTTATCCCCAAGTCATATTTGAATTGTTCAGCCCTTTCCGTAGTGATATTTAAATTACGGCTAAGAGCCTTTGTAATCGTCATTCCTCCGACATTAATACTTCTGTTGAACATGGGTATGCCCTTGTCCACGATAGAAACATCCGTTGTACCGGCGCCGATTTCCACCAACGCGGCTCTGGACTTATCATTGCCGAGAATTGACCTAATCAAAGAAAAAGTTTCCGTTTCCAAACTTAATAAATTTATTCGCGCTTCTTTAAAAATTTCAATATATTTGTTTATCAGCGTTCGCGGAGCTCCGGTTAATAAAACTTTTATGTTATTATTTTTATTATTCGCGCCATCTTTTATTTCTTGCCAGTCTAAAATCATTTCATCCAAAGGCAGTGGGATAACTTTTTTTGCCTCCCAATGTATGGCCGAAGAAAGTTCGCGCTTATTTACATTGGATAAATTTAAAACAGAAGAAAACACTGAAAAAGTCGGCAAAGCGGCAATCGCGCTTTTTGTTGAGACTCCAGCTTCGTCGCAAATTTTGTTTATTATCTGCGCGGTAGTTTTAACGTTTTTTTGCCAATCAAAATTTTTGATATCCTCGCTAAAACCGTATGTTAATAATCTCGGACGCTCATTATCCTTGGCCAATTCCACGATTTTGATATTGGAACTTCCGATATCCACTCCCAAATAACTGTTAATAGACGTAAACAAGCTCATAGTTATTTTGATATTAAATAAAAATATTGTATAATAGAAATAGTTAATAATATTATAACATAAAATATAAAAT
>JBDRDI010000055.1:0-5397 GCA_043820875.1 bacterium
GTTTTTGGGAAATAAATTTTAACCTACGACCAACATGTTTATAAAAACATTTGACGATGCGACAATAGAAGCCGTCTGGCAAAAGGGCATCCCTGTATCGGGTTGGGATGCTACAAAATACAGAAAAGATGTATGCGGCGCGCCAATTACTCGTGCACAGTATGGCGTCACCAACCATAAAGAAGGATGGGAAATTGATCACATAATTCCGGACTCTCAAGATGGATCCGATTCGCTTTCCAATCTTCGCCCTCTGCAATGGGAAAACAACCGTTCAAAATCGGATGGCAAATTAAAGTGCGTTGTCATTTCATAAAGATTTGACTCCGTGACTAATCGTCCTTATAAAATCCCTCGCTTTACGCGGGGGATTTTGTTTTAATCTTTTCCAAAAAATCATAAAACTTTTCCGCCGACGGAATTTGTGCCAGCGTTAGCTGACGTGCCGCTTCAAATTATTTTCAAATAAATTCATATAATTTAGTATGTGGTATTTAGTTGTTGGCCAGCAACAATTTCGTAGTTTCCGTCGGTGCGAAATCGGCCATCTGTGAAATTGTTAAGCAAATCTTTAAGATTAAACGATTTGTCTCCGTCTTTATATTTTAGGAAAAAATTGCCTTGTTCTTTATTTTCCAAAAAATGCCTCTGCGGATGTACAATATTCTCGCTTATTAATGGTTCGGAAAGTATTTTTGTATTAAAGTAAGAAATCACTTTATTATGTACAAGTTCAAGATAATTTTTGCCATGATCTCCAACATCAAAATACTCTCCGTGCACCAATCTATGCCTAAGCCCTGTATTTGACTGTTCTTTTATGCCAAACAGATCTTTAACTAAGTCTACTCCGAGAATTTCATTTATTAAATTCCAATCTTTCTGACCATTCTTTTTTACAAGTGCCTCAATAGCAGAAAACATCAATAATAATTTCGCGGAATAACCAGTTGCGTTGACTGCATCATTCCAGTAATAATAGAAAGTTTCCGGTATTTCTTTTTCCCCAAGTAATTCGGTTAATGCCTTTTGCTCTTTCTCCATAAACATTAGCCCGCCACCCATAGTATCAGCGGTGTATCTAAGAAATGCGACATCACTGCCTATTTTATAAACAAAAAATGGCTCAAAAATATACTCTATGTAAGATTGAGATAATAACGAAATCCGTGGAACTATTTTAGACAATTTTTTCCAAAGATTGTTTATTGCGTCAACATAATTTGATGCTTCAATTTCTATTTTAACAATCCATGCGTCATTTTTTAACCAACCGTCTCGAAAGTTAAAATCCCAGTGAGAAAATTCAATGCCGTCAATATCAAAGGACGCTGGTTTATCTTTATTTTCCATTACCGCGCAATCTGCCAGCGTTAAAATTTTATGTTCAATTTTATATTTATTTAAGGTAATCATTGTATTTACGCTAAAATCATTTGTTCTATTTGTTTTTCCGCTCCGACAACAATACTTTCCGCTTCCTGTCGCAACTCCGTTGCTTTCGCTCGTATTTTTCTAATTTTACCGACCATCTCGTTTTGCTTATCTTTTGACGGATAGATAATTTGCAAACTTCCGACTTCATTAAGATTGATATTTGCACGGGCGACTGGCCGTTTAATTCGATCTAATTGAATTTGTCCGATTTTTGAGTATAAAAATTCTTTTGCATATTCAGGATTAACTTGCTCATCCAATCTAATCAACGCAATTGCTTGATTGATATTCGCCTCGCGATCATTGTCGTAAACGGAAACCTGCCCAATTGTCACGCCAACAATCGCAATCATCAAATCACCTTTTTTCAACTGCGAGCTTTTCAATTTTTTATTATGAATTTCCGGTTTAACATAAATCAAAGAATTAAAATCAATTTCGTTATCTGGGTTTATGTTTCCGCTTCTCACAAACGGAATTCCGCTGTCTTGATCTGTATAAGCGTCGCCACCGGATAACGGCGTTGCTCCGCTTGTTATTTTTGTTGAAAGATTTTTCAAGGTTTTAACATTGTATTTTGTGGTCAAAAAAATCTTGTCTAACATTTTGAAAGTAGGACGAAAATATGAAGGGTCAAGTCTGGTTTGAATTTCATCGCTCCAAATCTGAAATACCTGTTCTGCCCCCCCCTCCGGCATATCTATACCAAGCTCGCCCAAAACAAAATCGTCAATGGACGACAAAATTTTCAAAATTTCCGCTTCTTTCTTTTTCTTTTGTTCGTATGCGTTCATTAAAATAGAGACGATATTTTTCTGGTCTTTTAATGACGGCACAGGCAACAAAATACTCTTTATATCTTCTGGGTAAATATGCGAAGTTTGTCCGCGTTTTTCTCTATTCAACAGCAGATAGCCGACCTTACTTGAAAGAAAGCCAAAAAGGTATTCGGGCAAAACTTTTTCTGGGTTAGCACGAACGCAAATCAATTCACCAACAAAAAATGTATCCTGCGGTGGTTCAACATCAAGGATACTCACATTTTTACCGACATAACTAGCTTGATGCGCGGCAGAAAGGATAAAAACATCTTTTTTTTGAGCTTTCTTTCCACTTGAAAAATCCGCTTTTGCATATTCAAGTTTTTCTAAATTAACAAATCTGCCAGAAGCAGTACCTGCTTTAATAATTGGCACGGAGCCGTCTTGATCATTGTCTTCATCGTACATATCTTTTGACGGCGTTCGCCCATTGCTAATTAAAAGAGTTATATCTTCAAGTTTTTTCAATTCAAATTTTGATTCAGCAACTTTTTCAACAATATGCTCAAAAAACGGCTGATAATATTCAACATCAATGCGCTTTTTACCCTTCGCACTTTCATTGGTAATTGAAAAAATTTGTAATTCGCCAAGATTATTTTGCATGGTTGAATTTTTTATATTCATTATAAATTTCCAGTAAGTCATTTTTATCTTTTCTTCCTGTCGCGTCATACCCAACGTGCTCCGCAATTGCCATGAAAATTTTATACTTTCCTAATTTTTCTTTCGCATCTTTTCTTCGGACAAATACAAGTGATGATTTTACTCCTGCTCCATAGTGAGTAAAAGTAATTTGTGGCAAGCTGACAACAGCTTTAATTTGGCAACGCTCCATTAGAAAATCGCGGACATATTGTAAGGTAGAGTTAGATAAGATGCCGTCTGGCAAAACGATTGCCATTTGGCCCGTGCCGGATTTTAGAAAATCAATGCAACGCTCAATAAACAAAATCTCGGTTTTCTGGTTATCTCGAGTTTTCTTGCCATTTTGCCCAAGCGTAAATTTTTCAAGATAGGGGTGTTCGCTTCGCTTTACATTCGCGCCAAATGGCGGATTGGTAACGATTACATCAAATTTATTTTTGGCAAAACCGCGATTTTTCTCGCTCATTTTGTCAACATCTTCCAGCGCGTCAAAACCGATAACATTCGTGTGTCCGTCGTCGTGAATAATCATATTCATTTTGGCAACGCGGGCGATTGAATCGTTTATTTCAATGCCGAAAAGATTATTTTGCGCGAAGTCGTGCCAAAAACGATATTTTTCCGCTTCGTCATTTTCGTTAAATTCTTCCGCTTGTTTTCTCACTTCATCAAGAGCGTGCAAAAGAAATCCGCCCGAACCGCAAGCGGGATCAAGCACAAGGTAGTCATTTTTTATATTCATCATCTTGACGGCGAAGCTCACAATTTCGCGCGGAGTAAAGTATTGCCCGCTTTTGCCCTTGAAAAAATCCTCCATAAACTGCTCAAAGGCAACGCCTTTTGTATCAAGGTCGGTTTTTGAAAGCGTTACGCTTTGCAAGTGTCCGACAACGGTATAAAGTTCTTCGGGGTCAATTTTCAAACTTTCCTTAAACACTTCGGGGTCTTTTTCTTTGGCTTCTTGATAAATTACGTCAAGTCTTTTATAAACGCTCCCAGCTTTTTCGTGCGTCTTAATTTGAAAATCGTAATAATCGCCGGTTTTGCGTCCGCGTTTTTCGTCACGGATTTTTACAAAGATGATTTTGCAAAGTTCGTCAAAAGCGACTGTCGGATTTCTTTTGCCGCCAGCCCAAAGCGTGTTATGCGATTTTTCAAGGGTGCGTTTTAATTCTGATTTATCAAGTACTTTCAAATCCCAATCGGGATCGCCTTTCTTGTAGCGAAATTCCTCAATCTTTCCGTAAGAAATTGGAATATCGGTAATAGTCGCTTTTTCCGGTTCTTTGTCGTTCCATTCGACAGTTTCCATTGCGCGGCGAGTATTGCCTGCAACACAAATCGCAAGCGGAGCACGAAGCACACGAGCGTTAGCGATTACTTGCTTGGTGGCTTGCTCAAATTCTGCGTCGGAAATGCCGTCTTTTTTACACTCAACAACGATATAAGGTTTTTTCTTTGCGTCGTCTTCAAAAATAACAATATCCGCGTAGCGTTCGGGGGTACGATCCGGCATTTCTGTTTCAAGCTCAATGCGTTTGGCGGGATAATGATATTTTTCAATCAAATCAAAATAATATTCGGCACGGACTTTTTCCTCTGGATCGCTAAAATTATACTTTTTTCCAGAAGCTATATACTTAATCTTACTTGCGTCTAAAACAAAGTATCCTTTATCTTGTCCAGCTTTCAAGTATCCCTTTTGAGCGGCTCCGATTTTTTCTTTTTGTGGCTTGTAATTTACGTTACTCATAGTAATTTTTTCTCCTTAAAACTTAAAAAACTATTATTTGTAATAATAATATGGTCAACCACCTCTATACCTAAAATTTTGCCGGCTTCAATCAATTTATTCGTTGTTAGCAAATCGCCTTCTGACGGTTCGGTATCGCCCGATGGATGATTGTGAACAAATATAACTGATGCCGCCTTATTTTTAATAGCTTCCGCGAATACTTCGCGCGGATGAACAATGCTGGCATTAAGACTACCAACTGAAACTTCCGTAATTGAGTGGTTTCTACTATTAAGAGCAATCATGTAAAAATGTTCTTTGTGATAATCTTTGAGTTTGCTTTTTATCAACTGATATACCTTTTTTGGATCGGTAAGTTCCTTGCTTTTATAAGACGGGGTTTGAGTGGCCAGCCGGCGGCCAATTTCAAAGACGGCTTTTATCTGCGTCGCTTTGGCTAATCCAATTCCTTTAATTGAAGACAACTCCTCAATACTTGCTTCGGCTAATTTTTGCAAACTGCCAAATTGCGATAGTAGTTTTTGCGCCGTGACTACCACCGATTCGCCGGCAATGCCGCGTCCCAAAATAAGCTGTAATAATTCTTGAGCCGAAAGCGCTTGCTCGCCAAACTTAACCAACCGCTCGCGCGGTCGCTCTTCTTTAGGTAAATCATGAATAGTAAATGATTGCTTCATAACTTTTATTCAATTACCAACGCGGTTGGGATTTCAACGGCTCAACCCGTTGAGCCGT
>JBDRDI010000056.1:0-5120 GCA_043820875.1 bacterium
GTTTCGCACCGCGGGCAGATATGCATTGAACGATAGCCTTCATAAATCAAGTCTTTATTATACAATTCTTTAAAAACCCACCAAACCGATTCCATAAAATTTTTGTCCATGGTTTTATAGCTATTGTCCATGTCCACCCAGCGTCCGAGTTTTTTGATATATTTTTTCCAGTCTTCCGCGTATTCCGAAACCTTGGATCGGCACATCCCGTTAAATTTTTCCACGCCGATTTCTTCTATGTCTTTTTTACTTTTGGAGTCCAATTCTTTTTCCACAATATTTTCAATGGGCAATCCGTGGCAATCCCATCCCCAAATCCTTTCCACACGATATCCCTTCATGGTCCAAAAACGTGGAACAGTATCTTTTATAATACTGGCTACAATGTGCCCATAGTGAGGAAGCCCGGTTGCAAACGGCGGCCCGTCATAAAAAACATAGTCACCCTTTGGCGCTTCTTTTTCAACTGATTTTTCAAAAATTTTCGCTTTATCCCAAAAATTCAAAACATCTTCTTCCATAATGAAAAAAGTATTTTTCTGAACTTGTTCTTTGTTTTCTTTCATAATAATATCTTGTTTTATGTTCTTTTATTTTAGCAGGAACTTGCGCAAAATGTCAAAAAAATAAAAAGCCCCGCTTCGATAAATTTCATCGAAACGGGGCGAAGAGCGACGGACACGCCGTCTAGCTATCTAGATAAAACCAGTGGTCGTCATCGGTCATGGCCAAGGCCTTGATTAGGCGATCCACTATAACCTTCGGACCCTTCATGGTGGTGGTCTCGCTTGAGATCCTTACCTTGATGTCGGCGCCGGACTTGCTTCGGCAGTAAGCGGCCTTGGGCATATAGGGAGTGAATCCCTCCTTGGCCAGAGCGGCAGTGTACTGCTTGGGATTGTCGGCCCGGAGCTCGAGAACCAACTTGCGGGTCGGCTCGTAGAAAAAGGCGTAAGTGGTGCTGGACCGCGTAATCTTCGTACTCGCGGGGTACTCTTTCCCGCAGTAGCCGGCGTCGGCGAAAACGGTGGACGTCGTGAAAGTGATAATAAGAGCGAAAATTGCCATTACGACATTGATAGTCTTCATCTGTTTTCTCCTGTGTGGCTGTGTTATACTTCACTGTGATAAATTCATTATAGCATATTTTATATATTCTGTCAATAGTATTATTAAATAATTAAATTTTTAAGCTATTTTTAGCCAAAAAAATATATTAAATTTATTTGACTCTTACCTTTAAAACCATTATAATCAATCTATAATGAATTTGATAAATCAAATTCCTACGATATATAATCGATATGTTATTCAAACTCCACTCCCAATTTAAACCTGCCGGCGATCAGCTGGAAGCCATAAAAAAATTAATAAACGGAATTAATAAGGGCTTAAACGATCAAACACTTCTTGGCGTCACAGGTTCTGGTAAAACTTTTACCATGGCCAATATTATTGCCAATTTTCAAAGGCCGGTTTTGGTGATCTCGCATAATAAAACCTTGGCCGCGCAATTATATGGCGAATTCAAAAAATTTTTTCCGGAAAATGCCGTGCATTATTTTGTTTCTTATTATGACTATTATCAGCCGGAAGCATATATCCCTCAGACTGACACATATATTGAAAAAGAAGCGACTATTAACGAAGAAATTGATCGCTTACGTCATGCCTGCACACAATCCCTCATTAATCGCCGTGATTGTATTGTTGTGGCCAGTGTTTCTTGTATTTACAGCATCGGGGAAAAAGAAAATTACAGTAACGTGGGCGTGAATTTTTATGTTGGACAAAAAATAAAAAGAAATGAAATTTTGCGACAATTGGTCAGGATTCAATACGAACGGAATGACCAAAAAATACAGCACGGGCAATTTAAGGCAACCGGCGAAACAATTGCTATTTGCCTTGCCACAGGAGAACAAGTCGTACGGATCTTAATGGACGGAGATGAAATTGAAAAAATAAATATTTTTAACTGGACTGCAAATTTAACAACCAAAAAAGCAACGAGCTTAGAAAAAATAACTGTCTTGCCGGCGAAACATTTTATGGTTCAAGAAGAAATAATGGAAACGGCTTTGAAAAATATTGAACAAGAATTAAAAGAAAGATTAAAAATATTAAAAAAATTGGGCAAAAAAATTGAGGCTTATCGTTTGGAGAAAAAAACCAATTTTGATTTGGAAATGATTCGTGAAACCGGTTATTGCAACGGCATAGAAAATTATTCCCGTCATCTTTCTTTGCGCGTACCGGGCGAGGCTCCGGCAACACTCATGGATTTTTTTCCAAAAGATTATCTTTTGTTTATTGACGAATCGCACGTTACCTTGCCGCAAGTACGCGGCATGTATGCAGGTGATCAAGCGCGCAAAGAAACGTTGGTTGATTTCGGTTTTCGTCTCCCGAGCGCCAAAGATAACCGACCCTTAAATTTTCAAGAGTTCAATTCCAAAATCAATCAAGCGATTTATGTAAGCGCGACGCCTTCCGATTACGAAAAGAAAAAATCAAAACAAGTTGTGGAACAAATTATCCGCCCCACCGGTCTTCTTGATCCTGAAGTAATGGTCCGAAAAAATAAAAATCAGATTCCAGATTTAATTAAAGAAATTAAAAAGAATATAAGCAAAAAGCAGAGAGTCTTGGTAACGACGCTAACCAAGAGAATGGCCGAGGAATTGACGGAATATTTGCTGGAAAAAAATATCAAAACGCAATATCTGCACTCGGAAGTGGAGACTCTGGAGCGCGTCAAAATTCTGCGCGAATTGCGCCAAGGAAAATATGACGTGCTGGTCGGAATAAATTTACTTCGTGAAGGTCTGGATTTACCGGAAGTTTCTCTGGTCGTGATTCTGGACGCGGACATCGGCGGATTTTTACGCCACGAAACAGCGCTCCTTCAAACCATGGGTAGAGCCGCACGACACGTAGAAGGACGAATTATTATGTACGCGGACAAAATAACACCGGCCATGAAATATGCAATCAGCGAAACCCAGAGGCGCCGAAAAAAACAAATGGCCTATAATAAAAAACACGGCATTACGCCGCGAACGATTAAAACGAATATTGTTTCTGAACTATGATTTTCTAAACCTTGACTCTCATAATTAATTGTGAATAACTAATATCGGAGTTTAAATGTTTCTTTTACCAATATTAGAAAAAATATCTTTAAAAAATTTTAGAAAAATTTCATCTCGCATTTGCTATAATAAAATTGATCATGTATAATTATTAACATATTATAAAAATATGACAATAACACCGGAACAATTTAATCAAATTGCCATGAAAGATGACTTGGTAAAATTAAAGGAGGAAATAAAATTGGATACCAACAAGATACTCAATGTTGTGGACGGCATTGCTAAAAACTACGAAAAATTTGAGCTTGAGCTATTGTCAAACCAAGTGGCGCACGACCGTTTTGAAGATCAAATAGATAAATTAGAAATAAATAATTTAAAATTTAAAAAACATCTTTCGACTGTATAAATATTTTTATAATTATAGCTCATCATTTAGTCAGATGAATAACAGTTTAAAACAGTCTTCTTAGTCTTCTGTGATACTCAATCGCAAATCGGTGTGCTTCATCGCGCACTCTTTTTATTATATTAAGCGCGGGGCTTGCGAGTGGCAAGACAAGCGGCGCAGACTCGCCAGGGAAAAATATTTTATCAGGCGCGCGCGAGGAACGGAGGCCATCGCCTTTGGACACGGCCAAAACGGGGATATCTAATTTATATTTTTTCAATAATTTCACAGCCACGTTCAACTGCTGTTTGCCGCCGTCCACAATAACCAAATCAGGACGCGACCATTCGCTATGTCCGAATCTTCTTTCCAAAATTTCTTTTAACCTTCCCGTGTCTCCAGCGCTCTCTTCGGTCTTAATTTTAAATTTTCTATATTCATTTTTTTCCGGCTCACCATCTTTAAAAACAACCATTGAACCGACGGCTTGCCGGCCATAGATACTAGAAATGTCATAACCCTCAATCCTCTTCGGAACACGCGGCAAACTCAAAACTTTCGCGAGCTCAACCGCGTCCGCCGCGTATTTATCAGCCAAACCCAAAACATTTGCGTTATCTAAAACTTTTTTTAAATTTAATAATTGATATTTTATTTTCCTCTTTTCTATTTCATTTTTATTTTTTTTCAACTTGCTTTCCATGTTCGCAACCACCTTACTTTTCCGACCATCTAGAAATAAAACGATTTGTTTGATTGTTCTCCCGTACTCTTTTTCATCCGCATAATTTTCGCACATACCCGGACATTTTCCTATTCTATAATACAAGCAGGCGCGACGCGGCATTGTCCGGCAAAAACGGTACGGCCAAATTTTACGGATTATTTTCAAAGTTTCTTTTATAGCTTCTGTACTGGTGAACGGACCAAAGTAACGGCCGCTCTTTTCAATTTTGCGCGTCAAAAAAATACGCGGCCATTTTTCTTCCGTAGAAACCTTGATATAGACATAACGCTTATCGTCGCGCATTACTATATTATATCGCGGTCGATATTTTTTTATCAAATTTGCTTCCAATAGCAAAGCTTCGATTTCACTGTCGGTCTCAATAAATTCTATCTTTTTTATCTCCTTCATCATGGAATATTTGGCTGGTGAATGTCCAACGTTTTTTCGCCAATATGAAAACACTCGCGGCCGCAAGCGCGCGGCTTTGCCCACGTAAATTATTTTATCCGCGCTATCTTTAAACAAATAACAACCGGGTAAATTCGGGATATTAATTTTTTTTATTTCTCGCGCATTCATATTTGTTACGAAACTTATTGTATAATTTATAACGAAAAAAAACAACCCCCGATTATCAAGGGCTGTTATTTATCTGTATTTATTAAACCTCCATTAAGACACTGTTATTGCCTGCACCGGGCAACCGGTTGAAGCATTTTTGGCACATTCTATTTCGCTTTGCGCGACAACCTTGGATTTTCCTTCGTCATTCATAACAAATGTTTGTGGACAAACCGCGGCGCAAGCGCCACAGCCGATACATAAATTTTCATCAACTGCAATTGACATAAATATTAAATTTAATAATTAAAAAACTATAACTATTATATTATAATTATTA
>JBDRDI010000057.1:0-4866 GCA_043820875.1 bacterium
TATAAAACCAATGTAATTTGCGTGGTGGTAAGTAAGTTAGACTTGAAAAACAAATAATTGGTGCGTCCAGAAGGATTTCCACCCTAACGGGTGGTCACCCGTAGGGTGAGAACCCCTGGTAATTAGTCCGACCTGTTTGTCTTAAATAGTGTAAAATGCGTCCAGAAGGATTTGAACCTTCGACCGTTTGCTTAAGAGGCAACTGCTCTACCAACTGAGCTATGGACGCATGTTGTAAAAACTGCCCTCGGAGGGAATCGAACCCCCATAACCAGCTTAGAAGGCTGGTGTTCTATCCGTTGAACTATGGGCGCATATTCGGATGGTGATTAAAAAAACCCGCATTCGGGTTTAATTAATTATAATTTAGCAAAAAACCTTTGATTTGTCAAAAAAATAAATTTTATCCGCGCGAACCCCGCCAATATTGACTAATAACCAAAGATGTGATACTCTTAGTTTATAAATTAATAATTAATCACCCTATCTTGGTTTTCGGACCATAAACCAAAACTCGGTTAGGGACACAAGAGAATGTTAGACAAAAAAATAAAACAAAGAATCATTAACAAATTCAAAATCCATGAAGCAGACACCGGTTCAACACAGGTGCAAATCGCCATTCTGACGGAAGAGATAAAACAACTGTCAGATCACCTGAAGTCTCACAAACACGACCATTCTTCCCGCAGAGGATTATTAAAAAAGGTTGGAGAGAGAAGAAGACTTTTAAAATATCTACAAAAAGAAAACGAAGAACAATTCATTGATGTGGCACAAAAATTAAAATTAAAAATTGCCAAAAAAATGATTGAAGAGGAAGAAGAAAGAAGAAGGCTGGAAGAAGATTTGATTGCCAAGGACAAAGCGATTGATGAACCGGAAGAAAAGAAAGAAGAAGTTAAAGAAGAAGAAAAAAAAGAATACAAATAAATAAAAATGGTCCCGCTCTCTTTAAGGCAGGACTGTTTTAATAACTTATATATGATAAAACACAAAGAGCAGAGAGTTGGCGTGTTGGTTGACGTATCCAACATGTACCATTCTGCAAAAAATTTATACAAAAAACGCGTTAATTTCAAAGAGATTTTAAAAGACGCCGTGGCCGGAAGAAAATTAATCCGCGCTACAGCCTATGTTGTCAAAACAGAATCCGAAGAAGAAAGCCCGTTCTTTGAAGCTTTAAGCCAGCAAGGTTTTGAGGTGAAGATGAAAGATCTGCAAATTTTTGCCGGTGGCGCAAAAAAAGCTGACTGGGATGTGGGCATTACGGTTGACGCCATCAAACTCGCCAATAAATTGGACGTGATTATTTTGGTTACGGGAGACGGCGACTATCTACCACTTGTAGAATATTTACAAAATACAAAAGGATGCTTGGTGGAAGTAATTGCTTTTCGGCAAACCGCCTCATCAAAACTCGTGGAAGAAAGCGACGATTTTATAAATTTAAGCGATGATAAAAAGTATTTAATATAATATTTATAAATTTCGGTCGGCAAATACATAGCGCTGTGAGATATCTCATAGTTCTGTAATTTGACGGCCGAGTCGCGGATTTTATCCGTGCGTTTATGTCAAAAAATATGAATGAAGAAAAAATGTTTAGCGTGGATTGGCTTGGCCGCACTCTCACGTTTAAAACTGGCAAGTTGGCCAAACAGGCCGACGCGGCCGTAACTGTCCAATATGGCAATACGGTGGTTTTGGCTACTGTTGTGGAATCAACAAACGAAAGAGACGTTGATTTTTTTCCACTCTCAGTTGAATTTGAAGAACGGTTTTACGCCGCCGGAATTATTAAAGGTTCACAATGGATAAAAAGAGAAGGCCGTCCTTCAGATGACGCGGTTCTTGCAGGACGAATGATTGATCGCACCATTCGCCCGCTTTTTGATTCCAGCTCAAGAAAAGAAACTCAGGTTGTGCTGACAATTCTTTCCAGTGACAACGAAAATGACTACGATATCGTTTCTTTGGTCGCGGCCTCAGCCGCTTTGTCAATTTCCGGCGTTGTCTGGCACGGTCCCATCGGAGGAATACGAGTCGGAAGAATTGACGGAAAGTTTATTTTTAATCCGACCTACGAAGAAAGAACATTGAGCGATTTAAATTTGATTGTGGCCGGCTCAACTGAAAAAATAATTCAGATTGAAGCAGAAGCAAAAGAAGTTAAAGAAGAAGACATGTATGAAGCGATGATGGCCGGCAAAAAAAACTTGACACCGGTTATTAAATTGATTGAAAAAATGAAAGCAGAAATTGAACCACAAAAAAAAGAAGTAGGAATTTCACTTCTTTCAGAAGAAGAAGTTGAGAAGAGTAAAATGTTAATAAAAAACATAGAAACAGCAAATAAGTGGCTGGAAGAAAATGTTAATAAAATTCTTTTTGATAAAATCTATTATCAAAAACAAGAAAGAAAAGCAGCAGTCTCCGCCATTAAAGAAAAATTAAACCAACATTTGTTTGATCAGGGCGTCGTTAATAAAGACGATAGAAAAAAAATCATGAATTCAACCGTGGAAAAAGCGGTTAATACGGAAATTACAAAAGAACTGATTGAAAACAAAAAACGCGTTGACGGACGAGGCCTTACGGAAATAAGAAATCTGCAAGCCGAAGTGGATATTCTGCCAAGAAATCACGGCACCGGACTTTTTCAACGCGGTGAAACTCAAATTTTGTCAGTAATAACCTTGGCCGGACCGGGGCTCGCGCAATCTTTGGAAGGACTAAAAGGTACGGGCGCAAAAGGATATATGCATCATTATAATTTTGCGCCATTTTCAGTTGGCGAAGCAAAGCCCATGCGCGGTCCTGGCAGACGCGAAATCGGACACGGCGCTTTGGCTGAAAAAGCCCTATTGCCGGTTTTACCAAACAAAGAAGACTTCCCATATACCATTCGCGTGGTCAGTGAAACTTTGGGGTCCAACGGTTCTTCATCCATGGGCGCGACTTGCGGTTCAAGTTTGGCCTTGATGAATGCCGGCGTGCCAATTAAAAAGCACGTGGCCGGAGTCGCCATCGGACTTGCTTCTTATCCGGACATGAGCAAATGGATTGTATTGACCGATATCCAAGATTTGGAAGACGGGGACGGCGGAATGGATTTTAAAATCACCGGCACGGAAAAAGGCATTACCGCCATTCAGCTGGATACAAAGACACTCGGCTTAACAGATGAAATTGTTAAACAAGCCCTGAAACAAGGCCGTGAAGGCAGACTTGAAATATTAAAAGTTATGGAAGGCGCGGTTGCCCAACCAAATCCGGAACTTTCTCCATATGCTCCGAGAGTAATCAGCTTTAAAATTAATCCGGAAAAAATCAGAGAAGTCATTGGCTCGGGAGGAAAAGTTATTAATGGTATTGTTGCTCAAACCGGCGTTACGATTGACATTGACGACGACGGCACGGTTATGGTTTGTGGCGTAGACGCGGAACAAAGCAAAATCGCTGTAGGTATAATTCAAGACATTGTCAAAGAATTCCAGGCCGGAGAAATATACAAAGGAAAAGTTGTGCGTATCTTGGACTTTGGAGCGTTTGTAGAAGTTGCTCCGGGACGCGACGGCATGGTTCATGTTTCCGAACTGGCTCCTTACCGCATCGGCAAACCGTCAGACTTTATACAGGTTGGTGACGAAGTAATGGTGAAAGTAAAAGAAATAGACGAACAAGGAAGAGTAAACTTAACCATGAAAGACATGCCTGAAAATGAACCGTTATGGAAAGATAAAAAGGGCTTGCAAGTAAGCGGAAGCTTCAGTAACGGCAGTGGCAGAGATTCAGGCAACGGATTCAGAAAGCCTCGCAGTGGCTTTGGCAGAAGATAAAAAAAATAAAAATAAAAAAAATGACTCGGCCTTCATGGTCGGGTTATTTTTTATGTGGTTAATTTTTAAAATATGTTATAATAAAGACAAATAATTATCAAACAAAATGGTCTCTATTTTTTCAAAACATAATTTATCCCTAAAATCAACAAGAACCTACAATCCAGGGGTGCTTTTTGAAAATGAAAAACATTATTTATTTTATGCGGCTGATGGAAAAGACGGGATTTCGCGCATTCATCGCGCTGTTTCGCGCGACGGAACAAATTTTGAAGAAAATCGCGGTCTTGCGCTGTCGCCGTCTTCGGAAATTGAACAGCGGGGACTTTTTGATCCGCGTATTACCAAAATACACAACACTTATTATCTGGTTTATGCCGCTTATGACGGCGATACGCCGCGACTCTGTCTGGCCATTTCTCCAGATTTGGAAAACTGGGAAAAGCACGGACCAATGCTTGAAAATTGGAATTTCGTAAAAGCATGCGGTTTTCTTTTGCCTTCTAGTGTGTCGCAGATGCGCTCAAAAAATATAAATGACTGGTCCTGCGCTGGCGCTATTTTTCCAAAAATTTTAAAAATGAAATACTGGATGCTTTTCGGCGACAGAAATATTTGGATGGCAGATTCTTTGAATGGAAAAAAATGGCAAGCAAATAAAGCTCCCCTCATATCACCCAGAAAAAATTCTTTTGATTCGGTTCGCGTTGAAATGGGCCCACCGCCAATTCAAACTCAACGCGGTTGGTTGGTTTTATATCACGGCTTTGATAATAAAAATATTAGCCGACCAGGAATTGTTTGGCTTGACTTGCAAGATCCGACAAAAATTTTATATCGTTCAGACAAGCCGATATTCGCTGGACTGAAAAAATTTTTCTGCAACGGCGCGCTATTATCTGGTGACATTTTAAAAATTTATTATGGCTCAAACAATACTGTCGCATGCATGACTGAAATAAAATTGAATGATTTGCTTGCATAATATTAAGAACACCATTAATCCGTTTATAAAATTAAGCGG
>JBDRDI010000058.1:0-16542 GCA_043820875.1 bacterium
TTAAGTAAAATTGTTCACCAAATATCATATTATCCAAAAAATCGGCTGGAAATTTTTAAAAATCTTCCGACTATCCAGCAAGGCGAGGTAATTTTAAACTTGACTAAACATGTTCAGTATGATGTTATATCAAAGCTGAGCAAAGAAGAGCTCGTCAGTCTTTTGGAATCATTGGATTCTGACGAAGCAACCGACATCCTGCAATTTCTGCCGAAAAAGAAACAACAGGCGATTGTGGCGGAGATAGATGAGAAGTTGAAGAATGATGTTACTTTACTTTTGCAATTTGATCCGGGAACGGCAGCCGGCTTGATGAGCATTAACTATATTCAGGTTGATGCTGACGACACAATCAGTTCCGTTTCCAAACAAATAAAAGTTCATGAAAGAAGAACCGGCAAGCTGCCCGCGATTTTGATTAAGCATAAAGGAAGGTTGATTGGTTATTTACCGGGACATGAATTGGGATTTTCCAATGCCGCAGACAAAGCGATTGAGCATTTGAAAAAAATTAAAACCATCCAACATGACGCAAAAATTAATGATGTTTTGAATTTGTTTCGTGAACATCCTCACGATAAAATCGTGGTTATGGGAGACGCCGGTAGCGTTCTGGGAATTATTTATTCAGATGATATATTGAGCGTTTTGCGTGAAAAAGAATCCGCTTCTTTATATGATTTTGCCGGTGTCAGTCAAGAAGAATCGGTTTACGACACCACAAAACGTAAAATTAAATTTCGTTATAAATGGCTGATTATCAATCTTGGCACCACTTTTTTTGCAGCTCTTACTGTGGGATTATTTGAAGAAACCATTTCTAAGTATGTACTCTTAGCTGTTTATATGCCAATCGTGGCCGGTATGGGCGGGAATGCCGCCACTCAAACATTGGCGGTTTTGGTAAGAGGAATCGCTCTGAGGCAGATTAGTTTGAAAACGATGTGGCGAACATTGAAAAATGAAGTTGGCGCCGGTTTTGTTAACGGGTTGCTTAATGGAGCAATCATCACTGCCGTTGTTTTTATAAAAGATGGAGATTTAAAAATCGCTTTGATTTTAGCCACGGCCATGATAACCAATTTATTAATCGCCGCTTTTTTTGGCACAGTGGTTCCTTTGATTATGAAACGTCTTGGCAAAGATCCGGCCTCGTCCGCTACAATTTTTATTACCACTGCCACTGACGTTTTTGGCTTCTTGGTATTTTTAGGACTGGCAACGATTATTTTAGGATAAAAAATTAACAAACATTAAAATTTATTTATGAATAAAAACATTCAGTCAAACAGTCGTGATTTTTCCGGTTTGGGAATCGCGCCAAGCTTAATGGAAATAATGAACAGATTAAATTATAAAATACCGACTTCAATTCAGCGTCAAGCCATTCCGGTTGCCCTACAAGGCAAAGATTTGGTTGGCGTGGCACAAACCGGAACAGGCAAGACCCTGGCTTTTGGTATCCCTTTGATTCAGCGCTTGAATCAAATTAACGGTAATGGTTTGATAGTTTTACCGACTCGCGAGCTCGCCATTCAAGTTGATGAAGAATTAAGAAAAGTATGTTCAAGATTCGGTTTTAAAACAGTCGTTCTTATCGGCGGCGCCTATATTCGTCCGCAAATCCAAACATTGAGGCGCAATCCGCGCATTATTATTGCTACTCCCGGTCGTCTTAATGATCATTTGGAGCACAAAACAGCCAATTTAAAAAATGTAAAAGTGGTTGTCTTAGACGAAGCGGATCGCATGCTGGACATGGGATTTGCTCCGCAAATCAAGAAGATTTTTCAGGAATTGCCTGCCGAGCGACAGACAATGCTTTTTTCCGCGACTCTGGCTCCGGAAATTATGAGAATGGCGGCCAGTTTTTTGAAAATGCCGATCCGCATTGAAGTCGCGCCGAGCGGTTCAATTGCCGAACATTTGACGCAAGAAATATTTATTATCCCGAGACAAGAGAAAATCAGAATGATAGACAAGCTTTTGCAGCAATATTTGGGAGCGACTCTTGTTTTTACAAGAACAAAACATGGCGCCAGAAAATTAACCGTGGCTATCAGAAATATGGGCCATAACGTCGCGGAGATTCATTCTGACCGTTCTCTTGCTCAACGCAAAGACGCCATGGCCGGATTTAAATCCGGAAAGTACAGAGTTTTGGTTGCCACTGATATAGCATCTCGCGGTATTGATGTTACTGGTATAGAATTGGTTATAAATTTTGATTTACCGGAAAATGCTGAAGATTATGTGCACCGAATCGGCCGTACTGCCAGAGCCGGAGTCTCAGGACACGCCATTTCTTTGGCCGCGCCGGAACAGCGCCGAGAATTGCATGATATTGAACGTTTGATTAAAAAAACTTTACCGATTTCTTCCGTACCCAAATTGCCGCCTCAAAGAGAGTCAAAATTCACTCCCGCGCCTCGGTCGGAACAAAAATTTTTTTCTCGACAAAAACCAAAGCGACGCGTTCCTGAATTCCGCCAAGGCGGAAGACCTTTCCGTCGTCAAAGCGGTGGTTATAGGAGAAGGGGGTAGTTATAATTAAGAAACGAAATTAAATAAATAACCGATCAAAATAATTCCCAGCGCTACAGTGCTGAAAAATATTGCCAATAATTTCATTGAAATAACTCTTTTAAGAATAACTGCCTCTGGTAATGACAATCCTGCTATTGCCATCATAAATGCTAGCGATGTTCCGAGAGGAATTCCTTGCACGGTAAGTGCAAAAACGATTGGCACGAGCATGGAGCATCCGGCGTAAATTGGAATTCCAATTAAAGTGGCGATTGGAACGGCAAAAATAGAATTTACTTTGAGATATTGCCTGAAAAATTCCGTTGGAACATAGCCATGAATCGCGGCGCCGATGGCAACGCCGATGGCGATAATCAGCCAAAGTTTTTTGAATGTTTCAAATCCTTCGTTTAAAGAAAATTTTATTTTTTCTTTTATATTTTTGGGAAGATTTTCAAGAGATAAATTTTTTCCAGTATTATCATCAAGTTTTAGAATCACTTCTTTTTCCAACTTCATTTTTCCAATAATCAAGCCGGCAACAACGCTCAAAACAATTCCGGACAAAGCATAGAGAATTGCTATTTTCCAGCCGAATGTCCCGCCCATCAAGACAAAAACAATTTCATTGACGAGTGGCGAAGCTATTATAAAAGAAAAAGCTATTCCAAGAGGCACCTCCGTTTTTAAAAATCCGATAAAAATCGGTATGGATGAGCAGGAGCAAAACGGCGTGATTGCCCCAAAGATTGCCGCGACCAAATTTCCTATTCCGAATTTTTGTTTTGATAGCGTTTCTTTGATTTTATGTGGCGGTAAAAAAGTGCGGAAGAACGAGACAAGCCCGATAACGATTATAATAAGAAAATAAATTTTGATCGTATCATAAATAAAAAAATTAATGCTGACGCCGATTTTAGACGCAAAATCAAGATTTAAAATTGAATAAGAAAACCAATCGGCGAATTTTTGAATCATAATATAATTTTTATTATTAAAACAAATATAGTATATCAATTTAATAATTTGTTGTAAAATTTATGCGGATTGTTTGCCAAAAGACTTAAATATCTATACAATATAAACATGACAGATGTTAATAAAGAAGAGGAAATTAAAGAAATAGAGCGCGTCATCAGTCCCAAACAGGCGGATGGCGATAATTCTTTGGATTTGTCTTTACGGCCCCGTGAATTTAAGGATTATGTGGGCCAGGAAAAAATCAAAGAAAACTTGGATATTGCCATTCAGGCCGCGCGAAAACGCAACGAACCGATTGAGCACCTTTTGCTCTATGGCGCGCCCGGATTGGGCAAAACAACGCTCGCGCATATCTTGGCGAACGAATTGGGGGCTCAAATAAAAATTACAAGTGGTCCGGCAATTGAAAAATGCGGAGACTTGGCCGCCATTCTCACCAACTTGAGCGAGGGCGATATTTTGTTTATTGACGAGATTCACAGATTAAATAAAACCGTGGAAGAAATTTTGTATCCGGCCATGGAAGAATACGCGCTGGATATCATCATTGGCAAAGGACCGTCCGCGCGCACTCTGCGTATTGATTTGGAAAAATTCACCATCATCGGCGCCACGACAAAAGTGAGCTTGCTTTCCGCGCCACTCCGGGATCGGTTTGGCATGGTTCATCATTTGGATTTTTATGAACAAGATGAAATTGAAAAAATAATCAGGCGCAGCGCGGAAATTTTGGGAGCCGGCATTGACACGCTTTCTATTTCCGAAATTGCGAAACGCGCGCGTCGCACTCCGCGCATCGCCAATCGGCTTTTGAAAAGAGCGCGGGATTACGCCATGGTCAAAGGCGATGGCGATATATTCAAGGCATTGTGCCACGAAACTTTTGAACTTTTGGAAGTGGATAATCTTGGTTTGGATTTTATTGACCGAAAAATACTGGAAACAATTATCAACAAATTTAAAGGCGGTCCCGTCGGTTTGAATACCATTGCCGCGGCAACAGGTGAAGACATGGCTACGATTGAAGATATTTATGAACCATATTTAATGCGCCTTGGATTTTTGGATCGCTCGCCTCGTGGTCGAATCGCGACTGACAGCGCGCGAGAACATTTAAAAATATAAAAAATTATTTATAAATTTATGTCATTTCAGTTATCTTTATTTTTATATATCTATTACGGCTTTCTTGTCGTCTGCGGACTTTTTTTCTTGATCGCAATTTATCACATGCTGAAATACGGCTTTAAAAATTTGGCCACCTTTCTGTCCACTTTCTTTTTTATTGCCATGACCGTGATTATATTGTCCGTATCATTAAGTTTTATTTTTGACATAGATTGGAATAAGAAAATTACGATATTAAAAGGAGTCAATATTGATGGAGTGGATTTTTAAATATTTAATTTTATATTTATGCTATCCAATTATCGCCTTCCAAATCAACTGCCTCATGAAAAAGTTTTAAAAATCGTTAGAAAAGACTTTTTTATTTTATTAAAGCTGATTGTGAGCATGATTATTTTGGCAGTTTTACCGTTGGTGTTTTTTTATTTAATATTAATAGCCAGCCCGGAAATTTTTAAAGGCGAAGTTTCATATCCAATCATAGTTTTGAGCGCGAGTGCTTACTATCTTTTTGTTTGGCTTTTTTCTTTCTTTTCTTTTATAGATTATTATTTGGATGTTTGGATTATCACAGACGAAAGGATTATAGATATAGAACAAAGAGGTTTTTTTTCACGCGTTATTTCCGAACAAAAATTGTCGCGCATTCAGGATGTCACCAGCGAAACCAGTGGCGCGATTCAGACCCTTTTGGGATATGGCGATGTTTTTGTCCAAACCGCCGCTGAAAGAGAAAGATTTTTTTTCCACGAAATTTCCTGTCCCGACGGAGTCAGGGATATGATTATTAAATTGGTGGAAGAGAATAAGAGGAGACATCATAAACATACTCAAAAATAAATAAAATTATGCGTTTAAGCGATTTTAATTATTATCTACCAAAAAATTTAATCGCCACAAAACAAATAAAGCCGCGAGATCGCTCGCGTCTTTTGGTTTTATATAAAGAGTCGGGAGAAATCAAACATAAACATTTTTTTGATATCGTTGACTATCTTCACGCCGGCGATGTGCTTGTGCTTAATAATTCCAAAGTTTTTTCGGCGCGTCTTTTGGGGAAGAAAAAAGAAACTGGCGGAAAGGCGGAAGTTTTTTTGCATCAGAAAATTTCACAAAATTTATGGCAATGTCTTCTTGGCGGACGAGGCATAAAAGAGAAGTTGGAAATTAAATTTGAAAAAAAATTGACTTGTCGCGTGAAAAAAAATAACAATGACGGCACGTGGGATGTGGAATTTAATATCGGCGGAGATAGGTTCATGAAGTTGGTGGAAAAAATCGGTCATGTACCTCTTCCTCCATACATACCGCGTGAAAATATAAAAAGCGACCAAGAAAATTATCAGACCGTTTATGCTGATGATAAAAGATTGGGCTCTGTGGCCGCACCGACGGCAGGTTTGCATTTTACAAAAAAATTATTGAATGACATAAAAAAGAAAGGTGTAGAAATAGAATATGTCACTTTGCATGTTGGTCTCGGGACATTCGCGCCAGTGAAAGTTGATAATGTAGAAAATCACAAAATGCACGCTGAATGGGTGGAAGTAAAAAAAGAAGTAATTAAAAATATTATAGAAGCCAAAAAGAGCGGAGGTAAAATTGTGGCAGTTGGCACAACCAGCGCCAGAACATTGGAGGCTGTTTTTCAAAAAAAAATAAATATAAAAAAAGATTATAATAGCTGGGTTGATATTTTTATCTATCCGGGATATAAATTTAAAGTCGTTGACGCGCTCATTACCAACTTTCATTTGCCCAAATCAACGCTTCTTATGCTCGTTTCCGCTTTGGCTGGCAAAAAATATATTGATAGAGCATATCAGAAAGCCATTAAGAAGAAATATAAATTTTACAGTTACGGGGATGCGATGATGATTACCTCTTCTTGACTTCCCGTTTATTTTTAAGTTATACTTAAAATAGTTAATTATTATATATAAATCATACTATGGCTTTGCAAACTAAAAGAAGGACAAAAAGTTCAGTGAAGAGAAGGAGATCTCACCATGCTTTAAAAAAAATTGGATTAAGTGTTTGTCCAAAATGTAAAAAAGAAATTTTGCCGTATCGGGCTTGCGCTTTTTGTGGAACTTATAAAGGCAGGGAAGTTTTGAAAATAAAAGCTAAAAACTCTTCGACAAGCTCAGAGCAGGGAAAAAAGAAATAAAATAAAATAATATAATATTATGTCAAACAGACATTTGGCGCGCACATTATCAATGCAGTCGTTGTTCTTGTGGGATTTCATGGACAAGAACGATAAAGATATGGAAAAAATCGCTAAGGGCGTTTTTACGAATTTCGCTCCGAGTTTTGACGACCATGGGTTTGTGAAAAGTTTGTTGAAAGGTGTGATTGATAATCGGGAAGAGATTGACGGATATATTAAAAAATACGCGACCGAGTGGCCGATAGAACAGATTACCATCACCGACCGTAATGTTTTGCGAATTGGAGTTTATGAATTGGTGTTTAATAGTGATATACCCGCCAAGGTGGCAATCAATGAAGCCATTGAAATCGCGAAGACTTTCGGTTCGGAATCTTCGGGCAAATTTGTGAATGGAGTTTTGGGAGCGATTTATAAAGACATGGATACAAAAAAAGAAGAGAGCGGAAATAAATAAAATAAAAAGTGAACATTGGATAGTGAGCGGAAAAATTTTCCGTTTAATATCCACTGCTTACTCACATCAAGATGAAAGACTTCTCAAAATTGGAAAAATTAGTTGGAATTAAATTCAAAAATCTTAATTTGCTTGAGCAATCCGTTGTTCATCGCTCATATTTGAACGAACATCCTGAATTTCACCTCCACCACAATGAGAGATTGGAATTTTTAGGAGACGCGGTTTTGGAAATCATCGTCACGGAACATTTGTTTAAAAATTTTCCGGATACGCCCGAGGGCGACCTGACAAATTGGCGCGCCAGTTTGGTGAATTCCAAAATGCTTTCTTTGATCGCGACAGAAATAAAATTGGAAAGTTTTTTATATTTATCAAAAGGCGAATCCAGAGACAAAGATTCCAAGGCGCGACAATATATTTTGGCCAATGCCGTGGAAGCGTTGATTGGCGCGATTTATTTGGATCAAGGAACCAAGGCGGCCGCAAAGTTCATCAATGCAAAAATATTATCCAAGCTGGATAATATATTACAAAATAAATTATACATTGATCCCAAATCGTTGTTTCAAGAAAGAGCGCAGGAGGTTTATAAAATTACGCCTGTTTACAGAGTATTGAGCGAAACCGGTCCGGATCACGCCAAAGTGTTTGTGGTGGGATTATATTTGGGAGATGAACAGGTGTCCAAGGGAGAAGGAGCTTCCAAACAAGAAGCGCAGGTTGATGCGGCTCAAAACGGCATCAATGAGAAAGATTGGTAAATAATAATTAATAATTAATAATAATAATCATCATAACCATAACCATTAATTATATGAACATAAAAGATTTATTTTCTAACGCTGCTAAAAAAGGAGCTTCTGATTTACATTTGGTTGCCGGGTTGCCGCCGGCTCTTCGTATTGATGGCGAGCTTTTATATATAGAGGGAGCAAATCCGATATCAAAAAAAGAAATGGAGGTAATGGTTTTTTCCATGATTGATGATTCTCAAAAGGAAAATTTTCTTTCCACGCGCGAATTTGATTTTGGTTATGCTGTCGACAATTCTCGTTTCAGGGTAAATATTTTTTTTGAAAAAGGAAATATCGGTTTGGTAGCCAGAGTTATCAATGAAAAAATTCCAACCATTGAAGATATTGAAATGCCCAGCATTATTTATAATTTGTTGGACTTGAAGCAAGGATTAATATTGGTTACCGGCCCGACCGGATGCGGAAAATCAACTTCCCTGGCTGCGATGATAAATTATATTAATGCAAATCGTTTTTGTAATATCATCACTTTTGAGGATCCGATTGAATATGTGTTTGCTCCGGATAAAAGTATAATTATTCAACGTCAGCTGGGATCAGACATGATTTCTTTTAATTCCGCCCTGAAGCATGCTTTGCGCCAAGATCCGAATGTTATTATGGTTGGCGAAATGAGAGATTTGGAAACTATCGCCACAACCATTACTCTGGCCGAGACGGGCCACTTGGTATTGGCGACTTTGCATACTTATAATTCTTCACAAACCATTGATCGTATCATTGACATATTTCCTCCGCATCAGCAAAATCAAGTTCGCATGCAGCTTTCAATGACTTTAGCCGGAGTGGTTTCTCAAAGGCTTTTGCCGAAAATCGGCGGCGGCCGCGTCGCGTCGCGTGAAATTTTATTAAATACTCCGGCGGTAGCCAATTTAATCAGAGAAAATAAAATCGCCCAAATAAAAACCTTTATTGAAACCAGCTCTAAAGAAGGTATGATGAGCATTGATCAGGACTTACAGCGCCTTTTTAAAGAAGGACAAATTACAAAAGAAGTCGCCCAGAGCTATATGGACAATCCCGAGGCCCTGGATAGACCATTAAAAGGGAGAAAATAGCCAAAAACAATCCTCTTGACATTATTTTTGAATACTGTATAATTGAATTAATATAAAAATTAGATTTATTTATATGAAAAAAACAGCTTTTTGTACTATACATAAAGGCGGTTAAAACACTTTTATTTTGGTGTCTTGAACCGTTAGAAGCGGTTTTTTTGTTTTTTAAAATATAAAAATTAGATTAGAAATTGGAAATTGGAAATTAAAGTTTATAGAATTTTCAATTGTTAATTTCTAATTTGAACTTTAACAATTAAATAAGTAATCAGAAGAAATAAATTAAAATTAAAATATAATAAAGAACACATTAATCTCAAAAATGTGGGAAAAATCACATTAAGGGTGTATGGTGGATGCCTTGACATAAAAAGATTATGAAGGACGTAGCAGCCTGCGATAAGCCTCGGGAAGGTGGCAAGCAACCTTTGATCCGAGGATTTCCGAATGGGGAAACCCGTCCCGATAAACTCGGGACATCCGCTGCCTGAATATATAGGGTAGTGAGAAGAAGACCCGGCGAACTGAAACATCTTAGTAGCCGGAGGAAAATAAATCAACAGAGATTCCCTGAGTAGTGGCGAGCGAAATGGGAAAAGCCTAAACCCATAAGACCGCGGTTGAGTTGCGCCTAGCGCAGTTCGGCCAGAAGGATCCAAGTCCACATGTTTTATGGAGGTTGCAAGATTTTATATCCATCACTTGGAAAAGATGGGGCGGATAAAAATATTTTTTAGTTGAAACGAGCTGGAAAGCTCTGCCGGAGAAGGTGACAGCCCTGTAAGCGAAAAGAAATATTTTGCCGCGGTAAAATTCTTAAGTAGGGCGGGACACGAGAAATCCCGTTTGAATCTGGGTCGACTATGATCCAAGGCTAAATACTTTTTATGATCGATAGTGAACGAGTACCGTGAGGGAAAGGTGAAAAGCATCCCGATAAGGGAGGTGAAATAGTACCTGAAACCATATACTTACAAAGAGTCGGAGCTTCGCTAACAGTTAACAGTTAACAGTTAACTTTTAACTATTATTTTAAATGGTTAATTGTTAAGAGTTAATTGTTATCTGTTGGTGGGGTGACGGCGTGCCTATTGAAGAATGAGCCAACGAGTTTGTTTTGTGCGGCTTAACTAAATACCGTGTGGTATGGAGTTGTAGTGAAAGCGAGGGTTAATAGCCCGTATATCGATGTCAGATATCAGATTTCGGATGTCGGATTTCGGATAATTATAATGTTAAAATTTATAATATCTGAAATCCGAAATCTGATATCTGACATCCGATCCGTCGCATGAACAAGACCCGAAGCCGGGTGATCTAGCCATGGCCAGGTTGAAGTGTCGAGAAATCGACATGAAGGACCGAACCCAATAGTCGTTCAACACTATGGGATGAGCTGTGGTTAGCGGAGAAATTCCAATCGAACTCGGCGATAGCTGGTTCTCCTCGAAATAGCTTTTGGGCTAGCGTCGAGCGCTTACTACTGGGGGTAGAGCACTGAATGAGATCGGAGCCCGCAAGGGTATCCATCTTAATCAAACTCCGAATACCAGTGGGTGTAGCTCGGCAGTCAGACTATGGGGGCTAAGCTCCATCAGTCGAAAGGGAAACAGCCCTGATCGCTATCTAAGGTCCCTAAATCTATGCTAAGTGTGAAAGGTGGTGTCGCGACTGCGACAACTAGGAGGTTGGCTTAGAAGCAGCCATCCTTTAAAGAAAGCGTAATAGCTCACTAGTCAAGTTGTCTCGCGCCGAAAATGTACCGGGGCTAAGCATAGTACCGAAGATGCGAATTCCAGATGTCAGATTTCGGATGTCAGATTTCAGATTTTGGATATCATGTTTTAGATTTTGGATAATTGTAAATTTTAAATTACATTAATTCAATATTTAATACTTGAGCTCCAATATCCGATATCTGAAATCTGATATCTGACATCTGGAGTGGTAGAGGAGCATTCTGTCCTGCTGTGAAGTCAAATCGTGAGGTTTGGTGGAGCGGACTGAAGCGAGAATGTTGGCATGAGTAGCAAAAATCCCAATGAGAAATTGGGACACCGTAAGCCTAAGGTTTCCTGGGCAATGAAAATCAACCCAGGGTTAGCCGATCCTAAGGCGAGGTCCGTGTAGTGCGGACGTAGTCAATGGAAGAGCTGGTTAATATTCCAGCGCTACTGTAAATTTCCGATGGGGGGACTCAGTTTCAAGGTTTGAACGTCCGTATGGTATGGACGTTGTTGGTCAGTCCAAGCGATCTAGGAAAATCCGGATCACTAGCAAGGATTGATTGACTGAAGATGAAGCGCAAGTGGATTCAATCAAGCGGAGAAGCTGACAAGAAAAGCCTCTAGGTTCGCCGCAAGGCGAAAAATTTATAGTATTCGTACTAAAACCGACACAGGTAGGCGAGGCGAGTAGCCTCAGGTGTACGAGAGAACCTTCGTTAAGGAACTCGGCAAAATAGCGGCCGTAATTTTGAGATAAGGCCTGCCCTGGTTCGGATTTCGGATATCAGATATCGGATTTTAGATAATTGTAAATTTAAAATTACACCTATCCGACATCCGAAATCTGATATCCGAAATCCGGATCGGGGCCGCAGCTAAAGAAGCGCAAATGACTGTTTATCAAAAACATAGCTCTCTGCTAAATCGAAAGATGATGTATAGGGGGTGATGCCTGGCCAGTGTCCGAACGTTAAGGAGAGGGGTTCGTCGCAAGACAAAGCCTCGAACTGAAGCGCGGATGAACGCCGGCCGTAACTATAACGGTCCTAAGGTTTCGCAATTAAAAATTTTGATTGTGGAAGGACTGGGACCGTTGTAAAAATTTGTTGCCTATCTATAATATAATATTATAGTTGTCCTTAAATTTCAGCTAAATGCGTGAAAATCCTCAAAAGATTTTTAATACTCATCTTTAAATAAGATAGTAAAAATTTAAAAATACACGGGGGCAACGCGCAGGATTAAATAATCCTCAGAGACTTCATGCTGAAGTCCGTAAAAATATGAAAATAAATCCATATTGGATTAGCGGATTCACCGACGGGGAAGGAACATTTTATGTTGGTATAAATAAAAATCCAACAATGTCTATTGGCTATCAAGTATTGCCGGAATTTAGAGTAGTACAGCATAAAAGAGACATAAAACTTCTTTATGCGATAAAAAAATACTTTAATTGCGGAGTAGCGAGAGTTAATCATGACGATCGTTATGAATTAAGAATCAGAGCAATAGAACATCTATATAAAATAGTTATTCCTCATTTCGAAAAGTATCCGTTATTAACCCAAAAAAAGTTTGATTATTTAAAGTTTAAAAAAATAATAAACTTAATAAATCAAAATAAACATATTACGATTAATGGTTTGATAAAAATAATAGATATAGCGAGCGAAATGAATAGAAAAGACAAAAAACAAGCCATGGAAATCAAAGAGTTCATATTAGGGCAAGATAAAGTCCATGCTTGATAGAAATATCAAGAAGGTACAGAGCGAAATTCCTTGACGGGTAAGTTCCGTCCTGCACGAATGGCATAACAGTTTGCGCACTGTCTCAACGAAGGACTCGGTGAAATTGCAAGACGAGTAAAGATGCTCGTTAATCATAGTTGGACGAAAAGACCCCGTGAAGCTTTACTATAGCTTGATATTGGGTTATATATATGCATGTTCAGAATAGGTGGGAGCCTTCGGGCGCCAGTGAGATACCACCCTTGTATGTCTGTAGCCCTAACCCTTATCCTTGAAGCAGGAAAGGGAACAGTATCTGGTGGGTAGTTTGTCTGGGGCGGATGCCTCCCAAAGAGTAACGGAGGCGTTTACAAAGGTTGGCTATCCCGGAATGGAAACCCGGGAGATAGTGTAAAGGCATAAGCCAGCTTTACTGCAAGACCTACAAGTCGCGCAGTTGCGAAAGCAGAACTTAGTGATCCGACCGTCCAATATAGGATGGCGGAAGCTCATCGGATAAAAGCTACTCCGGGGATAACAGGCTAGTCACGCCCAAGCGTCCATAGCGACGGCGTGGTTCGGCACCTCGATGTCGGCTCGTCGCATCCTGGGGGTGAAGAAGCTCCCAAGGGTTTGGCTGTTCGCCAATTAAAGCGGCACGCGAGCTGGGTTCAGACCGTCGTAAGACAGGTCGGTCTCCTATCCATTATGATCGTGGAAACTTGAGGAAGCCCTTTCCTAGTACGAGAGGACCGGAAAGGACGAAGCTCTAGTGTACCAGCTGTTCCACCAGGGGCATTGCTGGGTAGCTACCTTCGGTTTGGATAAGCGCTGAAAGCATATAAGCGCGAAGCCGTTTCCAAGATTAGGTTTCATAGACTGGCGAGAGACGATCGCCTTGATAGGCTCTAGGTGTAAGCGCGGCAACGCGTTCAGCCGAGGAGTACTAATAAGTCATTTGATTTTCCCACATTTTTAATTTTAAAATTATATAAAAAAACACCATTGTTCTGGTGGTTCTAGCGAAGGGGTCACACCTGATCCCATCCCGAACTCAGAAGTTAAGCCCTTCAGCGCTGATGATACTTAGGTTTTAACCTTGGAAAAGTAAGTCGCCGCCAGAACAATGGTGTTTTTTGTAAATTTAAAAGTAAAAGTTTATGAAAAATATACTAAACCCACCCAAACTAAAGCTATGGCGGGCAAGTAAAAAAATAATAATTTTAACTCTACTTATAGCCGTAGTTGCGGTTGTTTCAGGGTGTGTTAAAAAAGAAGTTAAACCTGTTGTTGATAATAGTCCAAATATTAGCACATCTGATTGGCAAGCGTATAGAAATGAGGAATTTGAATTTGAATTTAAGTATCCAAACAGTTGGTATATTTTTAACTGCTCTGATCAATATTCAACATTTTTAAAACTCTATGCCTCGGATAACCAAAACGATAATTGCAATACAAAAGGAGGTAGAATTAATATAACTTTGCACAGTCAGGAACAAATTAATTTTTATAAAAATTATGATTATTACGAAAATACTGAAATAAAGATTGATAATAAAATAGTAAAACAAGTTAATGGTTATTACGAGATTAAAGGAGGGGAAGGTGAAAGTTTACCTCCAAAACCAATGCAAAAAATAAAATTATCTTTTATCCCATATTATGATAATTATATAACTATTTCTTACAATGAAATATTTAAAATTAAAAAAGGGGTTGAAAATCGTGGATTTAAGATAGATAAAGATTATAACGATATTTACGATGCTATTTTGAATTCATTTAAATTTATAGATTAAAATTATTGTTAAGGCAAGTAATAAATTATTATTTGCCAAATAGAGTAATTTTGCTCTAAAAAAATAAAAATAAAAAAAGAAAGGAGGGATTAAAATCGTTCTTTACAATTTAGTAAACTCTAAACTCTAAACCTAAGAATATGAAAGGAAAAAAATCATGAAAAAGGTAATGTTGTTTGTTTTTGTTTTGTTGTCGGCATTAATTATCAGTAATAATGTTTTTGCTGATAATTATATTAGGGCGTATGCCAAAGACGCTGTTATTAACAATTCTTCGGCAGACCATACATATGTCTGTGTGCGAGGAAATTGCTACGCGATCAGAAATAGTAGCACGTCAGGCGGATGGTATGCCACAAGAGGTTATGCAAGCAATGATGGTATAGACGATGCTATTTGTGCGTCTAATTGCCAGTTGTACTATCTTCGAAATGGCGTATGTCATCAGCATTCAAATAGGATGTTATATTATGCAAGAACTACAATACCTTCATATATAAGGTGGTATTCCATATCAAAGAGTATGTATGGAATCTACGGAGATTACGGCCCAATCAATGGCCGTTTTTCTATTTGTCGCCTTACTTGTGAATAATGTCAACCAATTACTCTCTTTCTGTGAATGTTTAAAAACAGAAAGAGAGTAGTAAACTAAAAGGAGGAAATAATGCTGAAAAGAATTTGGATGAAAATAAGTATGATTGCTATTTTTGTTTGTCTTTGTTTTTGTGTTTTTATAAGTTTTTTTAATTCAGAGGATAAAGAAAAACTTATTCAAAATAAAAATCCACAAAAAATTTCAAATGAAAATGTGTTAAATAAAACTGATTTTAAAACGACTATTGCGAAAAACAAAGTTGCAAAAGTAAATAAAAAAATAAATAAGACAAAAAACAGAGTTGTTGTTGAACATCAACAAGCAGAGAACAAAAACAATAATTCAATAGATGATTACGCAGAAATATTATCTGGTTCTGTGAATGAAGATAATTATATATACAGAAGTGATTATTATTCAAAATTGGATTATGAAATAGCCAAAGAACATATGTATCTTGGCGACAATGATCCAGTTGAAAATATTGTTGAACAGTTTGAAACCTCTATTGATTACAATCTAGGGATAGATTTTACAGAAGGTAAAAGAAAAAAAATGAGAGAAGCTCAACGTGGTATGTTGTATAAAAAAGAATTGCTTGATAATTCTGATGAGCAAATTAACGATCAGGAATATATTGATAAAATTGTTAGCTATCATAATAAATATTTGGAAGAAATGTCTGAAATATTGGATGACGAAGAGTTCGAAATCCTTTTTCAAATATCAAAAGATGAAATGCAAGAAGCTTTGCTTTTAGTGATTGATGTCGCGGACTCATGAATAAGATCAAAATTAATATTTTTAAACCCTTTAAGAAGAAAATTTTTAGAGGGTTTTCTTTTTTGAAATAATAGAAATAAATATTTGTAAAAAAATAAATAATAAAAGAAGATTGTAATAATTTATATTTTTCATAAAAAATGGAATTAAGATCGCAACTCCTAGTAAACTATTTAAAAATAATAAATAAGAATTTGTTAATTTATAGTATTCATTAATCAATGCGCTAAAAAAACAATATGTTATTATGAACGGCAACGTGGTAGCGGAAAATAAAATAAATTCAGGCCAATATATTCCATTATTTTTCATAATCCCAAGCCCAGATAGAATTAACCATGATAACACAAGCACTAATAAATTACTATGATAATTTTTTAGAAAATTACTGCTCTTAATTTTTATTAATTTAGTTACGCCTATAAAATAAAAAATAATTGATAATAAAATAATCAATATAAAATCAAACGGAAAAGAGTCGTTAATAAAAATGTCAGATAAAATAAAAAAAAGACTAATAATAAAAATTATACTTCCAATAAAAATTGATGCAATAGATAAACATTTTTTCATATATTTTTTAAATTTTTATTTATAAAGCTAATATAATTATATATAGTTTTTTTAGTTTTGACAAATATTTGTATTAGTTAGCAAAGAGTTTACTAAAAAAAATAATCTTTAGACATAGGGGAAACTTGAATAATCAGGTTTCCTCTATTTTGTTTGATAAATTTTTTTTAAAATGATAAAGTAAG
>JBDRDI010000059.1:0-45672 GCA_043820875.1 bacterium
TTTGATAAATTGCAAAAGACAATTGCTTTTTTAAATAAAAAATCCAAAGCAAAAATTCTCGGTGGGCAGGAAAAAGAGATTTTGAATTTGTTAGCCGATTATTCCAAGACATTAACTCTTTTGGAGCGATATGATAAAAACAAGTTAAAAGATAATAAAACCGGAAAATCAAAATTTGTTTTAAAATATCAAGATTGTTCAAGTATTATTAATAGATTGAAATTGGAGTTAACAAACAAGAAAGAAGCCGGAGATTTGTTTGGCAACGAGATTGATTACAAATTGGAAAGCATAACCAAAAATATTTATCAGACTTTCAGCCAGAAAGAACTTTATCAAAGCCTGGAAGAGAAAGCCGCGCATTTTTTGTATTTGATTATTAAAGACCACCCTTTTTCCGACGGCAATAAACGCATCGGTTCGTTTTTGTTCGTTTATTTTTTGGATAAAAATAAATATCTTTACAGAGATGACGGAGAAAAAAAGATCAACGACAACGCTTTAACCGCTTTGGCGTTGTTAGTCGCGGAAAGCGATCCGAAAGAAAAAGAACAAATGATTGCGCTGATTACGCAGCTATTAAAATAAATTTAAAATAATATGCAAAAAATATATCTGGACCATTCGGCTACTACGCCGGTGGATAAAAAAGTCGCGGAGGCGATGTTGCCGTATTTTAATAAATTTTACGGCAATCCGTCTTCAATTCATACTTTCGGCCAAGAGGCCTTGGCCGGAGTGGACAAAGCGCGCGAACAGGTCGCGGCATTTTTGAATTGCGCGCCAAACGAAATTATTTTTACTTCCGGCGCGACCGAATCAAATAATTTGGCGATTAAAGGATTGATTAAGGCGTTGAAGAACAGTGGCGTCACAAAGCCACATGTTATTACTTCTTTGATTGAACATGACGCTGTTTTGGAGCCGTGCATGGAGCTGGAAAAGAGCGGTGCCGAAATTACTCATCTTTCAGTTGGGCCTAATGCTGTAATAAATCTAGAAAATTTTAAAAAAGCGATTCGCGATAACACGGTTTTGGTTTCCATTATGCACGTGAACAGCGAGGTCGGATCAATCCAACCGATCCGAGAAATCGGAAAAATTATTTTTAACATAAACGAGAAAAGAATCCGAGACTGGAAAAAATTGCGTCCGAAAGACAGAGGAGCGATGCCGCAGAAAATTTATTTTCACACCGACGCAACGCAAGCATTAAATTTCTGCAACTCTGACGTGAAATGGAATTATGTTGACTTGCTTTCTCTGTCTGGACATAAAATTTATGGACCAAAAGGAATCGGCGCTTTGTATGCCAAATCCAGTACGCCGATTGAAGCGCTGACCAGGGGCGGACATCAGGAAAATAATTTGCGCAGTGGAACATTAAATGTCCCCGGCATCGTCGGACTTGGCTGTTCAATGGAATTATTGGGTATCCCGGGCAAGAAAGGTGAATTAAGCGCTGTACAGAAAAAAAATAACAAAAAAATCGCGGGACTGCGCGATATGTTTGTTGATTTAATTTTGAAAAATATTCCGGGCGCGATCTTAAATACGCCCCGCGCGCACGGCACGCCATCACACGCGCACTTTACTTTCCCCGGAGTGGAGGGTGAGTCGGTTTTGATTTCCTTGGATTTGCAAGGTATCGCTGTGTCCACCGGTTCGGCCTGCGCATCAAACAAGCTGAAAGCTTCGCACGTCTTGCTTGCCATGGGCATTAAAAAAGAAATCGCGCACAGCTCCATTCGTTTTACTTTGGGCAAATATACGACCGCGGAAGAGTTGAAAAGAGTAGCAAAAATTTTGCCACCGATTATTGAGAGGTTGAGGAGGATGAATCCGTTGTATAAATAAATTTGCAGTGAATATTCACCTGCTATATATTATTTCCCATATTTAAACACCACCACCTCTCCATCCCCAAATTCTTCCCAACTATCCGCTTCTATTTTTGCTTCCTCTTTAATCTTCGGCGATGCCCACCAATATTTATTCAAGACAAAATATGCTTGTTCTGCGTTAACAAGCGACATGGCCACATTGATTGTCGTGCGGCTCGGCTGTTTATAAACCATGTCCAAATAATATTGGTAGAGCTGACCTCCTGTGGGGATGGGATAATAAAATATCTCAGTATCATTAACTTTATAATATTTGTTGAATCCAAATTCGCGAAGTGCGGCGGCCGCGACTTGTTGATTTGATAAGACAATATAATTTTTAGAATTCGCATTTTTGTTTATCCATTGAACTGCTTCAATGTCGTATTGCCCGACGGAAAATCCGTGTGAGTTGAAATAATTGTCCAAACGCGGATAGGAAATATAAAGCGAATTAGTGATTAATAACGCAAAAAATATTATGAAAGAATATTTGATGATATTGTTTTTCTTATTTAACGCGTCAAAAAAAGCAAAGATGGCGATGAATATAAAAGGGAAAAGAAAGAAGCAGGCCATAAAAAGAATTCTGTCCGCGTAATTTGAGCGTTCGTAATAAATTAAAAAATCAAAAGGCAAGAGTTTGGCGAAAATATATGAAAGAAACAAGGCGGCGGACATGTTCAAATAAAGAAAAAAGTTTTGGCAGTTGTTTTTATGTTTGATTGCCACCCACGCGCCGGCCGCGACAATGGCCGCGATCAGAATTTTAATATTAAAACTGTAAAGATAAATTAAATTCAAGAGAAAATTTTCTTGGTTTGGATTTACTGGCTTAAACCATTGAACGAACTCATGAAACAAATCATTGAATCGCACGCTGATCATTGCAGAATCCGTAGCGTTTGTTTTGTCTCCGAATAAATAAAACGCCAGAGGTATGGCGAAAATTGAAGAAAGAAAAACGAGCGCGTAAAAATATTTTTTATATTCTATATCATTATGGCGAATCGCGAGCGCCGTGGAAAAAAGAACGGCCGGGATGCCGGCAATCGGCTGGACAAGAAGCGCGGCAAGCGACAAAAGAAAAATAACAATTAAATCAAAAGCGCTTTCTGCGATTAGTCCAAAAATAATAACCAAGACAAGAAAAAGATAAGCAAAACTTTGCGGAGTGGAGAGAATAAAAAAGCCGAACGGTAAAAAAAGAAGCGCGAGAATCGCGAGATTGCCGGCAATCTCATTGTTAAAAGTTTTTTTTATGAAAGAGAAAGAAAGCAGGGGGATATAGATGCCGGCAAGAAGTGGAACAAGCAGTTTGCTTATCCAGATAATCGGTAACAAAGTGATTTTATGGATAGTAATAATCAGCCCGTAGTATCCAAGATAATAAAAAGGTTTTGGGTCAACTGAGCCGGTTTTGTTTATTAAATCCAAGGCCGCTTCGTGGATGAATGAGTCATAGCCGTAACCGATTTTATAAACAATTATGGCAACGGAAAAAGAAAGAAAAAAATGTATTAAGGCAAGAATCTGAAAAGTTTTATTTGAATTGTTTAAGATAATAAGAAAAAGAATCAGCGTAGCCAAGGCATAGATAAAGAAAAACAAATGCGGGACAGTTTGCCATGGTGAGATGATCGCTTCAGTTGTTCGTGATGTCCATAAAATAAAAAATGCGTGTGTTGCGAGCAAAATATAAAAAGTGGGCAAGATGACATGGACATCTCTCAACTTCATCTTTTTTTGCTCAAACAATGTTTCAGCAATACGCTCAATACAAGAATCTTTCTCTTTTTTTTGACCAAAACGGACAATAATCGCAATACTTGTCGTCCCTGCGAGCAAGAGAGTCGCGACAACGCCGATATAATTCAAGGAATATACCTTATAAATTATTCCGCTCCAAAGCGTCATGGCGGAAATCATTATCAGCGCGTATTTCAATATGTTGTTGATGATGTTATTCATATAAAAATATTAAATCTTTTTTGAAAATTTGTCCATCTTATCAGATGTCAGATTTCGGATATCGGATGTCGGATGCGGGGTTGCCAAAGTCGTTAATTTTTGATAATATTTGTGAGAAAGATAGAAAAAATTGTATTCTTATGAAATTATATTTTTTAAAAAATTGGCGCGGCATAACCGTGATAATCTTGGCAATAATATTTTTTGTGGGCACATCGTTTTTGAATTATAAGATATTTGCCTTTGGCGAGAACGATTTTGTAAAATTTAATTCGCCGGACGAAAACGCGAATTATATTTTTACCAAGCTTTACGCGCAAACAGGGGAATTTGATATATTTGAAAAATATAATTTGTATGCCAAAGATATCATGAGTCCGCGCAGTGTCCGTTCTGACGCAGGCGTTTTGAAACCCATGAGCTTTTTGGGGATGATTATTATTTACGGAAAAATAGCGTGCGCCTTGGGATACAAAATTATACCATACATCACTCCTTTTTTGGCCTCTCTCGGGCTTATTTTTTATTTTTTATTTATTAAAAAATTTTTTGGCCGTGATATTGCGTTTATTTCAACTTTGCTTCTCATTTTTTTTCCCGTCTTTATATATTATACGGCGCGCAGTATGTTCCACAATGTCCCGTTAATCGTGTTTATAATTATGGGTCTATATTTTGGCGCTGAGGGGTCGGAGGATAAAAAGAATGAGGATGATGAGCCGTTTTTTCGTTGGAAAACTTTTTTTTGTTTTGCTTTATCCGGAATATTTTTCGGTTTAGCGATCATTGCAAGAACCTCGGAATTGATTTGGATTGCCCCAATGCTTTTTATAATTTGGATTATTAATTTTAAAAAAATCGTCTTTTTTCGGTTGATTATTTTTCTTTCTTTTTTATTTTTGGCAATGCTTCCAGCGTTTTATCACAATCAAGCGCTTTATGGCTCCCCGCTTTTTGGAGGTTATCCGGAAATGAACCGAGCGATTTCCGATGTGGTTGAAAACAGCGCCGCGCTGATCTCTTCCACTGCTCAGGGTAGGTTGAACAGCAGTTGGGACCAAGTGATAAAAATAAAAAATCTTATTTTTTATTTCGGCGTTCATCCGTTGTTCAGCGCAAAAATGGTTTATTATTATTTTGTGAAAATGTTTTATTGGCTGTTTTGGCCGGCAGTTTTGGGAGCGATTATCTATCTGATGAAGATTCATAAGTGGGAGAAAAAGCATTGGTCGTATATTATGTCTTTTCTAGCTGTTTCATTTATTTTGTCATTATATTACGGCAGTTGGGTTTTTCATGACAATCCGGATCCGCATCAATACACAATTGGTAATTCTTATACCCGCTATTGGTTGCCGATTTATCTCGGAGCTTTGCCGTTTGTCGCGCTTGCGATTGCCAAAACCGTTTCAGTATCAGCAAAATATATTTTTAAAACAGACCCGCCTTCGCTTCGCTTCGGCGTGGCAAGCAAAAAGATTTTTATTGTTATCTGCCAGGCGGTTTTGATTTCCGCAATAATTTTTCTTGGAATCCGTTTCGTCTTGGTCGGTTCGGAAGAAGGACTTTTATATTTACCGGAAAAAATGGCTGGCGCAAAACTGGAAAGCCAAAAAGTTTTGGAATTAACGCCGTCAAACGCTGTTGTTATCACCAAATATCATGATAAATTTTTATTTCCGGAGCGAAAAGTAATTGTTGGCGGATTTGAAGACGTGAATTTGGTCATAGAATACGCGAATTTGGCAAAACATATTCCCGTATATTATTTCAATTTCACCTTACCGGACGAACACATGAGATGGCTGAGTGATAAAAGATTGAAAGAAAACGGATTGGGGATTGAGAAGATAGAAGAGATAAGTTCAGATTTTACTTTGTATAAAATTTTCTCTTTATAATTTGCCAGTCTGCGTCGTTTATAGTAAAATATAAAATATAATTTTAACTTGAAATTAAAATGAAATTATCAGACAAGATGTTGATTATTATAGTTTTTTTTCTAACTATTTTTATTTTGACTTCTTTTTTTATTATTCGTATACCTTTCCAACAGACTTTGTTTTTTGCTGGCATCATCTATGTTGTTTCTTTCGCGGCAACTTATGTTATCAGCCGTCGTTTTTCCAAGAGAGTAGTTGACCTGACTTTCAAAGTTGAAGAAATGGCAGCCGGTAATTTTTCGCGCAAGTTGAAATCCGGATCACGAGACGAGATTGGGCAATTGGTGAACGCTTTAAACGAATTAACTAGCAGGTTGAAAACCGGAGTGGCGATTGACGTTTCCAAGCATCATGAATTGGCGCAGGCTAAAACTGATTTCGTTTCAGTCGCCTCACACGAATTGCGTACGCCGTTGTCAATAATAAAATGGTATATTGATTATCTTCTGATGGGAGATGCCGGAAAATTTTCCGAAGAGCAAAAAAAATATCTGCAAAAAATTTCTTATAGTAATGAAAGAATAATTGATTTGGTTAATTCTCTTTTGTTGGTCTCGCGGATTGATTTGGGAACATTTTCAATAGAACCGCGTCCGACCGATATCGCGGAAATCGCGGAAGAATCCTTGAAGCATTTTTTGCCGGAAATGGAAAAGAAAAAAATAAAATTCACAAAAAAAATCGAAAACATTCCGATATTGAATTTGGATTCATCACTTATGAAAACGGTTTTTGAAAATTTGATTTCCAATGCCGTAAAATATACCTCCGAAGAAGGAAAGGTGGAGTTGATAATAAAAGAAACAAAAAATGATGTATTAATAAAAATTTCCGATACCGGCTGTGGAATACAGCGCGAAGATAAACCGAAAATATTCACCAAATTTTTCCGTTCGGATGTCGCGCGGAAAATTGAATCGGTTGGTACGGGTCTCGGGCTTTATATCGCCAAAGAAATTGTGGAAAAAAGCGGCGGAAAGATTTGGTTTGAATCTCCGAACATGGATTCAATTTTAGAGAAAGAGCGTGCCGGAAAAAGCTTGCCGGAAAAAGAAAATCAAGGGACGGCTATTTACATCACCATTCCTTTGCAAGGAATGAAAGCACTGAAGGGCGCAAAGAAAAAAGAAAGAATTAAAAATAAATAAATAAACATTGTTTTTCTATGCTTATTGATTCAAGTAAAATTGGAGTTTCTTTGGCCAAGGTTATTGCCATTCAGTTTTTGTTTCTTGGTGTTATTGGTTTTTTGTTATTTTATATATAAAAAATTAAATAAAAAACCCCACATGAGAGCGGAGTTCATTATGCGTAAGGTGTTTTTGCTGTTTTACTTTTTTTTCATAGTCTTGATGCATTTTACGCAGACATTTTTTTTCTCGCCATCGATTTTTTTTGATTGCAGGTTGATATTTTGGCGTTTGAGGGTTTTTATGTTGGAGTGCGAACGGCTGGCGTCTTTCTTGGAGCCGCGCCCGCAAACATCGCATTTTTTCGGCATATAAAATATTTTTAATTATTATAAAAATAATCTACCACATCTTAATAATAATTGCAATTATGTTTATAATATTTTCTTTAATCGTTTTGATTGTTTCTGCGTCTTTCCACGAATTGGCGCACGGTTGGGTCGCGTATAAGCTCGGAGATTCAACCGCCAAGGATGCCGGGCGCTTGACTATGAATCCGCTGGTGCACATTGACCCTGTCGGATCGGTGCTGGTGCCATTGCTTTTACTTGCCGCGCATTCGCCATTTTTGATTGCCGCGGCTCGTCCGGTACCGGTTAATCCGTACAATTTGCACGATTCAAAGTACGGGAGCATGAAAGTCTCCTTGGCAGGTCCGGCCGCGAATTTCGCGTTGGCAGTCGTGTTTGGAATAATCGCAAGAATAGTTCCTTTGTCAGCCGGATTTAAAATCAACTTGATAAACAATTATTTTATGGGTGATACGGAAGCGGTCTTGGTCCTGATTCACGGATCGTTCGCGGCCAGCATATTTGTCATGTCCGTGATTTTTTGTTTTATAAATTTAATATTAATGGTATTCAATCTTGTACCAATTCCGCCACTGGACGGTTCAAAGGTAATTATGCCGTTTCTGCCAACCAATTTTCAAAAAATAATGTACACCATTGAACCGTATGGATTTTTTATTTTAATTTTTATGCTAATGTCCGGCTGGCTCAGCTTCGTCTTCCCAATCGTCTTCAACCTTTTTGTCTTTTTGGCCGGGGTATAACTTCTCTTGACTTATTTTTTTTATTTTGATAAATTGATAATACGATTAAATAATATATATCCCGAGAATTCGGGGTTATTTTTGTTAAAACAAAATGCCAACAATAAATCAACTAGTAAAAAGAGGTAGAACCAGCGCCAAGAAGAAGGGAAAATACCCGGCTTTGGAAACTACCCTTGACACTTTACACAGAAAAAGAACGGCACTTCGTAAAGGAGCCCCTTTTAAGCGTGGCGTTTGTTTGAAGGTGACAACCACCACTCCGAAAAAACCAAACTCGGCTTTACGAAAAATTGCTCGTGTTCGGCTTTCCAATGGAATGGAAGTGACTGCTTATATTCCGGGCGAAGGTCATAATTTGCAAGAACACTCTATTGTTCTGCTTAAAGGCGGACGTACAAAAGACTTGGCCGGTGTGCGGTATAAGGTTGTGCGCGGTGTGTATGACACACAAGGCGTGGACGGCAGAAAACAAAGCCGAAGCTTGTACGGAGCGAAAAGAGGGAAAGTAGCCAAACAGTAGAAAGTATTATAGAATTTTAATAATAATAAATTTAATAATATCTATGAGAGGAAAAAAAGCGCCGAAAAATAAAATTGAAGGTGATGTCAGATATGGCGATGTTGAAGTTGCTAAATTTATGAATTACATTATGAAACAGGGAAAAAAGTCCGTAGCACAAAAAATTGTTTACGAAGCTTTTGATATTATCAAAGAAAAAACCAAACAAGATCCAAGACATATTTTTAATAAGGCTTTGAAAAAGGTCTCCCCATTACTGGAAGTTCGTGGCCGAAGAGTTGGCGGAGCCAATTATCAAATTCCTTATCAGGTAAGAGGCGAGAGAAGGTTTGCCTTGGGATGTCATTGGATAATTGAAGCGGCCAGAGGTCGCAAGAGTCAGCCCATGCACGTTAAGTTGGCTGACGAAATACTTTCTGCCTCCAACGGAGAAGGAACTGCGATGAAGAAAAGAGAGATGGTACACAAAATGGCTGAAGCCAATAAGGCTTTCGCGCATTTTGCCAGATAAATATGAAAAATTTTTTTGCTTTTACAATTTTGGTATCCTGCTTGATTTTGAGCGGTTGCGTGACTAAAACTTCCAATAATGATGTGGAAGTATTTTTACCAGACGAAAAGGAAAATATAAGTGAAGAAAAAATGTCCGTTGATGACGCAGAAGGCGAAGAAGTAATTGAAGATATTGCGGAAGAAAGCGTTGCGACAAGTTCTGAAGAAGCTACCGAAGAAGATATGAAAAGCGCTGATGATTGGCGCATTTACGAAAAGACGGAAAAAAATATCAGAATAAAATATCCAAAAGATTGGTATTATCAAAGAGATGAAAGTGAAAATGACTTGGGGTATTATTTGTATGTCGGTTTTGCGCCAAGCCCTGAGGTTTTGGCAAATGGCGCGCCATATCCAGTCGCGCTTTTCATAATTTCCAAAGATAAAAATTTTGAAGAAAATTTGGAATACGTAAAATTAGTCAAAGAAGAGAATGATAAAAAATATATCTTAGCAACGGACAGCACAGCCGATTATGGAGAAGATTTGAGCCGAATGGCCGAAACTTTGGAAATTATAAACTAAAGTTATGAAAAAGACTGAAGACGGATTTACAATGATTGTTTTGTTATTAGCTATTCTAATAATCGCTACTTTATATTTTTTTGGTAACGATTTCATTTTTGGCAATAAAAGCGACCGGCAAAATTTTGATAATTTAGAACAAGATGTTAACATCTTGCGCGGCAGAACAGATGAAAGAAATTTAATATTAAACGAAGAGATAAATAAATAACAATTATGGCGCGAGAATATTTATTGGAAAAAACCAGAAATATCGGCATCATGGCTCATATTGACGCTGGCAAGACCACGTTTACAGAACGGGTCCTTTTTTATACCGGAAAAAAACATAAAATTGGCGAAACACATGACGGAGAAGCTGATATGGACTGGATGGAGCAGGAGAAGGAAAGGGGCATTACCATTACTTCCGCGGCCACGACTTGTTTTTGGAAAGAGCATAGATTCAATATTATTGATACGCCAGGTCACGTTGATTTTACAGTTGAGGTGGAAAGATCTTTACGCGTTTTGGACGGCGCTATCGCCGTGTTTGACGCTTCAGCCGGGGTTGAACCGCAATCAGAAACCGTATGGCGACAAGCAGATAAGTATGAAGTCCCTCGTTTGTGTTTTTTTAATAAAATGGACAAAACCGGAGCTGATTTTAAAATGAGCTTGGATTCCGTACACACAAAATTGAATAAAAATGCGGTAGCTATTCATTTGCCAATCGGCGCGGAAGAAACACTCCGTGGAGTTGTTGATTTGATTACCGAAAAAGCCTATGAATTTAAAGGTGCGAACGGTGAACAAATTAACGAAATGGAAATTCCCGCGGAAATGATTGAAGAAATTAAAAAATATAGAAATGAATTAATTGAAAGAGCCGCTGAATGCGATGAAGAAATAACTGAAAAATATTTGAACGGCGAAGATATAACCACGGAAGAATTGAAAAAAGCTTTACGAAAAGGAGTTTTGTCATGTAAATTATTTTTGGTAACTTGCGGTACGGCTTTGAAAAATATCGGCGTACAACTTGTTTTGGACGCTGTGATTGAATATCTGCCATCGCCTTTGGACGTTGCGGATCTTGAAGGTACGGAGATAGACAATGAAGAAAAAAAAATAAAAGTGAAAGCGGAAGATAATGCGCCGCTTGTGGCACTGGCTTTTAAAATCGCCACAGATCCTTTTGTTGGGAAGTTGTGTTTTATTAGAATTTATCAAGGTGTTTTAAAGACAGGAACATATGTTTTAAACGCTGCCAACGGTAAAAGAGAAAGAATCGGACGATTGGTTCGAATGCACGCAAATAGCCGTGAAGAAATAAAAGAAGTTGGAGCCGGAGATATCGCCGCTGTTATTGGATTGAAAGAAACGTTTACCGGCAACACTATTTGTGACGAAGATCACCCAATGCTTTTGGAATCCATTGTTTTTCCGGAACCGGTAATAAAAATTGCGGTTGAACCTAAAACTAAGCAGGATCAAGAAAAAATGGGCGTTGCCTTGCAAAAGCTCGCGGAAGAAGATCCGACTTTTCGCGTGGAGACAGACGAAGAAACAAATCAAGTTTTAATTTCCGGAATGGGAGAGCTTCATCTTGATATTATCGTGGATAGAATGAAAAGAGAGTTCGGAGTGGAGGCGAATATCGGCCAGCCTCAAGTTTCATATCGAGAAACAATTAAACAAACATCAGAATATGAAAGTAAATATATAAAACAATCAGGAGGTCGCGGACAATACGGCCATTGCTGGTTGCGAGTTGAGCCGGCTGAAACAGGCAGGGGAAACGAATTTGTTGATGCCATTAAGGGCGGAGTTATTCCGCGCGAATATATTCCGGCTATAGGCAAGGGTGTAAAAGATGCCAGCGAGCAAGGAGTCTTGGCCGGTTATCCATTGGTGGATGTTAAAACAACCGTGTTTGACGGAACATATCATGAAGTTGATTCTTCGGAAGCGGCTTTTAAAATGGCAGCTATCTTGGGATTTAAAGAAGCTTGTCGCAGAGCCACCCCAATTATACTTGAACCGATTATGGCAGTAGAAGTTGTGACTCCGGAAGACTATATGGGCAATATCGTCGGCGATATAAATTCACGTCGAGGCCAGATTGATAATATGGAAGACAGGGCCAACAGTAAAATTATCAAATCCGAAGTTCCTTTGGCGGAGATGTTCGGTTATGCCACACAACTTCGGTCCATGAGTCAAGGCCGAGCAAATTATTCCATGGAATTTTTACATTATTCAGAGGTTCCGAAAAACGTTGCTGAAAAAATAATTAGCGGCAGTAAAAAATAAATAAGATAATGCAAATCTACAAATGATATGCAAATTTACAAATATCTACAAATCTACGGATAATTTATAATCTTTATTTGTAGATTCGCGCGTCATTTGTAGATTTGCATCATGCTTATATGAAAGACCAATTAGAAAAGGCCATTAGCTTGGCGCAAAAAACAGGAGACCGTCTTTTGGTTTATAATTGTCAAAAAGCAGACAGCGCTTACGTTGTTATGTCGATAGAAGAATATGAGAAATTGACCGTGGGGCAAGAGAAGGCGCGAAATTTGACAGAAGATGAGTTACTTGATAGAATTAATCGTGATATTGCTACTTGGAAAAACGAGCAAGAAAACGTTGAGTCAGTCGCGGTGGACGATGAAGGGGATAATGAAATTTTATTATCCGATGACGATAGCGAGGAAGAAGAGGCGGAAGATGATGAGAAAAACGAAGATGAAAAACAAAAAAGCTGGACAATACCCAGCGACAGAAAGAACGCGGCCGATGAAGTGATTGATGAAGATAGGCAATATTTGGAAGAAATATCATTTTAATGTTAATGTTAAGAATAATTTTGTTAGACTGGGTTTTGAAACCCAGTCTAACAAAATTATTCTTAACATTAATTTATAAAATATTTTATTAATTTAATTATTACGACTGGTGGTCCATAATTTTGGACCAAAAACTTGTCTAAATCTTAATTGATAGTTTGGATAGGGTCGTATATGCTAACAAAATGGTAGAAAAATTTGAACGAAATAAACCCCATGTGAACGTTGGCACTATTGGCCACGTAGATCATGGAAAAACAACTTTAACAGCGGCAATTTTAAAAATTTTGTCCGCGAAAGGAAACGCAGCTTCTCAAAAAGGAGTTGATCAGCTTGATGCGGCTCCTGAATCAAAAGAAAGAGGCATCACTATTGCTACCGCTCACGTGGAATATGAAACCGACAAGCGTCATTATGCTCACGTTGATTGTCCTGGACACGCTGATTATGTCAAAAACATGATTACCGGCGCGGCTCAAATGGATGGCGCCATTTTGGTTGTTGCCGCCACTGACGGACCCATGCCTCAAACCAGAGAACACATTTTACTTGCTAGACAGGTTGGTGTGCCGAATGTCGTTGTATTCTTAAACAAATGCGACATGGTGGAAGACAAGGAACTGATTGATTTGGTTGAAGAAGAAATCAGAGAATTGTTAAAGAAGTATGAATTTGACGGAGATAATATCAAAGTTATCAGAGGTTCAGCATTGAAAGCTTTGGAAAATTCAGAAAACGAAGAGGCCATCAAGCCGATTATGGATTTGATGGACGCGGTTGACACTTCAATTCCGGAGCCGACACGCGATGTTGATAAACCATTCTTGATGCCGATTGAAGATGTCTTTTCAATTGAAGGACGAGGAACTGTTGTCACCGGAAGAATTGAAAGAGGCATTTTGAAAATAAATGAAGAATTGGAAATCGTCGGACTTGGCGATACAAAAAAAACAGTTGCTACCGGAATCGAAATGTTTAACAAGCAATTGGAAGAAGGTCGCGCTGGCGATAATGCCGGAGTTTTGCTTCGAGGAACAAAGAAAGATGAAGTGGAAAGAGGACAAGTGTTGGTCAAACCGGGAAGCGTTACTCCACATACTGAATTTGAAGGAGAAGTTTATGTGTTAAGCAAAGAAGAAGGCGGACGACACAAGCCTTTTTTCAAGGGCTATAAGCCGCAATTTTATTTGCGAACCACGGATGTTACCGGCGAAGTTGAATTGCCGGCCGGAACAGAAATGATTATGCCTGGCGACACTGCCAACTTGAAAGTCAAATTAATCAGCCCTGTGGCATTGGAAGAAAAACAAAAGTTCGCTATCCGTGAAGGAGGTCGAACTGTCGGCGCAGGAGTTATCACAAAAATTATAAAGTAAATATTTTTTCCCGCTCTTTAATTCAGGGCGGGAATATAATGTTTATTTTTAAAATTAAATTATATTAAATTAAAATGGAAGATAAAAAAAGACAAGAAGAAAAGAAGGAAAAAAACGTGGTTGTTAATGATGAGTTTAAGCAAAAAATCAGAATTAAAATCAGAGCTTTCGATCATAAAATTATTGATCAGTCCACAAAAACGATTATTGATACGGCGCAAAGAACGGGCGCGCAAGTTTTTGGACCTATTCCTCTACCGATTGAAAAGAAAAAATATACTGTAAACAGATCAACCTTTGTTCATAAAGACGCGCGCGATCAATATGAAATGAGAACATATAAAAGATTGATTGATATTATTGAACCAACAGCTCAAACAATTGAAAAATTAACCAATTTAAGTTTGCCGGCCGGAGTTGATGTGGAAATTAAGATGTAATGTTAGCCATTGTTGAAAATAATGAAAAAGACTTGCAAAATTTTTTAGTTTAGTATATAATATTTGTAATATTCATATTATAATTTTATTTTGATATTTATAAAGTAACTCTTTTTAAAAGAAGAAAAGAAAGTGTTTATAGATTGAGAAATAAAGACAAGAAAGGTAAATTTAATCAAAAATATTCAGCAGAAAATAAACATTTTAGTTTGCTGGTTTTTGTTTAAATAACCAGTTTTTTTTGTTTATAGAGATTTATGAAATTTATTATAGGAAAAAAACAAGAAATGACGCAGATTTGGAGAGGCGAAGAAGCGGTTGCCGTGACAAAAGTTTCGGTTGGTCCTTGTATCGCAACACAAGTCAAGAATGTTGACAAAGACGGCTATAGCGCGGTGCAATTTGGATATGGAACAAGAAAAGAAAAAAATATCAAAAAACCGCAAAGAGGCCACATGAAAGACTTGGGGAATTTTGAATGTTTGAAAGAATTCAGAATAGAAGATATGGAATTTGCAAGAGGAGATAAAATTGATGTGTCGTCTTTTGCTTCCGGAGATAAGATTCAAGTAAGTGGAATCTCCAAGGGTAAAGGATTTCAAGGAGTTGTTAAGCGGCATGGTTTTCAAGGCGCGATTCAAACTCACGGCACAAAAGACCAAGTGAGAATGCCTGGTTCAATCGGCGCGAAGGGGCCGGCGCACGTTTTTAAAGGAATGAAAATGGGCGGACACATGGGAAACGCGATGGTCACCACAAAAAATTTGGAAGTAATAGAAGTAGATGTCCCTAATAATATTTTATATATCAAAGGCGCTGTTCCGGGAGCAAAAAATGGTTTGGTTTTTGTTCAAGGAGAAGGTGAAATAAAGATAATTAAAACAGAGGAAAAAAAAGATGAGCCACAAGAAATAAAACCGGAAGATAAAAAAGAAGAGAAAATAGAAGAGAAAATAGAAAAGAAAACAGAAGAGAATTCGGTCGTATAATTAATTTTTTATGAAAACAAACGTCTACAATCAGAAAGCGGAAAAAGTTGGAACCATGGATTTGCCAAAGGGAATTTTTGAATTGAAAATAAATAAAGATTTGGTGCATCAAGCAACAGTGGCGCAGATGGGTAATGAGAGACAGGTTTCCGCTCACACCAAAACAAAGGCGGAAGTAAGAGGCGGCGGTAAAAAGCCATGGGCTCAAAAGGGCACTGGAAGAGCTCGTTCCGGTTCCAGCCGATCTCCAATTTGGATTGGTGGCGGAGTCACATTCGGACCCCGATCGGATAGAAATTTCAAAAAAGATATTAACAAAAAAATGAAACAAAAAGCGGCTTCTATGGTTTTGAGCGACAAGGTGGCAAATAACAGTTTGGCCGTACTGGATGAATTGAAAATTAATGAATATAAAACAAAAGAATTTAATAAAATAGTCGGTGCTTTTGGAAAAACGGTTTTTTTGAAAGAAGATAAAAAACCACGAAAAGCGAATACTCTGATTATCGTTAATGAAAAAGACGAGAAAGCCAAATATTCAAGCCGTAATATTAAAGACATAAAATTAATCAGTTTAAACAACATTAATATTTTAGATTTATTAAAATATAAAAGTTTAATAATTACAAAAGAAGCAATTCTGAAATTGGAGAAAAAATAATTAAGATAATTATATGGGTTTGTTTACAAAAAATAAAATTGAAGATAAAGATACAAAATTAGCGCCCGCAAAGACAGGCTATTTGAGCAACGTGGATAAATCCGCGAGCGTAAAAAAAGAGGAAAAGAAAAGAGATGTTTTGAATTCCAGGGCGTATAGAATTTTAATCAAGCCGTTGGTTACAGAAAAGGCTGCCAACATGGGGGTGGAAAATAAATATGTTTTTGAAGTTTCGCCAGATACCAATCGAGTTGAAGTGGCAAAAGCAATTAATGATATATATAATATTAAGCCGATAAGTGTTAATATTATGAATGTGCTGGGAAAGAAAGTAAGATTTGGCAGGACTTCTGGAAGAAAAAAGGACCGAAAGAAAGCCATTGTTACATTGCCGAAAGGAAAGACCATTGATGTTTATGAAGGAATATAGCGGAGTCAAAAGTCGAAAGTCTAAAGTCGAAAGTCATTTTTAAATAATATGGGAATAAAATCAGTAAAACCTACTACACCGGGAAGACGTCAAGCCAAGTTTGATGATTTTTTGGATATTACAAAAAATGTTCCTGAAAAAAAATTAACTATCTCAAAAAAAAGATGCAGTGGACGAAATAATCAAGGTAAAATAACTGTTAGGCACAGAGGAGGAGGAGTTAAAAGAAATATCAGAATAATTGATTTTAAGAGAGATAAGTTTGATATAGAAGCGCGTGTTGCTACGATTGAATATGATCCAAACCGTGGAGCAAGAATCGCCCTGCTCAACTATGTTGATGGAGAGAAGCGTTATATAATTTCACCGGTTGGTTTGAATGTTGGAGATCGCATGTTAAGTTCAAAAAAGAAAATTGAAATAAAAAAAGGAAATGCCATGCCTTTGGAATATATTCCGGCCGGAGTGGAAGTGTACAGCATTGAATTTGAACCCGGAAAAGGAGCCAAGGTGGCAAGAAGTGCTGGCAATGCCGTAGTTGTTATGGGAATTGACGGTCAATATGCGCAAATTAAAATGCCAAGCGGAGAAATAAGGTTGATGAAGAAAGAATGTTTATGCACTGTCGGGCAAGCAAGTAATCCCGATAGAAGGCATATTAAAATCGGTTCTGCCGGACGCAATAGACGTAAAGGAATCAGGCCGACAGTACGCGGCACAGCAATGAATCCGGTTGATCATCCACACGGAGGCGGAGAAGGAAATCAGCCTATAGGATTGAAGCATCCGAAAACTCCTTGGGGTAAACCGGCCAGAGGCGTTAAAACCAGAAAAGTAAAAAAGGCATCATCAAGATTGATTATTAATAGAAGAAAGAAGAAGTAGAGAATAAAGAAATTATAAATAATAAAAAGATTAAAGAATAATATTGTAAATTTATGTCCAGATCACTGAAAAAGGGGCCGTATATCAATGAACGGTTATTAAAAAAAATAAAAGAATTAAGACCGGACGACAAGACTATTATCAAAACATGGGACAGGTCTGCTGCAATTACTCCGGAAATGGTTGGTTTTACTATTGGCGTACACAATGGTCGCAAACATGAACCAGTTTATATTGTTGAAAATATGGTTGGCCACAAATTGGGCGAATTCGCCTTAACCAGAAAATTTGTATCGCACGGAGGAAAGATGGCCAAGGATCAAAAAAGTAAAACAGCGGATAAACCAGCCGCTTAGTCGTATTATATGGAAATAAAAGCAAGCGCAAAACAAATAAGAATATCACCTCAAAAAATGAGGTTGGTTATAGATGCGGTCAGAGGTATGAAAACCGGCGAGGCTTTGGCGCAGTTGAAGTTCATCAACAAGAAGGCCACGTTAATAATCAGAAAAACGATTGAATCGGCCATTGCGAACGCTGAAAATAATTTTGAATTGGATAAAAATAATTTATTTATCAAAGAAATCAGAGTTGATGAAGCAAAAAAATTGAAAAGATGGATGCCAAAGGCGCGAGGCAGAGCGACACCAATCAGAAAAAGAAGTAGCCACGTTATGATTGTGTTGAGTGAAGTTGTTGATAGTGGTAAAAAAGAAAGCAAGAAGCAAAAAATAGAGGCACCGGTCAAATTGGATGGAGTAAAAAAGTCAGATCCGGGAAAAAAAGGTAAAAAATTGCCGGAAGTTAAAGAAAAAAAGGAAGACGAAACAGAAAAAGGAAAAACAATAGTTGATTCGAGAAACGAAGGTAAGGGCAAACACGCCAAAATTGAGGGACACGGAACGCGCGGATTTACTAATAAAATATTTCGAAGAAAATCAGGATAAAATTTATGGGTAAAAAAATAAATCCAAAAGTATTTAGAATGGGAATTACACAGACTTGGCCGTCGAAGTGGTTTAGCTCTGGAAAAAAATATGCCAAGAACGTGGAGCAGGACATATTAACCAGAAGATTTTTGGTAAAAAAATTAAGAGAAGCTGGAGTTGACGGCGTGGAAGTGGAAAGAAACGCTGATAAAATCAATGTTATTATTCACACAGCCAAGCCGGGATTAATCATCGGTCGTGGCGGAACAGGAATCGAAGATTTAAAAAAAGAAATTCATAGTAAATTTTTAAAAAATTATAAATCCGGAGACATTAAGCTTAATGTATTTGAAGTGTCCAGACCGAATTTGAGCGCGCAGATTACAGTGCAAGCGATGGCAATTGACATGGAAAAAAGAATGCCTTTCAGGAGAGTAATGAAGCAGGCCATTAATCGCATAGAAAGAGCCGGCGCATTGGGTGTAAAGATAGTTGTGAGCGGTCGTTTAAACGGCGCGGAAATTGCGCGAGAAGAAATGCTTTCATCCGGAAAAGTGCCTTTGCACACCTTACGCGCGGACATCAATTATGCTCGCGGCGTGGCACATACAACCTATGGCTCAATCGGAATTAAGGTTTGGATTTATAAGGGATATAAATTTGATAAGACAGAAGAAAAGAAAGGCGAGGTTGTTGGTAAAAAGGGAGATAATATTTTTTAATTTATGTTAGAACCAAAGAAAAGAAAATATAGAAAAGCGCATCGGCCGAAAAAAGGTGGCAAGGCGACACGAACGACCAGCATCAGTTTTGGAAGTTTTGGGTTGAAATCGCTTAGCGCTCATTGGGTAACATCTAGACAGATTGAGGCCGCGAGAAGGGTAATGACCAGATATGTGAAACGCGGTGGAAAAATTTGGATCAGAATTTTTCCGCATAATCCTATTACTAAAAAAGGCGGCGAAATGCCTATGGGTAAAGGAAAAGGCACTGTAGATCATTACGTATTTAATGTTAAACCAGGAACGGTTATGTTTGAAATGGGTGGTGTCAGCCGTGAAATGGCCAAAGAAGCCATGGAGCTTGCCGCTTATAAATTGCCGGTTAAATGCAAATTTATCACCAAATAATATGACTGAGATTAAAGAATTAAAAAATAAAAGTAAAAAAGAATTGCAGAAAATTCTTTCCGAGTCTCGCGAAAAGTTGAGAGATTTGCGTTTTAAAGACGCGAATAAGCAGGTGAAAAATGTTCGAGAAATTCGCGTGGAAAGAAAAACAGTTGCGAGAGTAATGTTTTTATTGAATATAAGCGAGAAAAAAGATAAAAAATAAATAATATTATATATATGGAAATAGAAAATAAATACAACAAAAAAATTATTATAGCCATCAAGAAGAAATTTGACGGAGTTGTGGTTGGCGACAAAATGGATAAAACAATCGTGGTAAAAGTTGACCGTGTAAAAATTCATCCGAAATACAAGAAAAGATCCGTGGTTGGTAAAAAGTATAAAGTACATGATGAAAAGAATAAATTTAAAATCGGCGACAAAGTAAAATTTGTGGAATGTCGTCCGCTTTCCAAAGACAAGAGATGGCGAGTCATGTATGATAAGCAAAAATAATTAAAATTTTATGATACAAACAGAATCAAAACTTAAAGTGGCTGACAATTCCGGCGCGAAGAAAGTTCTTTGTTTCAGAGTTTTAGGAGGATACAGAAAGAGATACGCGCGTGTTGGGGATATTATTACAGCCGCAGTAAAAGAAGCCGCGCCACACGCGGCAATCAAAAAGGGTGACGTGGTTCACGCGGTAATTGTCAGAACGAAAAAAGAAATTCGCCGAAAAGACGGGACATATTTGCGATTTGATGACAATGCTTGTGTTATTATTGATAAAGCGAAAAAAGAACCGAAGGCTACCAGAATTTTGGGACCCGTGGCCAGAGAAGTTCGTAAAGCTGGATTTTTAAAAATTGCTTCATTGGCTCCGGAAGTTCTTTAATAAATTTGAAATTATGAATATCAAAAAAAATGACAAGGTTAAAATAATCGCAGGAAAAGACAGCGGCAAGACCGGAAAAGTTTTGCAGGTTTTTGTTAGCGATAGAAGAGCCAGTATTGAAGGCCTTAATATATTGATTAAGCATTTACGGCCAAGCAAAAAAGGAGAAAAGGGTCAAAGAATTGAATTCCCGGCACCGCTTAATTTGTCAAATTTAATGTTGATTTGTCCGAAATGCAATAAACCGACCAAAGTTGGAAGCAAAATCATAGAATCGGAAAATAAAAAGAAAAAAAAGTTCAGAGCATGCAAGAAATGCAATGAAATTATAAAATAAAATTATGAATTTACGGGAAAAATACAAAAAAGAAATAGTACCAAAACTTAAAGAGAAGTTTGGATATAAAAACGTTATGCAGGCGCCCAAGATAGAAAAGGTCGTGATTAATGTTGGATTTGGAAGACAAGCGAAAGATAAGGTGCTCGTAGATAGTATTATTGATACTTTAACGAAAATATCCGGACAAAGACCTGTGTCAACCAAGGCGAAAAAAGCAATTGCATCTTTTAAAATAAGAAATGGAATGGTTATCGGAGCGTGTGTGACGCTTCGTGGAACACGAATGTATGACTTTGTAGATAAGTTAATAAACGTGACTTTGCCAAGAGTAAGAGATTTCAGAGGAATCAGTGCAAAGAGCATGGACGAAAAGGGCAATATAACCATTGGATTTAAGGAGCATATTTGTTTTCCGGAAATTAGCGCGGATGAAATTGAAAATATTTTTGGTTTGGAAGTTTGCATACATTCTACGGCCAAAACAAGCGCTGAAGGATTGGAATTATTAAAGTTGTTCGGTTTTCCGTTTAAAGATAATAAGTAATTTATATAATATATGGCTAGAAAAGCATTGATTGTCAAAGCGAAAAAAACTCCGAAATATTCCACAAGAATAGTTAGAAGGTGTTGGAAATGCGGACGCAATCATGGATACATGCGTGATTTTAATTTATGCCGAATTTGTTTTAGGGAATTGGCGGACAACGGAGATTTGCCGGGTGTAAAAAAGTCATCTTGGTAGAGCACGGAATAATGTTTACAAATAATAATATAAAATAAATTTATGATGACAGATCCTATTGCTGATATGCTTACCAGAATCAGGAACAGCTCCGCTGTTAATAAGCGTGAGGTGATTATGCCGATGAGTAAAATAAAATATAAAATCGCTGAAATCTTGAAAAAAGAAGGGTGGATTTTGGATGTGGAAAAAATACAAAATCAAAGCAACAAAAATAAGAATAAGTTTTTTGATGAATTAAAAATAATATTAAAATATAAAAAGACCGGTCGGCCGATTTTCAATTCTGTAAAAAGAATAAGTAAGCCTGGCTTGCGGATTTATACCGGTAAAAATGATTTACCAAAAGTTTTAAATAATTTAGGAATAGCTATTATTTCTACGCCACAAGGATTGATGACAAATAAAGAAGCAAGAAAAAAGAAATTGGGCGGGGAAGTAATTTGTGAAATATATTAAAACATATGTCCAGATTGGGAAAATTACCAATTAAATTAAGCGAAGGAGTCTCAGCTCGTATTGAGAATAGTTTTGTTATTGTTAAAGGGCCGAAGGGTGAATTAAGACAAGAGGTGCCGAGCTTGATCAAGGTTGTGATTGTTGATAATGAAATTCAAGTGAGTTTAAACAGTTTTACCAGCAAAAAAGAAAGAGCTTTTTGGGGTCTTTTTAGGAGTTTGATCGGAAATTTGGTAATCGGCGTAACAGAAGGTTTTGAAAAGAAATTGGAAGTTAGTGGTATCGGATATAAAGCAGCTATAAGCGGAAAAAAGTTGACATTAAATATTGGCTATTCGCACCCGATTATTTTTGATTTACCGGAAGGAATAAATGGCGCTGTGGAAGGAAACATAATCACCATCTCCGGAATTGATAAACAATTGGTTGGTGAAATTTCCGCTCAAATCAGAAAAATAAAAAAGTCAGATCCATACAAGGGCAAGGGAATAAAATATTGTGGCGAAATAATCAGAAGAAAAGAAGGCAAAAGAGCCAGTAAAAGTGAATAAAAAATAAAATAAATTATTTATATGGATAAAAATAAAGAAAAACAATTAAAAGCTCAGAGGCGAAAAAAGAAAATTCGCAGCAAAATTTTAGGGAACGCAAAACGTCCCAGATTAAACGTTTCCAAATCAAATGCTGGTTTGTATTTACAGCTTATTGATGATGAAAAGGGAAAAACTCTGGTTAGCGCCAGAAGTCAAGACGTGAAAAAGAAAAAAGATGTGAATGTTTCTTTTGAGACCGGAAAAAATTTGGCTGTTAAGGCCGTGGGCTTGAAAATAAAAGAAGCTGTTTTTGATAGAGGCGGAAGTAAATATCACGGACGAATTAAGGAAGCGGCAGAAGGCGCGCGTGAGGGTGGATTGAAATTTTAAAATAAATAGAATATAATTAAATATGGTAGAAGAAAAAAAAGAAAATTTAAAAAATGAGAATGTGGCGGTACCGAAACAAGCTAAGTCTGTGTATGGAGAAAAAAAACGGTCCAAGGGGAGAGAACGTGCCGGCAGGGAACGTTCCAGAGAGAAGGATGAATTTGAACAAAAGATAATTGATTTGGCAAGAGTGACGCGTGTTATGGCCGGCGGAAAGAGAATGCGCTTTCGAGCTTGTGTTGCCATTGGCGATAAAAAAGGTCGTGTGGCGATTGGTATGGCCAAAGGCGCTGACGTGACAGCCGCTATAACAAAGGCGGTTAATGTTGCCAAGAAAAATATTATTGAAGTGCCGATTGTCAATTCCACAATTCCGCACGCGATTTATGTGAAAATGGGTGCGGCAAAAATATTATTGAAGCCGGCTCAAAAAGGTAAGGGCGTTATGGCCGGCGGAGCGGCGCGCATTATTTTGGAATTGTCCGGAATTCACAATGTTACCAGTAAAATTTTGGGGAATCATAATAAAATAAATGTAGCCAGAAGCACAATCAAGGCGCTGGACAGTTTAAAGAAGATTGAAATAAAAAAACCGTCTCCTGCTAAGACAGAAGTAGAAAAGGCGCAAGAAAAATAATTTAAAATAATCATATGCCATTATCATTACATACAAATAAAAGAACAAAAGGCGCCAATAAAAAAAGAAAAAATATTGGACGCGGTAATTCTTCAGGGTCGGGAACTTATAGCGGTCGTGGACAAAAAGGACAAAAGTCCAGAGCCGGCGTGTCCGGATTGAAAAGAATGGGCATGAAGCAGATATTGCTTCGGACTCCCAAAAAAAGAGGATTCAAATCTCTAAAAAAGAAAAACATCGTAGTAAATTTGTCTTCAATAGATAAAAATTTTGAAGATTCGGAAACAGTGGATGCCAAATCTTTACTTGGTAAGGGCCTTGTATCCGATAAAGAAGCATCTGTTAAGATTTTAGGCAGCGGAAAATTGAATTTAAAAGGTTTGAAATTTTGTGGCGTTAAAATAAGCGCGAGTGCGAAAGAACAGATTAAAAAAGCGCAAGGAGAAATAAAATAAATTAATATATGATGGGAAAATTGATCCAAATATGGAGAGCAAAAGATCTGAGAAAGAGCATTCTTTTTGTTTTTGTCATGCTTGTTATCTTCAGAGCGGCCGCGCATATTCCGATTCCCGGTGTTGATATTGTTGAATTGAGAAGATTTTTTCAAAGCAGTGAAATTTTGGGACTGATGAATATATTTTCCGGCGGAAGTATGGAAAATTTTTCTATTGTCATGATGGGCGTCGCACCTTATATTACTTCATCAATTATTTTTCAACTTCTCGGAATGATTGTCCCTGCCATGGAAGAAATGCAAAAAGAAGAGCAGGGCAGGCAGAAGATCAACATGTGGACGCGATGGGCCACTGTTCCTTTGGCGGCATTACAGTCCTACAGCATGATAATTCTTTTGGGGCGTTCAGGTGGGAATATTTTGGGAAACGTTACTCCTTTTGACATTATAAGCATGGTGATTACCATTACCGCCGGTACTATATTTTTAATGTGGATTGGAGAATTAATCACTGAAAAGAAAGTTGGTAACGGAATTTCATTGTTGATTTTTGCCGGCATTGTTTCCGGACTGCCACGCTCCATCCAGAGCATCGCAGTAAACTATTCTCCGGAATCGGGAAATTTTATGACTATAATCGGATTTTTAGCCGTAGCCGTCATCACTGTTATTGGCGTAGTCATTATTACAGAGGGCCAAAGAAACATTCCTGTTCAATACGCAAAGCAGGTTAGGGGTAACAGATCTTATGGAGGCTCAACAACGCATTTGCCGCTTCGAGTCAATATGGCCGGTGTAATTCCAATCATCTTTGCCATCTCCATTATTATATTTCCAACTAGAATCGCGCAATTTTTTGTCTATGCCAAAACCGAATGGATAGCAAAAGGAGCAGAATGGATAGTGGCAGCATTAACTCCTGGAGGACTGACGTACGGCATCTTATATTTTATTTTGGTCGTTCTCTTTACCTATTTTTATACTGAAGTTATTTTTCATCCGGACCGAGTCGCTGAAAATTTACAAAAGCAAGGCGGATTTATTCCGGGCATCAGACCGGGCAGACACACCAGTGAATATCTGGCCAATACAATACACAAAGTAATCTTTGTCGGCGCTTTATTTTTGGGCCTTATCGCTGTCATGCCACTTATTATGCAATACTTCACCGGAGCTCGCGCCTTAACCATCGGCGGTACCAGTTTATTAATCGTCGTTTCCGTTGTCATTGAAATGGTCAAACAAATTGAATCCCAGCTGACCATGAGAGAATACGAAGGGTCATAAATTGAAAACAAGAATTTCACATACAAAGCCATAAACTGTCCAGTTGATGGCTTTTTGTTTTTTTGTTTTATTTTTTACTTCAAATCTGTTATAATAATGTCATGGAACCGATAATAAAAATAAGGAATCTTAACTTTACATATAACAAAAACAAAGATAATGAATTTCAGGCTCTTATTAACGTGAGTTTGGACATTTATCCGGAGGATTTTGTTATTGTTTTTGGTCCATCAGGGTGTGGAAAATCCACGCTTCTTAATGTTGTTGCCGGACTGGAAAAGCCGGATAACGGTGAACTGGAAGTTTTTCATAAGAATTTGATGGAAATGTCAAAAAATGAATTTGCCATGTTTCATCGCAACGAAGTGGGAATGATTTATCAATCATATAATTTAATCTCCAGCTTGACTGTTCTTGACAATGTGTCGCTGCCTCAAGTTTTTATAAACGTCGGTAAAAGAAAAAGAGAAAAACAAGCATTGTCTCTTTTGGATAAATTTGGAATATTGAAGCAGGCCGGAAAAATTCCCACCGAACTTTCCGGTGGTGAGCAGCAACGCATCGGAATTGCCAGAGCCATAATAAATAATCCTCAAATTGTACTGGCCGATGAACCGGTGGGAAATTTGGATTCTGTTTCTGCGGAAAATGTATTGAATATTTTGTCTGAATTGAACAAGCAAGAAAAAAAGACTATTATTTTGGTGACCCATAATCCGGAAAATTTGTATATTGGCGACAGAGTTATCTATATGAAAGATGGCATTGTCACGAGGGAAGTTGTCAATCAATCAAAACACGAAGGCGGAATACCGGGAAAGAAAAGCGTTTCTTCCAAACTTCCGGTTGAAGAACTGCAAGACTTGGTGCGGGTATATCATGGCTTGTCTCCGGAGCAGATTAATATTTTAATCATGCCGTATAAGGCGAAAATATTCACCCACCATTTTATCACCACCAAAAGCATGGAAGAAACGAAAGTTTTTGAAGAAGCAATTCAGAGGAATTTGCTCGGCACAATTTCCAACGAAGAATTTCTTGATATTTTACGCAGATCATCAAAAGAAGGCGGAATAGGTTTTGACACAAGAACAGCAGAAAGAATCGCCAGAAGAATAAGCAGGGTGTTGCGTATTTCCTATTTTGTTTATCAGGCAAAGCATCAGAAAAAAGATGAAAAAGGTCGCTATTTGGAAATTACCGGAGAAGAGAGAGCAAGAAGAGTTGCTAAATATCTTTTAAATTCTTGTTATGCGGAATATGTTGAAAATTTAAGCGCCTCTCAACTTGATAGAATGCAAAATGCGGTTGAAGAACGTTTGTCCAGTGCGATTCAAAAACATGAGTTTTATGATTTTTTAGATAAGCCTTTTGCAGACGGCGGAGTCGGTTTAAATGTCAAAACCGCAAGAGCCATTACGGAAGAATTGGAATTGATTCTTATTTTGGGATTTGGCGTTGTTCAAATGAAAAAAAATTCTTTTTCAACGATAAGCAGAAGCGCTGTTGGGTCAGAGGCCGGAGAAGAAAAAGAAAAAACAAAAGAAGTGGATAAGTCGGAATTTGAAGAAAAGGCTGAAGAAATTAAACAAAAAGTATTGGAAAAAGATAAAGAAAATAATTTGATTTCGCAGGAAGATTCCGTCCCGAAGCAAGACAGTGGCGGGCAAGCAGAGCCGAAAGAGACAGAAGAAGATTTTTTAACAGTGGAAAATTTTATTAAAATGTTAAAACAAGCGAAAGAAGATGTGGAGAAATTAATGACTATTGCCGAGGTTGACAAGGCTATTGGCGCGGTTGAATTTAATATAGATAATGCAAACGAAGGAAACTGGGATAGTATCGCGGTAAAGAATTTTGGAGTTTCCCGTTTGGAAAAAGAATTGAATATTGGAGAGAAATCCGAGGTCGTGCATATTTTGATTGACACTTTGAATTTATTAAAATATAAGAAAAAGCAAATTAACGATTTATTATGTTAATATCTGATATTTTTAGACTGGCGACAAGAATGTTTAGAACAAATCGTTCGCGGACGGTTTTAACGATTTTGGGAATCAGCGTAGGCATTGGTGCGATTTTATTTTTGGTGTCATTCGGATACGGCTTGCAAAAATTAATTTTGGAAAAAATTACCAATTCAGAATCTTTATTAAGTATGGATGTGAGTACCGGTAATTTGGAAGGTTTAAAAATTGATGATAAAACAATTGAAAAAATAAAGAACGTAGATAATGTTGAAAAAGTCAGCCCGCTTATTTCCACGCAAGTTTTAATGAATATCAACGATATTTCCACAGAATTGCAAGGAAATTTCGCCAATAGTGATTTTTTAAGTTTGGAAGGATTAACGACATCTAACGGAAGATTTTATACGGATGCTTTGGAAGATGAAAATAGCATTCTTATTTCTTCTTCTGCCTTGCTTTTGTTTAATTTAAGCGAAGAAGAAGCGTTTAAAAAAGATATTTATTTTACTTTTTTTGAGCAAGAAAAAACAGATGATGGTATAAAATTAACTAGAAAATTTAAGAAAAACGATCAACCGTTCAGAATTGTTGGTATTATAAAAGAAGAGAGTTCAAATTATATATATTTTACTTCGGCTAACAGTAAATATTTGGATGTTAGTTATTATAGCAAGGTGAAAGCGAAAGTGGACAAGCAGGAAAATCTGGATAAAGTAAGAAATGAAATTGTTGACATGGGCTTGGTGGTTAGTGCGTTGTCGGACTTAATAGAACAGGCAAATCAAATTTTTTCCATAATCCAAATTATTCTGGCTTCATTTGGCATTGTTGCTCTGATTGTTTCCGCTATCGGAATGTTTAACACCATGACTATCACCTTGCTGGAGCGTACGCAAGAAATAGGAATTATGAAAGCGTTGGGGGCAACCGGCGCGGACGTTTGGAAAATGTTTCTTGCTGAATCCTTGATTATCGGATTTTTCGGAGGCATGGGCGGTATTATTCTTGGCGTTGCGGGAGGAGAAATTTTTAATTATGGTTTGAACATATTGGCCGGCGTAATGGGCGGAGAAAAGATTGATATGTTTTATTCGCCGACTTGGTTTATTATCTTGATTATTTCTTTTTCCACTTTTGTCGGTTTTATAACAGGATTTTATCCGGCCAAACGTGCCGCGAGCATCAATCCGCTGGAAGCATTGAGATATAAGTAAGATAATATAGTATAATATAATCATATAACAATTTATTTTTAAATTTATGACCACAAAATATTCGGGCGTTGAACTCAGGAAAAGGTTCATCGGGAAAGAAGTTCCGCAAGTAGAAAAAATTAAAGAATATTTTAAAAGTAGTCCTTCCGGTTTGAGCACTTCTCGCGGAGTAAAAGAAAAACTTGCCGGAAGTTTGGCCGGTAAATCGCAGCTTGGGAGAAACGAAGTATTGAAAAAGATGGGGCTTGATTCTGTGCAAAGAAGCCGTATTGAAAAAAATATTTCCGGTGGGCAAAAAACATTGCATCAAATTGCCGAAGAAAAAAAGGCCGTGGAAAAGTTGGAAAGAAGAAATGTCGCCTTATCACAAATGGCGCGTGAAGAATCGGGAAGGACGGCAGATGTTTTGGGTGGCGGAGAATATGTCACTGCTTCATCTGGAGCCAGAGGTGATGTCGGTTCAGGTAGTAATTTCGGTAAAGGCGCGCGCGGCCTAGTGGATGAAAATACTCAAGCCAAAAAATTAACTAAAGAAATAACAACAGGTTTTGCCGGCGGCAAGTCCAGCAGCAACCGTTTTGCAACAAGAAATACCGGTGGTGCCGGTTCTGGTCCACAAAGACCGCTTGGGTTATAATTTTTATGAAACAAAAAACATTCATTCTTTTTTTTGGTCCTCCCGGGAGCGGCAAAGGAACTCAGGCTGACATGTTGGGCGAAAGAATTCATTTTCCGGTTATTTCTCCGGGCGAATTATTGCGCCACGAGCAAGAAAAAAACACAAAAATAGGCAGAGATATTGATAATAAAATGTCCGGAGGCAATCTTGTGCCGGACAGTTTTGTGGAAAAGATAATAAGTAAACGGCTTGCGAAAAAAGACGCTAAAAACGGTTTTATTTTTGACGGATATCCAAGAAGAGAGTCGCAGCTCGGATATTTGAAAAATAAATTTGAAAAAATATCTTCAGACAAAGATATTATTCTGGCTTTTTACATCCATATTTCTGATTGTAGCGTGAAGGCGCGACTTGGAGGACGAAGAGTCTGCGATTGTGGTGCATCATATCATTTGAAATTCAATCCGCCTCTCAAAAAAGGCCGTTGCGATCTGTGCGAAAAAAAATTGTCGCGCCGAAAAGATGATGACCCGAGAGTGGTCGCGAAAAGATTAAAAGATTTTCACAGTGGGCATAAACCGCTTTTGGAATATTTTAAAAAGCATTATAAATTAATCAATATTAACGGCGAGAAAAGCATCAAGGAAGTCAGAAAAGAAATTTGGAAAAAGATGAAAAGCGAGTGGGTAAAATAATTATGATTAGAAAAAAAACAAAACAAGAAATTGAAATTATCCGTCATGGCGGGAAAATTTTGGCAAAAATTTTGAACGAAATTTGCGCGCTTGCCCAACCTGGCGTGAAAACCGGAGAAATGGAAAAGCGAGCAAACGAAATTATGATTCGTCTTGGAGGTCGGCCGGCTTTCAAAAATTTGGTTATGCACGATGGAGAAAAATTTCCCACCGCTCTTTGTATTTCCATAAACGATGAAATAGTGCACGGGCCGGCCTTGCCTTCGCGAGTTTTAAAAGATGGTGATGTGGTTGGAGTGGATATTGGCATGGAATATCCGATTTCAAACACGGTTGAGCCGAGAAACGTTTATTCAAAATTGGGCGGATATTATACGGATATGGCCAAGACCGTGATTGTTGGCAAGGCCGATGAAGTGGCAAAAAATTTGGTGGATGTGACTCGCGAAGCGCTTAATTTGGCGATTTGCGAAGTGAGGCCAGGAAACAGTTTGGACGATATTGGTTCGGCAGTTCAGGAATATGTAGAAAAAAAAGGTTTTTCAGTCGTTAAAGACTTGGTTGGACATGGAGTGGGGCATGATATTCACGAAGACCCGCAAGTTCCGAATTATAAAATAAGAGACAACGAATTGGATAATATTATTCTTGAGCCAGGCATGGTTTTGGCCATTGAACCGATGATAAATATCGGTAATCATAAAATCATTTTAAAGCCGGACGGTTTTACTTTTGCCACCGCGGACGGAAGCTTGAGCGCGCATTTTGAACACACTGTCGCCGTTACGGAAGAAGGATGCTTGGTATTAACGGAATTATAATATCATGATGCAAATCTACAAATGATATGCAAATCCGCAAATAATTTATATTTTTATTTATAGATTTGTATTATATTTAGCTATGTTAAAAAATAAAATAACAACATATCTTGGGATTGATTGGGGCACGTCGCGCGTCGGCTTGGCCATGGGCGATAGCGAAACAAAAATTGCCACGCCTTATAAGGTGGTCAATGATTTAAATGAAATTTTAGAAATAATAAAACAAGAGAAAATTAATGAAATAGTAATTGGTCGGCCGGTTAAGATGTCAGGGGATACTGAAAATTTAACTTTAGAATATGGAGAGTTTATTATATCTCTTAAAAATAATATGCATCTTCCAGTTCGCGAGATAGATGAAAGATTAACCAGCAAGGCCGCTGACGCTTTATTTGGAGATAAAATAGCTAAAGTCCCAAGAGACGCTGTTGCGGCGATGCTTATTTTGCAGAGTTATCTGGATCGCCCGATTGTCTGAACCATGATTCATATGATTAAAGGATTAACAGGATATTTTAATAAAAACTTTTTTGCATAACATCATGCCAATCTTTTAATCATGTGAATCATGGTTCAAGACATACACATGGAAGAAACATATAATACAAAAGTCATAGTGTTAAACAAAGTTCCTTTTCGGGAAAATGATTGCCGTGTTTTGGTTTATAGCTTGGAAAGAGGAAAGATTGATTTGGTGGCGCGTGGAGCGCGAAAAATTTCTTCCAAAATATCCGGTCACATTGAGCCGTTGACGGAATGTCGCATCATGGCCGTGCGTGGCCGTAATTTTGATTATGTCGGCAGTGCTTTGGCCGGTGTGATTTATCCGCGCGTCAAAAATAATTTGGAAAAAATTGAGATTGCGGGCAAAGCCGTTCAAACGTTTAATAATTTGATAAAAGAAGAAGAGCCGGACAAAAATATTTATTTTTTATTGCGTGAATTTTTAGATTTGCTTTCCGCGAGAGAGACAGGGAATCACCAATTATTATATTCTTCTTATGTTTATAAATTGTTATTTTTTCTTGGCTATAAGCCGGAGCTGGAAAATTGCGTTTTGTGCAAAAACAAAATAGAGCCGGATAATAATCATTTTGATTTTTCGCGCGGTGGTTTGATTTGTACGCGATGCGAGCCAACTGAAAATAAAAATATTATTTCCGAGAATGCGATAAAAATTTTACGGCTCGTTGAAAAAAATAATTTAAACGAGATGATGGAAATAAAGACAGAAGATGATTTGTCAGTTGAGATAAAAAGAATCGTGGATGGATTTTTGGAGTATACGCGGTAAAATTTCAACATATATAAAATATTCTGTCAACATTGAGATTTCTGATAATATAATATATAATAAACATAATAATCAACAAAGCCGTTTTACTTTGGCAGACACCAAGGGAGGCGCGGGAAGAAAGCTTTAAGCTGTTAGAACTCGCCGGGTAAGCCCGTTATAGCTTATAAAAGAGGCCTTAAAATTTTAAGGCAAGCGGGGTGGTACCGCGGGTTAAGAAAACTCGTCCCTATAATCAGATATCAGATTTCGGATATCAGATTTTTGAGACGAGTTTTTTTATATCCGATATCCGAGTTAATTAGTAATAAGTTTTTTATAAATTAATTTAAGATACCAGATATCTGACATCCGATATCTGACATCAGACATCTGTATGTTACGAACACACACTTGTGGTGAATTAACCAAAAAAAATATCAATGAAACTGTGACACTTTCCGGTTGGGTACACAGACGGCGTGACCACGGCGGTCTTATTTTTATTGACCTCCGCGATAAATACGGATTAACGCAAATTAAATTTGATCCGGATATTAATAAAGAAGCGTATGAAAAAGCTGATCAGCTTAGAAGCGAATGGGTAATAAAAATAATCGGTAAAGTAATCGCGCGGCCGGATGAAATGATCAATAAAAAATTAGACACCGGAGAAATTGAAGTGGAAGTAGGTGAGTTGGAAATTTTAAACAAATCCAAAACACCGCCCTTTGAAATTGATGATGAAAAAGCAGGAGAGGCAAATGAAAATATCAGGTTGAAATATCGTTTTATTGATTTAAGAAGAAAAAAAGTCCAAGAGATGCTGAAGATAAGAGATGATGTTATCAGGGAATGTCGAGATTATTTTCACAAGCAGGGATTTACGGAAATTCAGACTCCTGTTTTGGCAAATTCCTCACCTGAAGGAGCGCGAGATTTTTTGGTGCCGTCACGCCTTTATCCGGGGAAATTTTTTGCCCTGCCGCAGGCGCCACAGCAATTTAAACAGCTTTTAATGGTTGGTGGACTGGACAAATATTTTCAAATCGCGCCTTGTTTCCGAGACGAAGACACAAGAATGGATCGGCATTATGGAGAATTTTATCAGCTTGATATGGAAATGAGTTTTGTGGAGCAGGATGATATTTTTAATATTATGGAACCATTAATGGTTAAATTGACTGAAAAGTTCAGCGAAAAGAAAGTAATGTGGAGGCCGTTTCCTCGCATTCCGTGGAAAGAGGCCATGACAAAATACGGTTCAGACAAGCCGGACTTGCGTTTTGATTTTGAAATTCAACCGATTACGGAAATGGTTGGAGGGTGTGGATTTAAAGTTTTTGCTGATACTGCAGAAAAAGAAGGTCACGTTGTGCATGCCTTAAAAATTGACTGTGGAGCAAAATTTTCTCGCAAAGACATTGAAGATTTGACCAGAATCGCGGAAGATAACGGTGCCAAGGGGTTGGCTTATATTATTGTAAAAGAAGGCGCGTTGCAATCGCCAATCGTAAAATTTTTAGGAGAAGAGTTGTCTCAAAAAATTGTGGAGCATGTCAAGGCATTTCCTGGCGATATAATCTTTTTTGCCGCGGACAAGTGGAGCGAAGCATGTTCGGTTTTGGGAGCGGTGCGAAATAAGTGCGGGGAGATGCTTGGATTGAAAGATAAAAATAAAGCGGCCTGGCTTTGGATAACTGATTTTCCAATGTATGATTATTCTGAAATAGAAGAAGGACGAATTGATTTTGCCCATAATCCATTTTCCATGCCTCAAGGAGGAATGGATACTTTAAATAATAAAAATCCATTAGACATTCTGGCGTATCAATATGATTTTGTTTGCAACGGTTTTGAATTAACCAGCGGCGCTATTCGGAATCACAATCCGGAAATAATGTATAAAGCTTTTGAAATTGCCGGATATAATAAAGAAGAAGTTGATAAAAAATTCGGCGCTATGATCAGGGCTTTTGAATACGGAGCTCCTCCGCACGGAGGCAACGCGCCAGGTATCGATAGATTATTAATGGTAATCAATGATTGGAATTCAATCCGCGATATTTACGCTTTTCCCAAAGATGGAAAGGGTAGAGACGTAATGATGGATAGCCCATGCGATGTGGACGAGAAGCAACTTAAAGAAATAGGCATAAAAATCGTTGAAAAATAAATATAATATAAATATAAAAACTTGTTATTGGCAAATAATTAGTCTTTGTTGTCTTGAAATCTGTTTAATATAAGCCAAAATTATCTCTTTACAAATCGCTTGACAGAGTTTTACAAACATTATAAAATAAAAAATATAATGAAAGGAATAATATGGAGAAAAATCCTGAAAATTTAGAAGATGATAAAGAGAAAAATAGCGAGAGTGGCGAAGAAGGCGATAATTGTGATGGAATAAAAAAAATTATGCAATGGTTGTTGCATTTAAAGAAGGGCTCTTTGGAAAAGGAAGTCAAGTAATCAACAAGGCGTTAATGTTTTTTCGCCTTGTTTTCATATCTGTTAATTATAGTTTTAAAAATATGACCGAAAAAATTATTACCAAAGAAAGCGAAAAAGAAAAAATGGCGCTTCAAAATATTCTGGAAATGAAGCGTGAATCGTTAAATGTCAGAGAACAATTGGACGGGCTGGAAGAGGGTGAACGCATTACTATCTGGGATTCAAGAAAAATAACTGAAAGATTGAAAAAATACGAAGAAAACGGAATGAAAAAAGAAGATCTTGAAATTGTTAAACGAGATTTAATTTTTGACGCTATTGTCGCGACCAAAAAAGAATTTTTTCACAATATCGCGAATTTTGCAATGTTTAAATCTTGGTTGTTGACCTCTTTGGACGGTGATATTGAACGTTTTGAAAATGATGATGAGGCTCCGCGCAAGACTGCCATGATTTTTTTGGATATTGACGGCTTGAAATCAGTTAATGACAATACAGTTGGTGAGAGAAGCGGACATGAGGCAGGAGACGAATATCTAAAAATTTCGGCAAAAATTTTAATGGAAGGGCGAACCGCAAAATGGCTGGAAGAACAAGGACTTAGTGCGATTGCTTCACATAGGAGTGGAGACGAGTTTATGATTGCTGTCTCGGGGGACTTACCTCTAGATACAGAAAGTAATTTTGTTGGAATTGACGGAGAGGAAATAGCGGGCAGAAAAATAATGGACTATATTTTGGAAAAGATTCAGGAAGATTTTAATAAGAATGAAGAGGCGTCAAAATTACAGAATTTTTCCGATCCGAAACAAAGAGATACTTATGAGGAAGAATTTAAAGAGACCAAGGTAAAGATGCCTGAAGATCTGAAATTTAAAGCCAGCATAAGCGGCGGATGGGCAAGCTTTCGCGAAGCAATGAGTTCGCTCAGCGCTTCAAAAGATGTTTCCGCGATTAAGTCCTACGAAGATGCTTTATTCACGATATTAAGCGAGATGCTGGAATTGTCTGACCGAAAAATGATTTTGAATAAAGAAGATTTAAAAGAAAAAAGAAGAAATGGCACGCCGGAAGAAAAAGCTCTGGAAGTGATTTACCGCTCTGGACGCGGAGGCAGTGAAAAAAGAAAAATTGAAACTTTGAAGAAAACCGTTGAATTAATAAAAAATTTGGAAGAAGAAAGAATGGGATTAGAAAACAGCAGAGAAGAGCTGGAAGAAGGATTAAACAACGATAAAGAAGTAATAGATTTAATAAAAACAAACTTCAGAGAAATAAGAAAAAGAATCAAAGAGATTAATAAACAAATTTCTGAACTTATTGAGGAGATTAATCTGTAATTGTATATATTGTTATTAAATAAAGGACATGCCGTCGGGGGTGTTTTTTATTTGCTTTTGGCTTTATTTATATGTATAATATGTGTATAGTTTATGTTAAAAATAAAATTGGAAAAATTTGAAGGGCCTTTTGGCTTGCTTTTTAAGTTGATTGAGAAAGAGGAAATGGACGTCACTCAAATCAGCTTGGCGAATGTTGTTGATCAATATATTAATTATATCCGTGGCGCAAAAAATATTAATCCGGAAGAAATGGCTGATTTTTTAGTGATTGCCGCTAAGCTCTTGCTCATTAAATCCAAATTGCTTTTGCCATTTTTATTTCCAGAAGAAGATGAAGAAATCGCGGAATTTGAGGAACAGCTCCGAATGTATAAAGAATTTTTGGAAGCTGCAAAAAAAATTGAAAAAATAGTCGGAAAGAAAAAATTTATGTTCGCGCGGGAATTCAACAGAAAAGCTATGTTTGCTTCCGGCCAAGTTTTATTTTGTCCGCCTCAAGGATTATGCGCCAAAGATTTGTCATCGGTTTTCAGTAATTTTACCGCCAAAAATAAATTACCGGAAAAATTACCGGAAGAAACCTTGGACAAGAAAATAAGTATTGAAGAAAAAATATCAGCCATTCAAAAACTTATTACGCAAAAATTAAAAATTAGTTTGAGCAAAATTTTAAAAAACGCCAAATCAAGGACAGAAGTGATTGTGAGTTTTTTGGCGGCGCTTGAACTTATGAGGCAAAATGAGATAGATTTGTTTCAAAAAGAATTATTCGGAGAAATAATAATTTCCGGCAATAAAGAAAGCCGCAATAATTAAATAATTTTTATATATGCCATTAAAATCAAAAATTGAATCTCTTTTATTCATTTCCGCCAAACCAATGTCGACAAAACAGCTGGTCGGTTTAATTAAATCAAGCGAGGCTGAAGCAAAAACAGCTTGCGAAGAATTGGTTGAAGATTACAAAAAAGAAAAAAGGGGCGTGCAAATAATCAAGAACGGTTCCAAGTTTCAGATGGTCAGTTCATCGGAAAATAGTAAACTTGTGCAGGATTTTATACACGACGAAACAACAGGTGAATTAACCAGGCCAAGTTTGGAAACTTTAACTATTATCGCCTATCGTGGTCCCATCAGTAAAATTGATGTTGAGAGAATCAGAGGAGTAAATTGTTCGTTGATACTCAGAAATTTAATGATTCGCGGATTGGTGGAATCAAAACAAGACAAAACCAAAGGTGAGGTATATTTTGTTGTTTCTTTTGATTTTATTCGTTTTCTTGGCATAAATGACATAGGTGAACTTCCGGATTATGAGAGATTACATAAAGACGATACTATTGATAGAATTTTGGAAGGAGCGGAAATAATCAAAGAAAATTAAATTCATATATGCCTATTTTCAGAAAAACATTATTAATTTTTGCCAGCACGATTTTTTATGTTGGATTAATTTGTTTTTTAAATTCTTCAATATTTAATTTTAATTTGTTAAATAAACAAAAAGACGCGGACGGAAAAACCATAGTGCTTGGAGCCAACGAGGCTAGAGCTGAAAACAGTGTTAACAAAACCGTAAATGAATACGGCTTGCCGCAGAGCGAAGATGTCCCGGAGTTGTCATTCGTTGTTCCACAAAAAAAAGACGGAGCGGTTGAAATTGAGATAGGGAGTAGCTTTGGAATTGTGATAGATGAAGACAGCGGAAAGACGCTTTATAAAAAAAATGAAGATGTTGTCACATCTGTTGCCAGCTTGACCAAACTGATGACTGCCATGATTTTTTTGGATTCAAACGTTCCTTTTGATGATGTCTATGAAATTAAAGATAGCGACAAAGAGGAGGGCGGAAGAGAATATTTATATAGAGGAGATAAAATAAAAATAATAGATTTATTAAATTTAAGCTTGATCGGATCAATAAACACGGCGACAAAAGCATTGGCTCAGTCTACTGGGATGACCGAAAAAGAGTTTGTCTCAAAAATGAATCAGAGGGCGCATGATATGGGTTTGGAAAAAACCAACTTCACGGACACGGTCGGCTTGAGCGACAATAATGTTTCCACTGCTTTGGAAATGTCAAAAATAGTTAAAGAAGCGCTGTCTTCTGAACAAATTTTGGAAATAACACAAAATAAAAAATATGAATTCATCACATTGCAGGGTAGAAAAGGGGTTGTTTATGCCACAGATCTTCTCTTGGAAGTTTTTCCGTTCGGCGGCATAAATATTTTGGGAGGGAAAACCGGCTATACGAACGCGGCCGGATATTGTTTTGCCGGAAAGTTCATAAATTCCAATGAAAATAAAATAATTTCAGTTGTATTGCGCGGTCAGGATATTGATTCAAGATTTGATTATACAAGAAAAATTGTGGAATGGGTTTATGATAATTACGTTTGGTAAGTCAGAGTTTTCTTTTTCTTTTTGTAATGGTATAATAATTAATAGATAAATAATAATAAAACATATTATGAAGAAAGAAAAAATAGTCATTGCCAATTGGAAAATGAAATTAAGCATTTCTGAAACGCTTGAATTGGCCAAAAAAATGAAAGACAAATTTGTGTCGCTGGAAGAAAGTAACATTTTGTTGGCAGTTTGCCCGAATTTTATATCTTTGCTCGATGTTGGTAAAATTTTTGAAGATAGTAAAATAAAATTGGGTGCCCAAAATGTTTTTTGGGAGGATTACGGATCATATACCGGAGAAATTTGCGCGAGCATGCTGAAAGACGCTTCTTGTGATTACGTCATTATTGGTCATTCAGAGAGGCGCAAATTCAAAATAGAAAGTTATGAGATGATTCACAAGGAAATAGCGGCTGTTTTGAAAATCGGTGGCATTACTCCTATCGTTTGTATTGGCGAGAACTGGGATGAAAGAAAGACGGATCGAAGAGATTTTGTTTTATTTGATCAACTGCAACAAGCCTTTGTTGGCATTGATATAGAGAAGGGACAGCAAATAATCGTTGCCTATGAACCTATTTGGGCAGTCGGATCCGGCACCGCGATTGAACCGTCTGAGGCGGAATATGCCCACAAGGTGATAAAATTGACCCTGAATGACATGCTTGGAGCCGACATCGTTAATGAAAATTTTAAAATTATTTATGGAGGCAGTATTAACAGCGAGAATATTAATAGTTTTATCGGCTTGGAAAATATTGACGGAATGTTGGTTGGGTCGGCCAGCTTGGACGCGGAAGAATTTTATAAAGTTATAAAAGCGGTAATATGTTAGCACACATTAAAGATCTAGTAAAACAAGCTGAAGAAGAAAAATACGCTCTCGGGTCTTTTAATATTCACAATATTGAATCAGCCTTGGCCGTGTCCAATGCCGCCATGAAATTAAAATCCCCTGCCATCATACAAGTTTCAGAGAGCACCATCAAATATATGGGATTAAAACCGGTGACGCATCTTGTTTCCACGGTGGCAAAGAACATCGCGACCAAAGTTCCAATTGTTTTGCATTTGGATCATGGTCGGAGTTTGGATTCTATTTTTGAATGCATCAAGGCCGGATTTTCTTCCGTGCATATTGATGCTTCCCAGTTGCCATTGGATGAGAATATCAGTTTGACAAAACAAGTTGTGGAAATGGCGCATAGTAAAAACGTTTGGGTGCAGGGTGAGATCGGTTCAATAAAAGGTGGACATGGAAAAATCGGAGATAAAATTTTTGATATTCCAATCGCAAAACCGGAAGATGTTATAAAATTCGTTAAAGAAACAAAAGTGGATACAATTGCGGCGGCAATTGGCACAGCCCATGGGGTATATTCAAATGAAGATATTATTTTCCCATTGCTCAAAGAGATAAAAGCAAAGACCAGATTGCCGTTTGTTTTGCACGGAGGATCCGGCGTTGATGACAAAAAAATAAAAAAGGCCATAAAAGAAGGAGTAAATATCATCAATATCGGTTCGGATATAAAAATAGCTTTTTGCCAAGCGGTTATAAAAAATTGCTCAGAAAATAAAGACGAAACAGATCCAAGAGTTTTACTGGAACCGGCCATCGGCGCGATTGAAAAAGTGGTGGAGAAAAAAATGCGCTTATTCGGAAGTAACGGCCGTATTAATTTTAGAGAAATAAAGACATAAAATTTATGTTCAATATAATTCATTTTATTTTAATAATAGCCAGTCTTTGTGTCGTTATAGTTATTGTGGTCAGAAAGTTTTCCTTGCTGGCCAGCTTAAATATAGAAAGCATACAGGCTGAGAGAGAAGCAAAATTCAAAGAGCGAATTATTAGCAATAAAATAAAAAGAAATTTATTAAAATATTTTTCAAAATTTTCAAGAGTTGTTAAGCCGGTGGCCGGAATATTTTTTCTTTTTTTAAAAAATTTGTACGGCAAACTGGTTAATTTTCACAATGAAGGAAAAGGTATGTCGGTTGAGGGTGGGAACCAATCTGTGGATGAATTATTCGCGGCCGCAGAAGATTTTGTGAAGAAAGAAGATTTTAAAAATGCGGAAGAATCGTATATTAAAATTATAGAAAAAGACAGTCGATGTGTTGAAGCTTTTCTCGGACTTGGAAAATTATATTTTGAATCAAAGAGTTACAATGAGGCGAAGCAGACTGTCGAGCATACATTGAAACTGATTGAAAACGAATATGGCGGTGATGGCAATATTTTGAAAAATGACCGTAATCAAGAAGAAGACGCTTGCGCGATAAACATATCTGAAATTTATTTTGATTTGGCTCTGATAAATAAAGCGCAAGAAGATTATGAAAATTTTTGTAAAAATATTAACAAGGCCCTGAAGATTGAGCCCAATAATCCACGATATCTTGACATTAAGCTTGAAATGAGTATAATTAAAAAAGACAAATATTTGGCTCAAGAGACTTACGAAAAATTCCAGAAAGCCAATCCTGATAATCAAAAATTGGCAGAAATTAAAAAAGAAATTGACGAGCTATAAATTTTTTGCGCCTTGCCCGCGGTTTAATATTATTGTTTTTTTCGCGCGCGTAATGCGCCTTTTTGTTTAAAAGCCGTTGTAGCTCAGCTGGTAGAGCAACGCCATGGTAAGGCGTAGGTCTCGGGTTCAATTCCCGACAACGGCTCAGGAGTCATCAGTCGGATGGTAGATAGAAAAGTAAAGTAGTTTACATATACTATTTTGTTTGATATAATAGTTATATGGCTACAATAAAAAAAGATAAATATTATAATATAAAAAAAAGTTATAATTCAGGAATGAGCGCTAAAGAAATCGCTGAAGATTTTAAAGTATCAATTGATGCTGTATATTATTTTTTACGTAAGTATAAAATACCGAGAAGGACAGGAAAAGATGTTAGTAAATTGTGTTTTGAAAGAAAAAAACCATCTTTTATTTTAAAGAAAAATTTGACTGATTATGAGAAACAATTAAAAATAGCAGGGGTGTCATTGTATTGGGGTGAGGGTTCAAAATGGGAGGGCGAAAAAATTGTAGATTTTGCTAACAGTAATCCCCAAATGATAGAAATTTTTTTAAAATTTTTAATAAAAATATGTGGTATAAACAAGAAAAAATTAAGAGTTCTTTTATATTGCCATTCAAATCAAGATGCTGAAAATTTAAAAAAGTATTGGTCTAAATTAACTGGGATATCGAAAAAGCAGTTTACGAAACCATATATAAAGAAATCTAATAAAAAAAATAAAGAAGGAAAAATGAAATACGGATTAATCCACGTAAGATACAATGATAAAAAATTATTAATATTAATAAAAAAATGGATTAATGAATTTGCAAATAAATTTAATTAATGGGTCGGTTGCGGAGCGGTCAAACGCACGAGACTGTAAATCTCGCGGCATCAGCCTACGTAGGTTCAAATCCTACCCGGCCCACATGTAGTTCGTTAATAATTTAAATAGACAGGAAGGGATAGAAAAATGGACACGACAATAAAAATAATTGCAAATGCGCAAGGACCGGACAATATTCTGTTGACTGTGAATGACGTGTGTAAGGCAATGGTGCCTTGGAAAATGTCCAAGACAGAATTTTATTTTGATATTGACCAACAGGGGCGTATGCGGGTAGGTATTATAAAAGACGATGAGGACTCCGCTTTCGTCGTTGTCAGGATGAAGTCGGGAGGGTATATAAAGAAAGAGAAAATAATAAAGGGGAGCGTCGTGGTATTGAAAGTAGATGTTTTCCAAGAGCTGGACTGCATGACCAGAGAGTGCCTTAAATTTTGTAAAAAGTTTAAGAATTTGAGAGATCAAGCAGAGGAGTAAATCTAAAAATAAAAGAATGTTTGAACATTATAAAGAGGTCGTTTCTTTTGAAGTGGCTTCTTTTTTTATGGCTTGATTTTTATAAATAAAATATGGTATTATATAATCTAAACAGCAAGTTTGGTAAGCGGTTTTTTTATTGTTTTTTTATGATGTTTATTATCAAGAAAATTTCTCAAGATACTTTTTTAAAGAATAATTTGATATTTTTTTTAGGTTCAATGTCTGTGGCTGTTTTGAGCTATCTTTATCACCCCGTACTCGGGCGCATGATGGCTGTTGCCGCTTTTGGAGAAGTGCAATCATTAATCTCTTTATCCGCGCTGTTTGCAATGCCGATTTCCGCTTTGGGGATTGTAGTGGTCAATATAGTTTCCAACACTAAAAACAAGAGTGAAGAGCGCGCGCTGATTTTCGCGCTGGAAAAAATCGGACTCTCCATAATTCTTTTTATTTCTTTGATTATTATAATATTCAGCAATAAATTTAAAGAGTTTTTAAATTTTGATTCTTTCTATCCATTTCTTGTTTTGGCCCTGCTTTTAATTTTTTCTTTTTTAACTTATGTCCGGCAGGCAATTTTACAGGGCAAACAGCAGTTTGCCACCGTTTCCTTCGCAGGCATCATTTCCACGGGCGGTCGTTTGTTTTTTGCCGTCATTTTGGTTTATATCGGCTGGTCTTCTTTCGGCGCCATTGCCGCTTTGGTTATCGCGCAAATTTTTGTTTTTGCTTTTGTTTTTTATAAAACCAAGGATGAACGTTCCACTCCGATAGACAAAAAAATAAAAATTAGCCATAAAATCAAGAAAGAATTATATTACGGATTGGTAATTCTTTTAAGCGTATTTTGCATAACATTTTTATACACCGCGGATGTTATTATTGTTAAGCACTATTTTTTACCCACAGAAGCCGGACTTTACAGCGGAGTGGCGACCATCGCGAGAATAATATTTTTTGCGACCGGTTCGGTGGCCGGAGTGCTTCTTTCTTCCGTGAAAATTTTAAATTCGGAAAAGGAAAATAAAAAAATATTTTTTAAAGCTTTATTTTTAATCGCTGTTGGTGGCGGATTGGCTCTCTTTGTTTTTTCATTATTTTCAGAGTCTGCGATAAAAATATTGATTGGGCAAAAGTATGTTGTTCGGGCGAATCTTTTGTCTGCTCTCGGGATTTTGTCATTCTTGGCATCCCTTATTAATGTTTCATTTTTTTATTTTTTGGCCTTGCGGCGTTTTTCCGTTATTCTTCCTTTGGCCATCCTTGCCCCGCCACTTGTTTTGACATTGTCTTATTCGCGCCACGGCAATCTATCGCAGATTATTAATAATTTTATTTTTGTCAGCGCCTTAATACTTAGCGCGTTATTTATCAGGTTTATATACAGAATTAAATACAATAATCATAAAACAATATGCGTGAATTAATTTCCATTATCATTCCAGTATTTAACGAAGAAAATAATATCCCTATTATTTACGAGAGAATAAAAAAAGTGTTTTTAAATTTGGTTGATTATGATTGCGAAATAATTTTTGTGAACGATGGTTCAAGCGATAAATCAGCCCATGAGATAAGTAAAATCGCGAATTCTGATGAGAAAGCAAAATTTATTGAGTTCTCCCGAAATTTTGGCAAAGAGAGCGCAATTACCGCAGGATTAAATAATGCATCGGGAAGCGCGGTCCTTACCATTGATGCGGATCTCCAACATCCGCCGGAATTAATTCCGGAGTTTTTGAAAAAATGGAAAGAGGGCGCGGATGTTGTTGTTGGCGTTCGGAAAGGTGGCGATGATGGCGGACTTTTTAAAGAATTCGGTTCAAAATTATTTTATTGGATCATGAAAATAATCGGTGAAACGGAAATTATACCTCATGCCACTGATTTTCGTTTGATGAGCGCGCAAGTTGTTGGCGAGTTTAATAAATTTACGGAGCGTGGCCGCATCGCGCGCGGTTTGATTGACTGGCTGGGATTCAAAAGGGATTATATTTATTTTAAATCCGAGAAGCGTTTTTCCGGCCGGGCAGGATATGACAAAACGAAATTATTCAAATTGGCTTTCTCGGCTTTTATAAATTATAGTCTTTTCCCCTTGAAATTGGCCGGATACCTGGGCGTGATTATTGTTATTATTTCCGGAGCCTTGGGCGTGTTTATATTTTTTGACAGATTTATTTTTGGCGATCCGTTCGGTTTTTATTTTTCAAATTTGGCCATTCTTGGTGTAGCCAATCTATTTTTAATCGGCGTTGTTTTGAGCTGTTTGGGTCTGGTCGCGCTTTATATCGCAAACATTCGCGCTGAGGTCATGAACCGGCCGTTGTACGTGATTAAAAAAGACAAATTAAAAAGATAGAGTATGATCAAATATAGTTTTATCATTCCGGTAAAAGAAATTAATGACTATATCAAAGAGTCAGTGCCGAAGATTTTGAAATCGCGGCGTGATGATTTTGAAATTATAATTTATCCAGATCAGACATATGATAATGTAAAATTTTTGAAGACGAGGCAAATTGCGAGCGGACCGGGCGGTCCGGCCATGAAAAGAAATTTGGCCATGCGAGACGCCCTTGGAGAAATTTTAATATTCATTGACGACGACGCATATCCGCAAGAAGATTTTTTGAATATTATTGACGAGGATTTTAAAAATAGCGAGATAGCGGCTGTTGGCGGTCCGGCTGTTACGCCAGAGAATGATTCTTTTTGGCAAAAGATTTCCGGCGCGGTATTTTTAAGTTCTCTTTCCGGAGGATGTCCGGAGCGTTACGCGCCGATAGGCAAGAAAAGACAGATTGACGATTGGCCGAGTGTTAATTTGTCAATCAGAAAAAAAGTTTTTAAAGAAATAAACGGTTTTGATTGCGAGTTTTGGCCCGGAGAAGATACGAAATTGTGTTTGGACGTTATAAAGAATAATAAAAAAATATTATATAACCCGAATTTAATCGTTTATCATCATCGTCGAGCAGGACTTGTGAAGCATTTGAAACAAGTGAGCGGGTATGGAATCCATCGTGGATTCTTTGCCAAAAAATATCCGGAAACATCTTTTAAATTAAAATATTTTCTGCCAAGCTTGTTTCTGATTTTTCTTTTTTTCGGCGCGGTTTTAAGTTTTGCTGATATTATTTTTTTTAAAATTTATTTATTCGGACTTGTGGTTTATTGTTTGGCAATATTAAAAGCTTTGGTTGATATTAGAAAACACGAGAAGAATATTTTGGTTGCCCTGAACGCGATTTACTATATATTATTCACGCATTTGGTTTATGGTTTTAAATTTATTCAAGGTTTTGTGTTTGTGAGAGAGTTGAGGAGTAAGTTGAGGTAAAGATGCCCTCGACACAACCCTCTCCCGCTGCGAACGGGAGAGGGGGAATGGGTAAGGGAATTCGTCGGCTCAATAGTCTCCGCAGAGCTATGGAGCCACGGTGCGAATTGCCGACAAAACATTATGGCTCCACAGCCCCTTTGGGGACTATGGAGCCGACAATTAAATTATTTGAATTATTTTTTCTGTTCCGTCGTAGTCTCCCGAAGGGGACTACGACGCCGTGTCGACGCGGCAGAGTCCTCTGCGGAGAGACTCTGCCGGGACAAAACGTTAATTAAAATTATTTGTATATTTGTAATCCGCCAGCTGGCGGAGTAATTTTGTAGAATTATGAAAATATCCATATCATTTCCACCACTTGAATCAGAAAAGGGCGTGCCGCTTTTGGCGCAGAACCGCCAGTTTCAATGGTTTAATAGCCCTACTTTTATATATCCCATGATTCCGGCTTACGCGGCAACTTTGTTAAAGAAAAATAATTATGAAGTTTTTTGGGATGACGGTATTGCTGAAGAAATGACTTATGAAAAATGGTTGACTAGAATTATAAAAGAAAAGCCGGACTTAATTGCCATGGAAACAAAGACACCGGTTGTAAAGATGCATTGGCAGAT
>JBDRDI010000060.1:0-3098 GCA_043820875.1 bacterium
GCGTATTCCAAAAAAAGATTGACTAATTTTACTATTTCTTCTTCAGCATCAGGTTTTTTTTCTAACCCTTGTATAATATTTTTTACCTTGAGCCCTAAGTCGCTTTTATAAAATTTTAAAGCTTCTTCAATTCCCCATTCACTGGCATAATAAACTTCAATTTCAAAGCCAGTTTTTTTCTCAAGCAGTTTAAAAAACTCGTAATTTTCAGGATTATTAGTGGCAATTTTAAGAATATTATTATCTAATTCAAAAGCCAAAGCTTTTTGCGAGCTGGCAACAATTTCCGGAATAATCTTAAGCAATTCATTAGGAATTTTTGTTTTCTTTAAATCAACAAATCTATAGTCAAAAGCGTCAGCTAGAGTTCTGCCCAAATGTTCGTCAGAAATCAGCCCTTTTTCCACAAATAAAACCTCCGCAGGAACTTTTTTCTTTTCTGATTCCTGAATGATATTTTCAAAATCATTCTCGCTGATATGCCCCGGCGCAACCAGCAGATCCTTTAATTTTTCCTTATTTATTTCCATTTTTATTTTATTCTTATTTTACCATATTTTTGGATTATTCCACTTATAAAAATTCTTCAAAGAAACTGCCCGAACACTACGCCATCCATCCCAACTTTTACATATTGCTCGCTAACCACAAAACCTTTTTTCAACTTCGCAAGGCGCAGTATTCTTTCAAGACTGCGCGCATCAATAGGAGAAGCCGTTCGTTTCACTTCGTACGCTATTTTCTTATCAAGAATAAAATCAATCTCTGCTCCGGACTTCTTTTGAAAATAACTTATATGGCCCTTGTTTTTTAGCTGATTATATACGGAATTCTCAAGCAGTTGGCCTGCGCTTACGCGCGCCATCACTTTCAAAATACCATTATCGCAAAAATAGACTTTTTGCGTGCCCGAAACTTCCCGATCCACTGACCTTGAAAGTTTAGAAACTAAATGAATAAAATAGGTATCTTGCAAAAATGCTAAATATGAATAAATGGTGGCGCGCTGAATTTGCAATTCCTGCGATAATTTAACCAGATCAAGCCGGGAGCCAACTCGCGCAGCCAGCAGAATAATCAAATCGCGCACCTTATGTCCCTTTCTGTAATCAGCAAGGTTGATAATTTCCTGCTGATAATACGAACCAAAAATATCTTCAAGCCGCTGCTGTTTTTTATTTTTGTCATTTACGAGTACCACTTCTGGGAATCCGCCCCATTCCATAAATTCTTTGTAGTGCATATCGTACAGCTCATAATCCAGCTCTGATATATTTTTTTTGCTTTTTATTTTTTGATATCGCTCTTTGTCTTCCTTCTTGAAAACTAAAAACTCTTCAAAATCCAACGGATACATTTCAAAAATAATTTTCCTGCCAGCCAAGCTTTCTGGAAATAAATTTTTAAGATAATAACTCGCCGAACCAGTTAACACAAACTTTACCTTATAGTGGTCTATAAGATATTTAACAATTTTACTTATTTCCGGATACTTTTGAACCTCGTCAATAAAAACATATACCCGTTTTCGCGCGTTAAGATTCCCCTTTTGAACAATATTTTGATAGATATCATTATAGTCAATATCTTCAAAATATTTAATATCTAATGGATTTTCAAAATCAAACCAAATCTTATTATCAGGAACAGTTTTGTACAATTCTTGCAGGATGGTGGTTTTGCCGACTCGCCGCATGCCAGTGACAATAAGCGCTTGCGCGCCACGCATATTCTTTTTTAATTGCGCCTCTATTTTCCTTGAATAATACATGATTATACTTGTTAAAATGTATAGTAGTATTATACAAAAAGGTAGCCAAAATGTCTAATACGCTTATCCAAATCAACCCCATAAATTATATTTTCATTGTTTTCCATATTACTAATATTTTACCATATTTTTTGCTATAATTTAACGAATAGTTAAGGATATTATTTATCCACATTTACCATTGACATTCTCTATGCGCTTGCTAATATAAATATACACAATGGCTTCGGCCTCCGAGGACCCCTGAAAGGGGGTCCGTTTCTTTTTTTACAGAATGTTTTTAAAACACTCTTTAATTACTTCAAACTCTTTCTTGGGTAAGATACGAATTTTCCTTTGCAAACGTTTTCTGTCAAATAATCTAATTTGTGAAAGTACAATAGTATAATCTCTATTTTCATATTGTATCTTCTGATAGTAAACTCCTTCTTTTTGAGCACTCGTCATCGGCAATCCTAGAAAAATGTCTTGATTAAATTTTTTTATAATAAGGATTGGCCTTTCAAAAGTATCACTTCTGCCATCTTGCTCAAAGCCAAGATTAACACCAATTGAACACCACCAAATTTCTCGCTCATGAAAAAATAATTTATTGTCAGTCTTCTGCAAATTTTTCTTTAGATTATTCCACTTATCAAAATCTTTTTGCATTTTACTCTTATTTTACCATATTTTTCGCTATAATTTAACAACATGGGTGGAAATATCATTTATCCACATTTGCCATTGACATTCTTAATGTATTTGCTAGGATATGATTAATACTTACGAAAAAGACCCCTATGGAGTTTCGTCTTCATCGGGGGCTTTTTCTTTTTGTGTTAATTCGAGTATAGACTGCTGTTCATTTATATAAGCAATTTTTGCTCCTGTCCGTTTAATTAAAATTGAGCACTTGTCTTGAGAATGAGGTGATAAAACAGCAGAAAATTTCTGTTTTTCTATTAAAAATGCAATTAAGCCAGCATAATCACCGTCACTGGAAACGAGTAATGCCTTATCAAATTTATTTTCATAAGCATCACGTGTTGCCTGTAAAACTAAATCTGCATCACAGTTTCCTTTTGGCTTGCCATCGCCATCATAAACAACTTCTTTAAATATCAAAGTAAATCCTGATTCTTGTAGATATTTATAAAGTTCTTTGTATTTTGGTATTAATCCGATAAATAAGTAAGCGGTACGAACTCTGTATTTTTCAGATAACCAAACACGGAATCTTTTGTAATCAAGCTGCCATCTTAAACTTTCTACACCGCGGTATAAATTAGCTCCATCAATATAGGCAAAATTAGTCTCATTTCTTTTCATAATAATTCTTATTTTA